>JAQUQM010000165.1 GCA_028716085.1 Dehalococcoidia bacterium | reverse complement strand
AGCTCGTCGGGCACGGTCCAACTGATAATCTTCACGCTGCCCTTATTTTTCCGTATGGCCACCCTGGCCGAGTCCACGGCCGTGTTTCCATCACCGATAATTACAATGTTCGAACCCACGAATATATCGCCCATCTGGTTCAGCGTTATTAAAAACGACATGCAATCGATGACGCCCTTGAGGTTCTCGCCGGGTATGTTTAACCTGTTGTTCCGTGAAGCCCCGATGGCCAGGAAAAAGGCCTTATAGTCCCGTTCCCTCAGGTAGGCAAAATCGATATCGCGGCCTACGGTGATGCCGGTCCTGATTTTAATGCCCCGGCTGATGATCTTATTTATCTCCCGCTCCCTTATCTCCCTGGACAGCCTGAACCTGGGTATGCCCGTCGCCAGCATGCCGCCGTATGTACCGTGAGATTCGAAAATGGTCGGCTCATACCCGCGGCGCTTCAGCTCCCACGCCGCCATGAGGCCTGCCGGGCCGCTTCCAACGATGGCAACCTTGCCTCTGGAAGGAATCGCATCCGCTTCAGGCACTTTCCCGGCAGCGCCCGCGTTATCGTAGGTATACCGGTGCAACGCCCTGATGGACACTGGGCTGTCGATCTTCACCCTGTTGCACTTCTCCTCGCACGGATGCTTGCACAGGCGTCCCAGGATGCCGCCCAGAGGGGCTTTCATGTTGATCAGCTCGTAAGCTTCATCGACCTTGTCGTTGGCCAGCAAGGATATGAAGCCCTGGACATTGATGCCCAGCGGGCAGGCAACGCGGCAGGGCGCAACCTCGTTCTTGTCTATGACCATGGTCGAGGGGACCGACTTAATGCCGGGGTACGGTTTATGGACGGCTTTTCTGCTTATCTTTTCCCCGTCCTTCAGGGTCGCCAGCATGGTAGAACAATTCTCTTCGCATTTCTTGCAGCCCGTGCAGAGGTTGCTGTCGATATAGCTGAGCCGCTGCTTTGTGCCGATATGAAAATCTCCCTTCGTCCCTCTGATCTCCGTGGAGAGCGTGTTGTAGCGGAAGCTGATGGAGGGGTTCTTAACGGCGTTGAGGACCGTGGACCAGAAAAGCCTGGGATCGGCCTGTGACGAATCGAAAAAAGCGAAAGTAGGCGAACCGGTGATAAACCTTACGTCTATGCCTATTCCGGCCAGGTATGATGCAGCCTGCAGGGCATCTACCGAGTCACCGATGATTGCAGCTCTTAAGCTTCTCTCCATTTCAGGCAGGCCTGTCAGCCGGCGGTGAATAGTTATATCCCAGCTCGAAAGCTTTCATATTGAAGCTCTCGGTGCCGGCAGGAATAAAATCTTTGATCGATTTCTCCAGCGCTTCCCTGGGCAAGATATTGCTGTGCGCGGCGAGAAATCCGAGCATGATAATATTGGCGACAACCGGCCGTCCCATTTCCTGCGCCAGGCGGCTTGCCGGTATGGTGATCAACCTGGCGGCAGGCGGATCGTCGATCTTCACCAGCTCCGAGTCCACGAAGAGGAGGGTATCCTTCGGTGATTTGCGCCCGAATTCGGCGTAAGCCTCCTGCGAGAGGATGACCTGTATCCCGGGATCAGCGATGTAGGGATAGTCGATAGGGGTTTCATTGATAATGAGTTCGGCGCGGCACGAACCGCCCCTGGATTCAGGCCCGTAGCTCTGCGTCAGCGCGGCGAATTTTTTATGATAAATCGAGGCGGCCTTGCCCATGATGTTGCCCAGCAGGACTACCCCCTGCCCGCCGAATCCCGCTATCCTGATTTCAACTTTCTTCATTCAAATTTCCCTGAAAGGCACTGTCCTCACGGCTATTTCGCTGCCGGTTTCTTCGCCTTTGCGGCCATCTTGGCCATGCTTTCCTGCAGTGTGGGGCGCACGACATCTACGAACTTACCCACTACGATGGGGCCGTCCTGCGTTATCTCCGTTTCCCCGGGGTCGGCGCCATTCTTGATGACGCTCCTTTTCACATAATTTTTCAGCGAGTTCAGCCCGTCCGGCTCCTTGTTCATCCTGCCATAGACGGGAGGGCAGGGGCTGATCACCTCCACGAAGGAGAAACCCGGTTTCAACATGGCTTCCATGATGGTGCTCTCAAGCTGGTGCAGGTGGATCACCGTCCACCTGGCAATATAGGACGCCCCGCTGCCGTAAAGCAGCATGGGCAGGTTGAAGGCAGGCTCGAAATTACCATAGGGTGTGGTTGAGGTCCGCACGTCGTAAGGCGCCGTGGGTCCCACCTGCCCGCCGGTCATGCCGTAGTTGAAGTTATTGACACAGATCACGGTCATATCTATATTGCGCCGGGCGGCATGGATCAGGTGGTTGCCGCCGATGGCAGCCAGGTCGCCGTCGCCTGAAAAGACCACGGCTTTCAGATCCGGGTTGGCCAGCCTCAAGCCTGTGGCGAAGGGTATGGCGCGCCCGTGCGTTGTATGGAAGGAATCGAGCTTCACGTAGCCCGCCACGCGGCCGGAGCAGCCGATGCCGGACACAACGGAAACCTTATCCGGGTTCAACCCGGATTTATCTATAGCGCGCAGGAAGCAGTTCAGGGCCGGGCCGATACCGCAGCCGGCGCACCAGATGTGCGGCAGCCTGTCC
>JAQUQM010000164.1 GCA_028716085.1 Dehalococcoidia bacterium | reverse complement strand
GGCGCCCATGCACTGGTGCGTGCGGTTCTGGAAGAATCCCGCCGGGCCCACGCCCATTGCATAACAGCCGATATCACCGGTGACAAAGCCGTCCCGGCCGTCCATCCTGAGCGCGTTCTTGATGGCCCAGTAGGACGCCCGATGCGGACAGCCGGCACAGAAGGTAAGCAGCCGTTCTTTAATTGCGGACCTGGGGATGGCCTCGACCTTCTTTATATACTCAGCATCTCTGACCTCGTACATAATATCCAGCACGGCGGCGATGGCCCTGATCACAACGCCCGGCGTGAGCTCGCCGAAGGCGTTGGTGTGCTGCGTATGCTTGCCGTAGAAGATGTTGTGGCGGCTCTCCGGCGAAAGGCTGCTGCTGTACTCCATAACGGCGCCCTCGAGGAAGGGATCGGTCTCCTCGATGAAGAGCACTTTATCACACCTGTTGAGGCAGCTTTTCACCAGCTTCTCCGGCAGCGGCCATAGCGTGCCCAGCTTGAGTATGCCCACGCGGTTTTCCAGTTTGAGCGCGCTGACGGCGTCCTGTGAATACAGCCAGCCGCTGCCGCAGGTGACGATGAGCAGGTCGGGCTTTTCGGGTCCGACGTATCTATTAAAAGGCGATGTCTCATATATCTCCCTGGCCCTGTCCAGCCTGCCGTGCTGCATGGCGTGCCGCCGCGGCGGAGGCATGGGCATGATGGGGCTGGGCCGGGGATTGCGCACATCGAGAAAATGATCAAAATGCGCCCGGTGCCTGATGCGGGGTACCTGCCCCAGCTTCACGTTGCCGCGGGCATGGGCGATACGAGTAACGCTGCGCAGCATGCAGATCGTCCCCAGCTCCTCGCTGAGGTCGTAAAGCCAGACCATCATGTCCTTGGCTTCCTGGAAATCGCCGGGCTCCAGCAGTGGTATATCGAACCATTTCGCAATGGGGCGGGCGTCCTCCTCGTTGGAGCTGGAATGCGCCGCAGGGTCGTCGCCCACCATGAGCACCAGTCCCTTATTGCCGATACCGCTGAGCGCGATGGTGGACAGGAAGTCCGATGCCACGTTGAGGCCGTTCATCTTCATGGCCGAAAGCGAGCGTATGCCTGCATAGGATGCCGCAGCGGCGGCTTCCAGCGCCACGATCTCGTTGACCGACCACTCCACGTAGATGTTGCGCTCTTTGGCCACCTCGGCCAGGCTGCCGATGATCTCCGACGACGGCGTGCCCGGATAGGCGGCGGCAAAGCCGACTCCGGCCTCCAGCGCGCCGCGCGCGATGGCCTCATTGCCTATGAATAAATGGCTGGCGCCGGGGGCATCTATGTCTATACCTGGCATATCTTTAAACTCCTTAACCGGTTTCAGCCTCCTCCCAGCAGCCTGTCCCTGACCTCATCCGCCATCTTCAGGTAAAGCAGGTCGTTCCTGTTGCCGGTGCGGTTGACTATCTCCTTCAAGCCTCGGTTTTTCTTTAGCAGGGAGGCTTCTTTGAGGTGTGCCAGGTTCTGCGGGGGCAGGGCTTGCACCTCCAGAACGCCTTTCTTTACAGCCAGTCCAATGATCCTGGTGCCGCGATCGCTGCGCACGATGACCGTATTCCAGCCTTCCGTACCTTCCACGGCGCCCACAGAGATATCGCTGAACTCAGACGTCATATCCAGGCAGCAGGCGCAGGTGGGCATCCTGTACTTCCTCACCTCGTCCAGCGGGAAGGACTTAACTTTTTTACCGTCATAAACATCGAAGCGGTTGGCGGGCGGAGGCGGGATATCGAACTTCTTCACCTTCGTCAGGTCTACGTTATCTTTCAGGAAGCCTGTAAATCCGTCGTAGGCCAGCGCCCAGGTGCAGAAAAGGCCGACGACGAGCGATACATTGTCTATACTGGCCCGCTGGGAAGCGGGGCTGAGGCGCATCTTGGCAAGGGCGATGGACTGGCAGGGCGTGAGCACGATGCCCAGCCTGTCTTTACTGTCCCGCGGCATCCTGTTCAGGGCTTCCAGCGCGGGATAGGCTATATAGTTGGAACCTGCGCACTGCAGGACCTCTTTAGCAGTGGAAGCGACATAGCCCGCGGGCAGCCTTCCTTTATCAGTTTTGCAAAGTATGGCTTTTCCGATCTGCTTCTCTTCAAGTGCCAGTGAAAGCAGCGCAGTGACGGTTCCACCGTACTGTGCCTTTTTTAGTATCTTCGGGTCGGCTGACCGCGCCATGAAGATATCCCTTACCGGGCCGATCTCGCTGCCGTCGCAGGCAACGCCGAAGAGATTATGGCTGATGGCATCCAGGTCGGTGCGGGTGCGGGGGCAGTATTCATAGCAGTGGCCTTCGTCGCGGCCGCAGAGGTCGAGCATGCGCACCTTGCCTTTGTAATAAACCATGTAGGGGCAGTCTCCCACGCAGGCGCCGCATGCCGCGCACAGGCCGGTATTGATAACCTCGTCGAAAAGCTCCTTGATGCCCTTTGTTTTGGCGACCACGCAGGACCTCCTTGCAGGGTCAGGTAAGTAAGGCCGTGTGTAAAGGAATTTTAAAGGTAATTCTAAAACTTGAAAGGGGAATAAGCAACCGGAATTAATTATGTCATTGCGAGGAGCCCCGATCTATCGGGGCGACGTGGCAATCTCATGCCCTGCCATAATGCCATGCAGTAGATTGCTTCTCCCGATGTTATCGGGATCGCAATGACATATTCAATAAGGACGGTACAATGACTGCTATGCAAAATTCCAAGCTCCAAGAACCAAATTCCAAACAAGGGAAGAAATTTCTAAATTCTAAGCTCTAAACAAACTCAAAATTCAATACTCAATGAAAAAGACAACGTCATTGCGGGCATAATACTGAAAAAAAGTTGCTAATTTGGTTCATTTTGGTAATAACAATACCAACGGATATATTGAATTCTATGCTCTTTTGTTAAGCCTCTGTGACGCCGATAATCTGCTTT
>JAQUQM010000163.1 GCA_028716085.1 Dehalococcoidia bacterium | reverse complement strand
AGCCTATGATGCGGCTGTTGGAGACAACTGGGAGCGGAGGGTAATTCCCGGTCCCCACGATATGATGGTCACCCACCCGGCAGAACTGGCACAGATATTGACGGAAATAGCCGGCAAGTGTAAACCGGCCTAAGCCTGGATGTCCTGGAAAAGCCACGTGGAAAGGTAGCGCTCACCTGTATCCGGCAGTATTACCACTATCATTTTGCCTGCGTTTTCCAGCCTGGCCGCCACCTGCAATGCAGCCCATGTTGCAGCGCCCCCGGATATGCCGGCCAGTATCCCCTCCTCTTTGGCCAGGCGCCTTGCAGTGGCGCCTGCATTTTCATCGGTAACTTTTACTACCTCATCGATTAAATCTGCATTCAGTATGTCCGGTATAAATCCGGCGCCGATTCCCTGTATCTTATGCGGACCCGGCTTCCCACCCGAAAGCACGGGTGATGATTCGGGTTCAACGGCTATCATTTTTAGACCGGGTTTTTTCTGCTTCAGGGCTTCTGCGATACCCGTAATCGTCCCGCCTGTTCCTACACCGGCAACTATTATGTCAACCTTGCCATCCGTATCCCGCCAGATCTCCTCCGCGGTGGTCACCCGGTGAATCTCCGGGTTGGCCCTGTTTCTAAACTGCTGCAGTATCAGGTAATTCTTATTATGGGCCGCCAGCTCTTCGGCTTTTCTGACAGCGCCACCCATGCCTTCAGCGCCGGGCGTGAGAATCAATTCGGCGCCCAGTATGGCTAAGAGCTTGCGCCGTTCCAGGGAAACCGAATCGGGCATGACCAGGATGATTTTGTAGCCGCGGCTGGCGCAGACAAAGGCAAGGGCTATGCCCGTATTCCCGCTGGTCGGTTCCACAAGCACGGTATCCCTGTTTATCAGCCCCTTATCCTCGGCATCCACGATCATGGCAACGCCGACCCTGTCCTTGATGCTGCTCAGCGGATTGAAGCATTCCAGCTTGGCAACCAGGCGGGCACTGCTGCCTGCCGCTATCCTGTTCAGGTAAACCAGCGGCGTGTTCCCGATCAGCTCCGTCGAATCGGCGGCAATGCCCCTCGTCAGCCTGGGTATCTCCAGCTTTTTATACCTGGTCTTTTCAGGCTTGCTTTTCATGGCTTAATCTTAGCACAAAGAGATTCTTTCTCAGGCTTTCTGCCAGCCTATGCCCTTGCGCAGGCCCCGCACATAGCCCGCCTGCCCGGCATGCTGCAGGCAATCTCCCAGGCTGGATATAAGCCACGAGCCCACGGTAGGGGGCGGATCGAAACCCGGAACTTTCAACACGCGGTCGAGATCATTCGGGGAAAGTGAGGCAATATATTTCTTTGCCCTTTCCATGACCGCACGCTGGTAGCCGAGGAACGTGGCGATATCGGGAGATTTGAATTCGGCCACCTGTTCTATGGTTTGCCCCGTACCGAAATCCATGGGGTTGGCAGGCCTGTTGAATTTCTCGTGCCATTTCTCTGCAAGCCAGAGCTGGTTCTCCCGCATCATGAAAGAAATTGTGGCGTCCTCCTGACGCGTGAGGTGCCAGGCCAGCCAGCCGATGCTGTTGCAGTCCGGTTTGGGCTGCCAGTCAAGGTCCTCCCCATTTAACCCTTCCAGTACACGCTCAAGTACAGTCAGTACATGCCCGTACTCGTTCGCTATTAATTCCTGCCATTCCATCTCAATACCTCCGTATATCGCGTATTTTTATCAAACCATTTTCCCACGCCGCAATGAAAAGATACAACTATTCCTCTGACCAACAGGTTCAGATAAATATGTCAATGCATAGTATTTCGGCGGTCACAGGCACTATTTATAGCCGGCTATTGTCTACAGTACAATTGCTATTTTATGTTAAGTCGAGTATACTATAAACAAAGCAGGAAATTAGGCATCGCTTGATTTACAAATAGCGGCTAAGTACCAGCGTTTGGTATTTGGCCACGAAGGCACCGATAGATAAAGGGTAAACCGGTCATTTGTAAATGACCGGTTTTTTAATGAATAAACGGAGTAGCGACATGGCTGACGAGGTGAAAGGTTACTCCCCTTCGGGATGGAGAAACAGCAAATTCTCCGGGCAGCGGCAAGCAGCCGAATGAAAGACGGTCTGATTTCAAACTGGATCGATATATA
Source organism: Dehalococcoidia bacterium (assembly GCA_028716085.1). Taxonomy (GTDB): domain Bacteria; phylum Chloroflexota; class Dehalococcoidia; order GIF9; family UBA5629; genus JAQUQM01. The sequence continues at coordinate 864 of JAQUQM010000163.1, read as the reverse complement.
ACTGAATGGTACCTTACAACCCATGGAGCGGTAAAGGAAACTGAGATGACTAGCACATACAGAGAAATTGGCATAATTACAGAAACTGAAAACGGCAGTATTAAATACGTTAGCCGGCAGGAAGCGATAGCTCATTTGAAGCAGTCTGCTGAGCGCCTGATAGGGCTCAGGGTGGAGGAGGCTAAGAGAATAGCAACAGATAACCATGCTCATATACCTTGACTTACTGACTATCCTGGTAATCCATTCCATTCCACTGGAATTTAAATAAGTCGTTAATAATCATTGCGGGAGGGGCAATTCTATGGCAGTCAATCAATTCTCCGACATAAGCAGAGACCTGTATAACCAGATCAAGTATATAGAAAACCTGGTTAAGGGCGACTTGTTTAAAGAAGCAGACAAGCTGCTATCGACGGCTGAAAAAACCTGCGGCAATCTTGAATCTATGATGACTCCGGATAACCGCTTGCAATCGCATATAATCAGTAATCGCCGACAGGAAATAGATTGGCTGCATAAAGACATTCAACAGGGCTTAATAAAAAAACAGAGCAAGCCGGTTAAAAAGCGTAAGGTTAAATAGTTCATTCAGCATCAAACACTATTTTAATGGCTGCATTTGGATTATTGATCTCATAGTCAAACCGCTCACCAATTGTCACATGGACACGTTGTAGAAGTATGCGTGGGTCCTCATCAGGATGTTTTTCAAGCCTTTTCCCGATTGTCTTCTCATTAATATCCTTGACCTCAAAAAGCAAAGTCCTGGGGGATACCTCAGATACTATATAATCCACCCATATACCGAACGCCTTCAGATCTACGACAAATACTGACTTAACACTGTCATCTAATTTCCAA
>JAQUQM010000162.1 GCA_028716085.1 Dehalococcoidia bacterium | reverse complement strand
AGGTTAATTAACTAACCTAAATATGCGCCGTCTCGGTCGAGCTTGATCCAAGCGGACTTTATATTCAGTTTAAGGTGCTTTTTGCCTCACCGCCCCTGCGGGGTCGATGGAACAATATAATATTAAGTCCTTTTCAAAAGGTTGTCAATTTAACAGGGTAAACAGCGGGCGCGCCAGTTCGCCCCAGCTGTATTTGTCCCCGGCATACACGGACGCCTTTTCCATGGCCACCTTTTTGCCCATGACGGCCACGGTGACCTCTTCCGGCTTGACGCCTCCGAGGTTGCCCATGATCCAGGGGCCTTCCTCAAGCTCTACCAGCACCACGATATAGGGGACCTCGCTCTCCCTGTTTTCGGGCGCCACGTTGATCACGGTATAGGTCTGTATGGTGCCGCTGCCTTTGAGCTCGATGATGTCCAGTTCGCTGGAGCCGCATTTGCGGCAGACCATGCAGGGCGGGACGTTTACGTTGCCGCAGCTGCCGCATTTAAGGCCGAGTATCTTATCCTGCTTGAGGGCCTCGTTATAGTCTTTGAAGGTCAGTTTATACTGCATCTTATTTCTCCTCTCAATTTGCCTTATAGCGGAAGCTTACCAGCCCCTCTTCAGGATTATATTACAGAGGGTGCCGCCGTCGCCTCCCAGGCAGTCCGTCATGCCCGTCTTTGCGCCCTCGACCTGGCGCTCGCCGCACTCTCCCCTGATCTGCTTGACTATCTCGTAAACCTGCGCCGCGCCGGTGGCCCCGATGGGATGCCCCTTTGACTTCAGCCCGCCGGAGACATTGACGGGGATTTTGCCGCCGATCCTGGTTTCGCCCTTTTCCACGGCTTCACCGGATTTACCGTATTCGAAGAAGCCCAGGCTTTCCAGTGCTATGAGCGTGGCGATGCTGAAGCAGTCGTGAAGCTCAATGACGTCGATATCTTTGGGCTTGAGCCCCGACATGTCGTAGGACTGTTTGGCCGCCAGCTCCCGGGAGCGTATGCGCGGCAGGTAGTCCTTCTGCGTGAGCAGGTTGCCCGCCGAAGCCTGGCCGACCCCTGCTATATAAACAGGTTTGGAGGTGAGCTTTTTGGCGACCTTTTCCGAGGCCAGCACCACCGCAGCCGCGCCGTCGGTGAAGGGGCAGCAGTCCTGGAGCTGGATAGGCGTGGCCACCATGAAGCTTTTCAGTACGTCGTCAATTGTGATCTCCTTCTGGAACTGCGCCTTGGGGTTGCGCGCGCCGTAGTAATGGGAGTTGACGGATACCTGCGCCATCTGCTGTTTCAGCTTATCGATGGGCACGCCGTATTTCCTGGAGTAGAGGTGGCTGAGCAGGGCGAAGACGCCCGGGAAGGTGATGCCCGCGGAGAATTCATAGCGGCCGTCGCTGGCCATGGCGAAGGTCCTGGTGGCAAGGGGTGTGCCCATCTTGGCAGCCGTCTCTGTGCCGCCCGCTATTACGAGGTCGTAGAAGCCCCCGGCCACCGATATGAAGGCGTCCCTGACCGCTGCAGAGGCCGAGGCGCAGGCGTTTTCATACCTGTTGGCCGGTATCCCGGCGGCGCCGATGCTTTCAGCGCAGAAGGCCTGGATGTGCATCTGACCCTCGGCGAAATCGCTGAGGCAGTTGCCCAGGAACAGGGCCTGAAGGTCTTTAGGCTTTATGTTGGACTCGCTGATGGCGTCCGTGGCCGCCTCGGTGAAAAGCTCCACGGCGGTCTTGTTCTGCTTGCCGCTGAATTTGGTCATGCCGACACCTACAATAGCTACTTTACGCACTTTATCTCTCCTTTATGTGGTTAATCCGGCAGGTCTTATGAATTATAGCATCAATTGGGGTTGGCAGCGGCGGCAGAAGAGGGGCTTTTTGAAATCGGTATCGGAAAGGCTGTTGGAGAAGCTCATGACACAGGAAGTATCGGTGCAATGCCCCATGCCGAAGGTATGCCCCAGCTCATGGACGGCTTCCTTGACGGCCCGCTCAGCGAAAAGATCTGTATCCTGCGGCAAGCCGTAGTATTCCTGCCTGAGCAGGTGCAGTGATATCACCGCCACGCCGGAGGACTGGTCAGCCTGGCCGAAGACGAAGTTCAGACCGTGGGTAAAAAGCTCGGCATCGGTGACGCCGAGCAGCTTGTGGCCTTTCCTGTTAAGCGGCTTGAGCTTATCCAGGAAAACATCGGAGAGGTACTGGTCCCTGAGCCTGATATAGGCTTCATCGGGAATGGGGATGGGCTTGTTGATGCGTACGGGGCAGCCGAAGATGGAGTGAAGGCGTGTTTTGAGGGTATTCAGGATATCGCTGTCGATCTCGCCTGCGGGCTGAAGTGTGATTTCCATGCGGCAGCTATTTCAACCATGCCAGTATCTCGGCAAGGATGGGGCGCTGGTTGTTGCGGGTAAGCTCGGCCAGCCGGATGAACCTGCTCTGCTTGATGGTATCGGCCAGCGGGTGCGGCTTGAGCGTTATGGTGCCCAGTATTTTCTTGTTGCTGGTGAGGGCGTCCTGCACGGCCTTGATGAACCTGGGAGAAAAGAGCTCCATCTTGCCGATCTCGTCGATCACCACGACATCCTTGCTTTCCAGGGCGCTGTAGATGGCGTTCACCCCGATATCATCGAGGACATTGACGTCGACGGCGTATTTGCCGACATGAAAGGGGCTCTCGATGCCGATATGGGCGAGCATGCCCTCCTTGCCGTCCAGCGTTACGATCTGGAATCCTTCGCGTACTCCGACATTGCGGATTTCCTGGGTAAAGAAACCCCCGGCATTACATTTCGACTGCGTCAGTGCCTGCCGTATCAAACTTGTTTTGCCCGTACCGGGCATGCCTGTAAGTAAATAAGCCTGCGCCATCAGCTTTATTCGCTGGATTCCGCCTTCTTCTTGCGGACGGGAGCCTTTTTCACCGGCTCGGCCTTGGCCGTTTTGGCCGGTTCAGCGGCAGATTCGACTTTCTTCTTCCTTACTACCGGTTTTTTAACCTTTTCAGCCTTTTCGGCAGCTACCTCATCCTTTTTCTCGGGCTCTGCCTTTTCTT
>JAQUQM010000161.1 GCA_028716085.1 Dehalococcoidia bacterium | reverse complement strand
AATTCGCCTGCACTTCTAAACAAACCCAATTCAAAGCAGCTTCCAATAGAGGACGACCGATTTCGAATTCCCTCAAAGCAATAAAATACCAATTCATTGCTAAACGAAATTGGATTTCGTCAATGGATGACTGCATACTAAGCGCCTTCTCAAAATAATCGATGGTCTTTTCAGGCGAAGCAGCCCACAAACCAACATTATCCTCATTATAAAGCTGTAACGCGAGCGATGCAGACCATTTTTCAGCTTTTGAACGTTTCTCCTTCCATAGATATTGACAATATGTGCCTGAATATATAGATATAAAGGCAGTTAGATCATCTATGATAGTCAATTTATTTGAATGATCAAAAATGGAATCGAAGACAGGCTCCCCATAGTATTCAATTACTGCCGCTGCATTTTGCAGGCAATAATCCACATCGCATATTTGACTTCCTGGAACACAACGATCCATACCCGCATCAAAGCCATAAGAAGTCTCATACTTAAAATCGCACGGTTTTATCACATGCCAACCTCTCCTAATCAAAAATGGCTCAGCTTGCTTTTCCCACCAATATGTAATAGGTTTATTAACTATATATCTGCCGAATGAGGGTAAATTGGTATTCACCTGATTCACATCATACACCGCATATTATCTATTCTACGTATAAGTATATCACTGTTAAACTAAATCAACAATGACTAGAAAATGGACTTACATAATTCATGCTAGGGAAATAGGTTGCTCTAATGAAATTAATTGCCATTAAATGCAGTAAAAATAAAAAGTGAAATATTTATTAAATTTTATTAATAGGCTTACTGAGGCACAAAATCTGGCTTGCGCTTCTCTTTGAATGCTTGAATGCCTTCCCTGCCGTCTTTGCTTTCGGCGCAGGCGCTTAAACCCGTACGCTCATGTTCGATCTGCGTCTCGAAGGAAGTATTGAATGAATCGGTGAGGAGCTGCTTGGACCAGGTGAACGAGTCCAGTGAGATGTGCGACAGCTCATGCGCCATGTTGAGCGCTTCCTCCTCTGCCTTTCCCTTCGGAACAACCTTCGTCACCAGGCCCCACGACAGCGCTTTATCGGCAGGGATGGGAGCGTCGAAGGCCACGATCTCCAGTGCGCGGGCTAGGCCTACCAGCCTGGGAAGCGTGAAGGTGCCGCCGCCATCAATACACAGTCCGTTGGAGGTATAAGCCTGGCGCAGGGTGGCCGTCTCCTCCATAACCCTGAAATCACAGGCCAGGGCAATGGCAAACCCGCCTCCCGCAGCAACGCCATGTATGGCGGCTATAACCGGCTTGCCCATCCTGCGGATCTCAAGGATCATCATATGGAAGCTCGCCGCCAGCTTGTGAAAACCGGCGCCCGGCCCGGAAGGGAAACTCCCGGCCCATTTTAAATCACCCCCGGCGCAGAAGGCCTTGCCCTCCCCCGAAATCACGATGCCACGCACGCTGTTATCCGAGGCAAGCTCGACGATGGAACGCGCCATGGCATCGATCATCTCGAAATCAAAGGAATTGAAGGCCTCCGGCCGATTGAGGATGATCCGCGCTATCTCTTTATCTTTTACAACCTTTATGCTTTCAGCCATTGTTTTCACCTCCGTAAATTTGACTGATTATATTACAGTAATGCTGCGGAAACAATCGTTCACTCGAGGGCCGACATGTACGATAAAAATGAAAGCCCGGCCTGCAATACATACGTGCAAGGCCGGGCTCCCGTAATCAGGTTATATCACTTTTCTATAAACGGCTTTCTAGGCTTCCCCTTTGACAAGGGAGCTGACGGATTCTTTGATCTTGCCGGCTGCCTTGACGGCCTTCTCCTTAACCTCTGCTGCCTTTTCTTTCACCATGCGCCTGGTTTCCACGCCGGGCTGAGGCGCATATAGCAAAGCCACCGCGGCGCCGACTACCGCCCCCAGTATCAATCCTGAAAAAAATCCGGTGCTTGCATCTTTATTCATTGTTTTCCTCCTTTTTCTTGAATATACTGCTGAATATGCTGATGCCCTGGGTTATACCCTGAATCATGGCGCCAAGCCGGCTGACCGGCTCCACCACTTCCTGATTGACGAAATCCACTATGTTGCCGGCCTTGGCTACCACCAGGTCCGTTGATTCAAGCACAGAAATCGTCTTGCGGTAAAACAGGAACAGTATGGCAGCTATGAACACTATTCCCACGGTAGCCACCGATCCCCAGATTATAAGTATGATATCCCTCCAGGAAGACAGTTCCACTATTGACACCTCCTTAACCAAAAATAATTGATCAATTCAAACTATTAATAATGAATATTTGGCGGGCAACCAACTCTAACCTCACCCGTAATCAAGCTTTCCCACGGACTTACCCCTCCTTTTAAATCTTGTTGACACCTTGTTTTCATTTCTCTTCGTGTACGCACCCATTATGCACGAGCCGCGCGCAACGTAGAACGGCTTTAAGTACGGTTTTAGCTGTTATACAGGTATGATTTGCGGAAGTAAAAAGTATTAATACCTTCGGAGGATTCCTTAGTACTATTGGCTGAACGCCGGCTTATTCAACACCGGCAGACACGGTGTCAATTGCGGTTGCTGTAGGCGGCAGGACTAATAGCGTTGAGGCTGCATTGAGCAGCTATTTCCGAATAACCATTACTGCCAGCGCGATGCCGAAGCCCGCGCACCAGGCATCCTTGACGGCATTTATGGCCAGGTCTATCTCCGAGGAAAGATAGACACCGTTCTGCAGGTTGAAGCAAATGTGCACCAGTCCCACGACTGTGAGCGCTCCCGCAGCCACGGGTGAAAGCTTCCATCCGAGTGGCTTATCCATCATGAGAAAAATGCCCGCGATTAAGAGCAGGGTCCCCAGCAGGCATTCCGGAATAGCGAGGGCATTGGCATGTGCAAAATAGCCCGAAGGAGGATTGTCCGGCGCCATGCCGACGAGGTAAAAGGCCAGCCAGTAGAGCAGCAGGCCGACGCCGGTGACGATTTCAAGTGATGAGATGAGGCGGGTGCGGTCTGAGTCTGACATGGTTTTAATATCATACCATGATTTGGAAATTCCAGATTCCAGACATACACCTGATGCAAGGCCATGAGATCACCACGGGACTACGTCCCTCGTGATGACGTGTTTATACAGCCAGGAGATTGCTTCGCCCCGATTTCATCGGGGCTCGCAATGACATGATGGGTAAATCGTCATTGCGAGGAGCCGAAGGCGACGCTGCAATCTCATGGCCTGCAATAGTGCCATGCAGTAGATTGCTTCTCCCGATGTTATCGGGATCGCA
>JAQUQM010000160.1 GCA_028716085.1 Dehalococcoidia bacterium | reverse complement strand
CGGCATACACCATCCTGGGCGATACCGAGCAGTCCCTGAACCCGGCGGAGGTCAATAATGGATAAAGCTCACGGCCGATGAGCGAGTCACCCCCCAGCGATGCCTGGATATCGATAAGGCATTGAATGGTCGCCTGCGCCGCATCGCTCCGGGGATGATAATAGGCCGAGCCGTGGTCGCCCTCGATCACTGTTATGCTGCCGCCAGTCCTGAGCACCCGTTTCAACGACCTCAGCGCTTTAACGGGATGGGGGATATGCTCCAGCACGAAGCAGACGAAGACATGGTCGAAGGTCTCATCCTCGAAGGGCAGCCCGAAGATATCGGACTGCTGAAAACGTACATTGGCAATGCCGCTGCTCTTGATCAAACGCTGCGCCGCCCTCAGCGACTGCGGCGAGATATCTACTGAAGTAAATTTACACTGGGGATTCTGCGGCGCCAGGATCACGGTCTGCGCACCTGTGCCACAGCCGGCTTCGAGAACTAAGCTCCCGGGCGGGAAAATGGAATCGTGATGCAGCAACTGCGACAGCGTATTGGCCTGGTCGGAGAGCCTGCGGCTTTCCACGCCGGAATAGCCATGAACGTAATCGATACCGGGCAAAGGCCTAAAGTTCCTCCGAGATGACGTGGCGCTGTATCTCGCTGGTGCCTTCGATGATGGTGAGCGACTTGGCGTCGCGCAGGTATTTCTCCAGCGGCAGGTCGCGGCTGTAGCCGGCGGCGCCCGCGAGATGCATAGCCTTGATGCAGATCTCCACGGCAGCCTCGCTAGCGAAGAGCTTGGCCATGGAGCCTTCCTTCGTATATTCCTTGCCTTCATCTATAAGCGAGCAGGCGCGCCAGATCATAAGGCGCATGGCGTCGATGGTGGTCGCCATATCTGCCAGCGCGAAGGCCACCGCCTGGTTTTTAAAGATGGGACGACCGAACTGCACCCGCTTCCTGGCATAGTCCAGCGCCACCTCATAGGCCGCGCGGGCTATACCCACGGCGTTGACGGCTACCAGGGGACGGCTGAGGTCGAGCGCCTGTAGCGCGATAAGAAAACCCGTACTGGGCTTGCCCAGCAGGTTGGCGGCAGGTATCCTGGCGTTTTCAAAGATAAGCTCGCCGGTCTGCTCGGCGCGCAGTCCTATCTTGTCCTCTATCTTGCCCACGGAAAAGCCCGGCGTATCAGCAGGGACGATGAAGAAGTCCAGCCCTGCGTATTTCTTAGCCGGGTCGGTAGTGGCCAGCACCATATAGAAATCGGCAACGCCGGCGTTACTGATATAGCACTTGACGCCGTTAAGTATATATTCGTCGCCTTCCCTGCGGGCCAGCAGGCCTACGTTGCCCATGTCCGACCCTGCCTGGCGCTCGGTGAGGGCCATGGCGCCCACCCTGCCTTTATTGTCAGCCAGGAGAGTGAAATATTCCTTCTTTTGCTCCTCGGTGCCGCCCACCTTGAGGCAGTTGCAGAACAGCATGGTGCCGCCCAGCACGCCGGATATGCCGGCACAGGCGGCGGCGAACTCCTCGCACACAATGGCGCAGGTGAGCATGTCGATCCCCGGCCCGCCGTATTCTTTGGGAATGTTGTAGGCCATGTATCCACCGGCAACGAAGCGGTCGACGATCTTCCAGTCGAAGTGGGTCGAAGGCTGCCGGTCTATCTCCCGAGCATAGGGGCGGATATGCTTATCGGCGAACTCACGCGCTGCTTTCTGTAAGGCGGCCTGCTCCTCGGTCAGGGTGAAACTTATCATTTCTGACTCTTCCTCCAGTTGATGTAGTCGAGCACCTGCCTTCTTTCCCGCGGCGGCAGCTCGGACGCGGCTATCAGAATGTCACGCAATTGCACATCGCTGAGCAGGGCGGTCGCGTTGTCCACTTTGCTCTCCCTGGACGGCGCGTCCAGGAAATAGTCCAGCGGCTTATTAAGTATCCGCGCGATCTCATTGAGCAGGTTGAGGTACATCCTGCGTTTGCCCAGCTCATAGTTGGAAAGCGCCGATTGCGTGCAGCCCAGCCTGGCGGCCAGCTCCTCCTGCGTCAGACCCAATTCCTCCCGCGCCCGCTGGATCCTCAGGCCTATTTCACGGAATACCATGACATAATCATATCACAATTTGTGGTTGACATTAAATATGACGTTATGTTATACATTTACATATTATACGCAGCCAAAAATAAACAGGTTGGAGGGTTTTATGATCAGCGAAAAGTCCATTGCCAATATCAAGGAACACGGCATTGCCGTGGGCGACGGCGCACGCAAGAAGCAGATACTGGAGGATGAGATAGGTTATCCCGCCGGGAAGAAGGCTGAATACGTGATTATAGCCGGATGCTTCCAGGCCGAAGGCATGCCGCAGGCCTTCCGCGCTTTCAAACAGGTGCTGGACCATCTCAAGGTCAGCTATACCCTCCTGGGCAAAGAATACTGCTGCGGCTGGATGTCGCTGGGGCAGCCGGCCGTGTTTGCCAAGAACGAGGAGGACATCGCCTCCTTCAAGCAGCTCTCCCGCGATTTCGTGGTGGAGAACTTCAAGCAGGCCAAAGACCTGGGCGCTAAGTCGATTGCGCTCTTCTGCGCCGCCTGCGAGCCAACCTATACCAACTACAGCGACCTGACCGACCTGGAGATAATCTCCTCCAGCGAGCTCATCAACCGCTTTTTCAAACGGGGCAAGCTGGCCAGGGAGATAGACTACTACGCGGGCTGCTACCGCTTCCGCCGCCGCATCACCGACAAGCCGGTGGATGTGGCTGCGGCGGAAAGCGTGCTTAATAAGATCGAGGGGCTGGAGGTCAACCACCTGGACAGCAAGCTGTGCTGCAACATTCCGCCGCACCAGGAGCAGCTGCTGGCCGCCGTCAAGACCAATACCGTGGTAAATATCTGCAGCGGGTGCTTTTACAGCCTGCAGGCCAAGCTGGCGGGAAGGGCAGATGTGAAGGTGAAGATGCTGCCCGAGATCGTCCTGGAAGCACTGCCCAAATAATTTTCCCTTCCCCCTGAAGGCGTCTTTGACCGGAATAAAATATGACAATTTGTCTTGACAAGTTATATGACAGAATGTAATAATGGATTTACATGAGTACAACACAGGCGATATAAGGAGGGATCATGGATTTTAAATTGACCGATGAACAGCAGAAGAAAAAGGCCGAGTTTTACGCGGTCTGCCGGGAGCTGAACTCTAAAATTCCCGCCAGGTACGTGGGCGTGGAGAGCATCTATGAGTACGACGAATGCTGGGAATTCCACAGGATGTGTGCCAAAGAATTCGCCAAAAGAGGCTGGCTCTCCCTGAGCTGGCC
>JAQUQM010000159.1 GCA_028716085.1 Dehalococcoidia bacterium | reverse complement strand
GCGGCGGATAAGGCCATTACCCGGCGTTTGGTCGAAGCTTTAGGTCTGGTCGAGGTAACCGTGCTGGATCATTTCATCATCGGCGGCGCGGAACAGTTCTCCTTTGCCGAGCACGGGCTGTTATGAAGATGCTGCGCATGAACACTATGGCTTCGTCCTTTAAAGTTTGAAGTCAATCTTCGTGTATGTATTGTTGAATATGGCTTTAACTCAGAAATAATTCAAACTTCACAAGGCCGGATATATAATCTAAAGGGAGGCATGACCGCAAGAAGTCTGCGATATGATCAACGAAGCGATACGCCTTGTAATTATCATGTGACATCAGTTCTGTTTCGTATTGCAGTCCTAGCTCGGTAATTGCGCCCTTACGGATGCCGTTGATATGACTGTATGTCGGATTGAGGCGTACTTAGCTGATGGTCTTTGGAACGCGGTCGGTTTGGCTAATCAAATTATGGCAATGGCTTTATGCTTTCATTATCGCCTGAACCCTTGACTATCAGATAAATAATTTCCAGGTAGGATACAAAACAATGCTGATTTTAGGGTTTATACGGATACCGTAGAAAATTTAAACTATGAAAGTGTATAGGCGTAAGCAATACAGAAAAACGTTTATAATTCCAATAAAGATATCTTAATTTACTTTAAGGGCTCCACATGAACGTTGAGGAAGTGTGCAGCCATATCTTTTTGATTGAGTTAGCGGCACATGAAAGTGCGTAATAAATAATATAATTCAATTAAGATGAAGCGCTTACGGTTAGTGAAGAGCAGTTTTTATCATTAAGCCACCATATTAGTTGTTTTGAACACGAGCATACTAATTGTCGCAGTCCCTACAGTTGACATAAGCCCACGATAAAATTTATCAAGTTTGGAAATTAAATACTTCATCAAGAGAGAAACACATGACTGAATTAAACAGAATTACTCATGATCCGCAATTATGCGGTGGTCGCCCTTGCATTCGCCATATGCGCATTAGGGTAAAAGATATTCTGGATTTATTGGTATCGGGCGCCAGTACCGAGGAAATTTTAGAAGACTCTCCCTATCTTGAGGCGGAGGATATTAAAGCCTCACTACAATATGCCGCGCATTTGACGGATCATCCCATTTTGAGTGTGGCTTGAAATGCGTTTTTTAGTAGACGCTGCCCATTGGCTTAGCTCGAATGTTACGTTACAACAGCAGGGCCATGAAGCTCAGCATGTGGCTGATTTAGAGATGATGCAAACATCCGATAGGGATATTTGGATATGGGCCAAGCAGAACAGCAGCATCATTATCAGTAAGGATGAAGATTTTGTAATTCTACATAGTTCTGAAGCGCAACCCGTACCGTTAATTTGGGTAAGAGTAGGTAACACCCGACGGAAAGAATTACTGGAATGGTTTGAGCGATTATTACCCCTCATTGAGGAAAAACTTGCCTCGGGAGATTTATTGGTAGAACTTACATAACTATATTAATTACAGAGTACAGACGAAAGCTAATACCCTCCCTGCCGAACAATCACAAGTCCAATTATTGCCAATAAACCGCATCAAAACTTCCCATGAAAAATTACAACCACGGTATTTTTATAATTTATTGGTGTAAATAGACTGGTTAATTCGATCAAAAAAAGTGTTTTGATAGCGGATAAATACGCAGATAACCGGCTAAGGCCGGGGGTTTTTAGGCCCTCAAAACTACAGTAAAAACTACAGTGGTTTATACTATTTCACACTACTTTTAACGATTTTACACACACTTTCATGTGTGTTAATCTGTTGATTATATAGGGTTATAATCGGTATGCAGTTGTTTGATATAGGTTTGGATCGCACTTTTAATGCGATGGTCATGCGTTCGAATCGCATGCGACCCACCACCAAATACCATATAAATCAATGAGTTATGATTTACCGAAGGGCTTTTTTTGTGTCTAAAACCAAGCTGCGTTGCACTCACGTTGCAATTGAAAATAAAAAACCATAAAACACCCGCAACACTTGCCGGATTCCAGGCAATAAAAAAGCCGCATGGTTAGCGGCTCACCCTTCAGCATTGCTTCATCATTATCGACATTACCAAGGCTTCCAGGGGTATACCCTTCAGCATTACTTAAACATACTTCAACATTACCCTAACCATAGAATATTAATATCTGGTCTGGATAATATATGGTTATCCATATATGTATTAACTTATAACAGTCTGCAAGCTCAGTGTAATTTTGATATTTACGCCTGCCCCTTGTTCGCTAATTGTGGCAACGGCGATTGCTTCCGGTGCGCCAGTAATAACAATTTTTGCACCTTTAAGCTTGATTTGAATTTCGGGGCGGTCTTCGCGCCGCCTGCGCTGGGGATTGGAGCGCCGCTCATTATCGGTTGTGTGATCATTCATAGTAATCTCATAGCTTAATATTTTAGATCGAGATTGTACTCTGGTTATAAATAGGATGACGCAAAACTGCGCTCTCGTAACCGGCATTAGGCAAGGCTTTATGGCTTTCTGGTTATCGTGGTGCTACGGGCTTATTTGTGGCCTTCCTGAGAATGTCCAGGCATCGCGCTTGATCGTGGCAAGCGATACGCCAAACTGCTTGGCTAGGGTGTCGGCGGTGGAAGAAGTTGCCGAAGTATCAATTTGATCCTTCGGTTTATTTTGTACGAGATTATCTTCCTTGGATTTCTTGGTTTCGTTATACAGGGGTAGTTACCACGTAGCTGCCAAAAATGCCATCTTCGCTGGAAAGAATTTTCTGTAGGGAAGAAAATTTTGCTAAAATGTTCTATCAATTAAAAGAATCTAATGATAGTATCATCGATCTATTAAAACAGTATGCGAAGGGATTCTATCTTGAAATGGCAATGGCAAGCGGATGAATTACATGCCCATTGGCATTTAACGGCTGAAGAATCTAGCCTGCTGCATAAAAAAACCCTTCATGGCCGCTTGGGTTTTGTCGTCTCGCTCAAATATTTCCAAAATGAAAGCTATTTCCCCGAGAGTTACCGTGAAATTCCTGAAGCGGTTTTGGGCTATTTGGCCAATCAAATTGGCGTTTCTGGCGACAATTTAAGCCAATACGAATTCAATGGCCGCACTGGCAAGCGTGACCGGACTGAAATTCTTTCATTTTTAGGAATTCGTCGTGCTAATAAAAATGACAAGTCCGAGTTTGCCAAGGTATTACTGGCTGATATGCTGCCTTCTGATCCCACCTTCATTGCGTTGCAGGATTATGCCATCCATTGGTTTAAGAATCGCCGCATAGAGCCCCCTGGTTCAGTTCGGCTTGAATGATTGATCCGCTCAACGATACACACGTTTGAAACGGATTTGTTCAACCGGATAACTAAAGGCTTAAATCCGAACACGAAAGCAT
>JAQUQM010000158.1 GCA_028716085.1 Dehalococcoidia bacterium | reverse complement strand
AAGCGCCAGCGCCGGCAACCGGACCGAGGTTGGGGTTGACAACTTCAATACCCTGGTTGCCATAGACAAAGGAAAGGGTCGAGTTGTTGGCAGTGGCCAGGTCGCGCAGTGCGATATTGAAGTAAGTAGCGTTGGTGAACGGCTCTCCTCCACCTATGGCAACGTTGGAATAAAGCAGGCAGATAGAGGAATCACCGTTGTAGGTCGGTGAGAACTTGATGTCCTGGTAGGACAGGGCCGAGTTGGTGGGCAGTATGCCCGTCAGCGGATTGAGTGCCAATACGCCGTTGGGGTTAAGCTGCGCCACCCAGGAGCCGAAGCCGCTGGTGGTGCCTACGGCCCAGCGTCCGCCGTTGGTGCCGCCGACGGTACCGAAGGCGATGTCGCGTTTGCCACCGTAATCGATGGAGACGTCGAAGGCCTTAATGGTCTCGCCAGCCGCGAGGTTGGCTGCGGAGGTGGGCTCGAGGCCCGTGCCGCTGTAGGCGAGTTCCCAGTTCTGACCCGAGTCAACACTGACCCAGATCTCTTTGGGGCCGCACCATGCGGGTCCGCCAGCAGCGAAGTTGTAGACGCCGGAGCCGTTGTCCGAGGTGACCGCAATATATTTGGGGTCATCGGGGGCAATGCGTACTGCAAAGAGCTTGCGCGCCGGATTCAGCAGGAAGGTAGAGTTGCGGTTGAAGTTCAACTGCTTGGCGGTGGATGCTGAAATACCGGAGTTGTTGCTCCAGCCGAACTGCTGTGAGTAGTTGTCTGCGAGTCCGAGGTATACGATGTTGACCGCTGCTCCGATCATGCCGTGTACGGCGCGATCAGACCAGGCTTTGATGATCCATGCCAGTGTCAAGCCGTCGTTGCCGATAGCCATGTCCAGCAACTCGGAGCCCATACCTGTGTTGGCGCCGGCTGCATGGTGGTTCATGATGTCGTTGGCAAGAGGCCTGGCATTAGGGGTATTCACGGTGTCCCATTTCATAATGCCCGGGTCGGCCGATACCGCAGAGGGCTCGGCGACGAACGTCGGGAGAACGAAAGAGGCAACCATGATTATGGCTGCTAAAACTCCAAGAAAACTTGGATAGTTAGTTTTCATTATTCCTCCTAATTTCTTAAAACCCGAAACCCAATTTTTCGGGAACCCCCGGCAATTTTTTCGACCTTTGCAGGGAGTTTTTCGTGGATAACATTTCAACGGTGGTAATGTATGCTATCCTCAAGGACGTTTAAAGCCCGCCTGATCAGGCTTTCCCTCATGTGCAACACGATATGCTCCGGGAACAGGGCTGAAATTTGAGAATGGCCTCCGCAGTGCTTACAGCCTGCTTCGGCTTGCTTCATGCGCATCACCTCCTTATATATTTATTCCCAATGCACAATACAGCAAGGTAGACCTTGCCTGCATACTAGTATATCATACCGTGTCAAGGGTTCAAGTTGAATAGGAATTAAATTCAAAAGATCTGTGTTATCTTGAAAAATTCTAGGTTACAAGTGCCAAGCTCCAAACAATTTAAAAATTACAATTAATAAAATGTCATTGCGAGCCCCGACGAAATCGGGGCGTGGCAATCTCCTGTCCTGAATGCGGTGCCATGAGATTGCTTCGTCATCCCGATTGCATCGGGACTCCTCGTGATGACGTGAATATAAAAGGCTCCTCGTGATGACGTGGGTGATACATTAGGATTTAGTGTTTAGTGTTTATCCTAGTAGTAGTAGCCCCGCACCCTTTGAATGAATGCCCTGAGCAGGAGGATGAATATGACGAGCAGTATTACGCTGACTGCCACGATGACCCAGATGTTGATCATGCCCACCTGGAAGGCATAGGGCGAAAGCGCCCACTTGCTTTTATTGCCCGAGGCGTCCGCGGCCTGTACGCGCCAGTAGTAGGTGCCCGGCTCCATGGGTACGGAGACGGTAGTCTCATCGAGATTGGTCCTGCGCATGCCGGGGGCCAGCGGGAAGAAATTGAGGTTGTCGGCTATCTCGATTGTGTATACGACGGAGCCGCTGTCATCCTTGGCCGGCATCCAGTTGAATGTCACCAGCTGGCTGCCGAAGATGCCGAAACGGTCCGAGGTGGGGTAGACGGGAGTGGGCGTGCTGGGCGCGTTATTTTCGATGGGTGTTTCAAATACGGCGATATTTCCGGACTTGTCCGTGGCGGTGAGCTTGTGGCGGCCCTCGGAGCTCTCCGGGACGGTAAAGTTGTAGACGAAGCGGCCGCTCTTGTCACTGGTGGGGGAGGAGGTGATCACTATATTGTCGAACTTGATGGAAACCTCGCTTTCAGCCGCGAAACCGAACCCGCTGACGGTAGCGGTTTTTCCTACGAGGGGGAATTCCGGCTCAAGCTTGAGGGAAGGCGCTATCTTGAAGCGCAGGGAGGCTTCCTGGTTGAACAGCTTATCGGATGTCGCTTTGATAACGTGCGTCCCGCCTGCCAGGTCGGGTATGGGCAGGCTGGCTGTGAAATTGCCCATCTGGTCGGAGTTCGTCGCTATCTCGCTGGGCTCGCCGTCGATATAAAGCTTTACCTTGTCCAGTGCGGCAAATCCCGTGCCGGCAATGGTCGCCGTGGAGCGGGGGCTGATGCTGGACTCTTTCGCGATGATATCCGGAATGATGGTGAAACTGAAGTTCATCATGTTCTCGGTACGCCCCGCCTTAATATAATGGATGTAGTTAACGCCGCTGGGCGCTGAAGGAATGCTCAGCGAGGTGGTGAAGGACATCTTCTGCCGCTCGTTCCATCCTTCTGCGACTTTTACCACTGTGACGTCATTGGGGTCCATATTGGAGGACCTGCTCCACCACAGCTCGTATTTACCGTCCAGGGGAAAGGCGCCGGTCTGAACGGTGATGGTGACCTGCGTGCCCACGGGGCCGTTGGGAGGTGTAATGGTAGCCGTAACACCGCACTGCCCGCCGGCACAGCCGCCGGCCTGCACAGGCGCTGCGTTCAAAACCATGGAAAGCGCTATAAAAAACGCAAAAAACCCACTCAGATAACAGAGTATCCTCATGGAATCAGTTATATCCCTTTAATATTTTTTTGTCAAGCTCACAGATATGAAAACGACATAATATACTTGATGCGTTAGAACAATTGTACTACTATTTATACCATCATGCGCGAATGTTACGGTCTTCTGCCAGACCAGGTGGAGTGGAGGGATAAGGGGTGCGCGCTGCACCCGGCCTGCCTGGAGTGTCCGTTACCTCGCTGCATAGAGGAGGAGCCCAGGGGCAAGCAGAAGCGCCGGCTGCAGACACGCGCCGAACACATGGCTGAAATGAGGCACAGGGGTATCGAGACGGGCGAGATCGCCCTGGCCTTCGGGGTGAGCCTGCGTACCGTGCAGCGCGCCCTGCAGAAACATAACGGGAACGGACC
>JAQUQM010000157.1 GCA_028716085.1 Dehalococcoidia bacterium | reverse complement strand
TTTATTCTCCGGAAGGATCGTGCCATGGCTGATGTTGCCGAGTTGTTGCATCGCTTGAGGGGCGAGCTTAAGCGCCTTGAATTAGAGCTTGAGCAGCTCAGGGACGAAGAGAAGCAGGCCGACGAAAATCGCGAGGGCAGCCCTTTTGGCAAAAGAGAGGAAGGCGCCACCGAGACTTTTGAACTGGAGAAGAGAATTGCGCTCGACAGGAAATTGTCCGGCGCCCTGGCTGAAGTTAAACATGCCATGGAAAAATATGAATCGGGAACATACGGAATGTGCGATATGTGCAAAAACCCCATAGAACCCGCCAGGTTGGAAGCCCTGCCCCACGCTAGCCTCTGCCTCAAATGTAAATCACGACAGATGAAAAATGCCAGGGTTGCATAAAGCGCGGCCGTGGTGGCACGGGCTGATCTTTTTAATCATTGCAGCCGCTGTCGTAACCCTGGACCAGTTTACCAAGGAATGGATCCGCACACACATTGTTGAAGGCGAGTCTCTGCCTGAAATGGGCTGCCTGACCATTGTGCATGTGCAGAATACCGGTTCCGCATTCGGCCTTTTCACCAATCAGGCGTTCCTGCTCAGCATTGTGGCCATCGCGGGATTGGTGGTGGTACTGATTTTTTTCCGCTATCTCACAGAGCTGGGGTTTGCAGGAGGCATTGCGCTCAGCCTTATTTTCGGTGGAGCGCTGGGCAATCTCATAGACCGCTTCAGGCTGGGCCATGTGACGGATTTTATCTATGTGCGCCTGTGGGATAACGTCTTCTGGCCGGCTTTTAACGTGGCCGACTCGGCTATCACGGTCGGCGCCATAACGCTGGCGTTCATAGCGCTATTAACGTTTAAAAAAGAAGATGCGGTCAGATCAAGCTCCGGAAATAAGAGTATTTAGCGTTTCTCAGGCAGGAAACCGGCTGGACAGATTCCTTGCCGGAGCATGCCCCGACTTATCACGTTCCCAGATACAGAAGCTGATTGAATCAGGTTATATTACAGTAAATGCGCATCCTCAGCGACAGGCATTGAAACTAAAAACAGGCGATGCTGTCAGGATAACCATTCCCCCGCCTGAACCTGTACTTCTGGTCCCGGAGAATATACCACTTAGAGCCGTTTATGAAGATCCTGATGTTGTAATCATCGACAAGCCCGCAGGTTTGACCGTGCATCCAGCGCCCGGACATGTACAGCATACGCTGGTCAATGCATTGCTTAACAGGTATCCTGACCTTGAGGTATTCGGCAGTTCATTGCGGCCGGGCATCGTACACAGGCTGGATAAAGATACATCCGGGCTTATTGTCGTTGCCAGGAACGAGAAGACCCGCCAATACCTGATAAACCAGTTTAAATTGCGGCAGGTTAAAAAGGGCTACCTTGTTCTGGTCAGGGGCAGGCTTGCTCCCGAAAGAGGGGCTATCGAAGCGCCCGTCGGCCGTGATCCATCGAATCGTAAACGTATGGCGGTGGTCTCCTCCGGAAGAGAGGCCAGGACGACCTACAGGGTAATCAAATATGTTGACGGATATACTTATCTCGAAGCGCAAATAGAGACCGGCCGAACGCACCAGATCAGGGTTCATTTCGCGGCCATCGGCCATCCGGTTGCCGGTGATACTGTCTATGGTATGAGGAACCCCCTGCTGAAAAGGCAGTTCCTGCATGCTTATCATCTGGAATTGCGTCTTCCCTCTGACGGCCGGGTACACGTGTTCTCCTGCGATTTGCCGCCCGATCTTGAAGGCGTACTAAAAACTCTGCGTGTTACGAACAAATAACAGGCTGTTTATCTGTTGCTAATAATCAGCGCGATGTGTTAAATTTTATGCTAAGGAGAGATATTTGAGATGAGACCACCTGATAGATTCGGTCAGATCAAGAAAGATCCACGCGGCGGTCAGAATGATATCTATAACCAGATTGCCAACGCACCGGCAACGGGTGGTGGAGCAGAGGATTTCACAACCTTTGAAGCGGATTCCGCTATCAGGCGTAATGAGCTGCTTTTCAATATTACCAACCAGATAGAAGAAACGAAGAGCAAGCTCAAGCAGGCGGAACAACTGGTGGAGCGTCTCAGGCAAACACTCAGGGAATATGAGGAAATGTACAAGACGCTGACCAAGGGCAAAGGCAAAGAGAAATAACGGAAAGCTCCGGTTCGTCAGGCGCTGAGAAAGGATATTTTCTACCCCGGCGGATCCCGAGCGGCCTGTCCGACAGTGCTCGGATAGTTGCTATAGACTTTAAGAGGAAGCGGTATTGAAAGAGAGACCTGAGGATCTTGCCCTGGAACACGCCGGATTCTGGATCAGGCTGGGAGCCGCTCTGATTGACCTCGCCACATTAATCGTAGGACTTTACATCTTGTACTGTGTGATATCACAATCTTTTTTCTGGATTTTTCCCAGCGTGCAAAAAGTGATACAACTCTCACTTGATGTCACGCATGGGGCTCCGATTACCTGGGCCTTTGCCTGGCTGATCGGCACTATTTTCCTCTCATTTATGATCGTAGCTACTATATATTTTGCGGCCTGCTGGGCAACTACCGGGCAAACGCTGGGTAAATTGAGCATGGGAATCAAAGTTATCCGTACGGACAGTTCGCAGGTCGATCTGCGCTCTGCTTTGCGGCGTTTCCTGGGTTGCATCCTCTGTACGGCTGCTCTGGGCATCGGGTTTATCGCGATTGCCTTTGATAGCCATAAACAGGGGTGGCACGACAGGCTGGCCGATACATATGTAGTGAAACTGCCCGTTAAGCAGGTTGTCTATAATCAATCCTTGGCAAGGGGCGGGATAGGTTAGAATGCCGGATCCCGTCAGGGTGCGTTTCGCTCCCAGCCCCACCGGT
Source organism: Dehalococcoidia bacterium (assembly GCA_028716085.1). Taxonomy (GTDB): domain Bacteria; phylum Chloroflexota; class Dehalococcoidia; order GIF9; family UBA5629; genus JAQUQM01. The sequence goes on along the minus strand of JAQUQM010000157.1, from coordinate 687 downwards.
TATCCTCACCTGGGCAATATCAGGACAGCCCTTTTCAACTGGCTGTTCGCCCGTCACAGTAACGGTGTTTTCATCCTTCGTATCGAAGATACAGATGTAGCCCGCAAAGTAGAGGGCGCTACCGAAATCATCATGGAAAGCCTGCAGTGGCTGGGGCTCGACTGGGATGAAGGTCCGATTTTCCAGTCGGACAGGCTCGACCTGTATAAAATGTATGCCCGGGAGCTGATAAAGGAGGGCAAGGCTTACCCCTGCTTTTGCTCACCGGATCGGCTGGAGGTAATGCGCAAGGAGCAGATGGCGCTCAAGCAGCCGCCCGGCTACGACCGGCACTGCCGCGACCTGTCTCAAGCGCAGGTTGAAGCGCTGACAGCCGAAGGCAAGGTGCCAGTCGTGCGGTTTAAGTCACCGCTTGAGGGGAAGACGGCTGTCACCGATCTGATCCGGGGCGAGGTTGTCTTCGAGAACAGCACACTCGATGACTTCGTGCTCCTGAAATCGGACGGCTATCCCACCTACCACCTGGCAAACATCGTGGATGACCATTATATGGATATCTCCCATGTCCTGCGGGCGGAAGAGTGGCTTTCCAGTACGCCGCGCCATGTGCTGCTCTACGATGCTTTCGGCTGGCAGCCCCCGCAGTTTGCGCATTTGCCCATGATACTCGGCCCGGATAAATCCAAG
>JAQUQM010000156.1 GCA_028716085.1 Dehalococcoidia bacterium | reverse complement strand
GGACAAACCGCTCACGCACAGCACTACGATAAGGTTAACCAGCATTGTCTTTCTCATTTCAAGCCTCTTTGTTTAAAGCAACTTCAATTATATCCGGCCTGGTTCAAATGACAATGAGTAATCATTCCTGAAAAAGCAGTACTTTGGTACTAGCAGCCCGATCGGGGAGGATCGGCTGGCTTTAAATAAGACTCCGGCATGATACCGCGATCCGCATAGCGCGGATCGGCGATATCATTTTCCGGTTTAAGCGCCCGAAGGGCGGCTTATTCTTTCCTGATGATGGCGGCCACACCCTGTCCGCCGCCGCAGCATTGGGTGGCAAGTCCGTATTTGCCGCCCTCCTGCTTGAGTATCCTGGCCAGTGTTCCCACCAGCCTGAGCCCCGTGGCGCCCAGCGGATGCCCGATGGCCACAGCCCCTCCCTTTACGTTCACCCTGGCTTCAGGTACACCTAATTCCCGCATGCAGTAGAGAGATACAACGGAAAATGCCTCGTTGATCTCCCAGAAATCGATGTCCTTGGCTTTCAGCCCGGCGAACTCCAGCGCCTTTTTGGATGCCGGAACAGGCCCGGCGCCCATGATGGTGGGGTCTACACCCGCCACGCCGAAGGAAACAAAGCTGGCTATCGGCTTATAGCCCAGCTTCCTGGCCTTGTCCCTGGACATAATAAGCATCGAAGTTGCGCCGGCGTTCAAAGGAGAAGCATTGCCGGCGGTGATAGAGCCGTCCGGCTTGTATGCAGGTTTCAGCTGCAGCAGTGTTTCCAGGTTGGTATCGGCCCTGACGCAGGCATCGTAATCGTACATCTGCTTGCTGCCGTCCGGCAGGGTAATCTCAATGGGCAGAATCTCACCCTTGAAAAAGCCGTCTTTCTGGGCTTTGGCGGCAAGCTGGTGCGACCTCACCGACCACTTGTCCATTTCCTCGCGGGTGAAACCCACCATTTCCTGCAGCTTCTGTGCTGTGAATCCCATGTTCATGGAGAAATTTATATCATACATACTGTATTTGGGGTCGTTCCTGAGCTTGTCACTCACTTTTACTGCGGGATTGCCACCGCCCAGCGGTATATGGGTCATATGCTCCATGCCGGCGCACAGCACTACATCGGCAAAGCCGGTGGCGATAGCCATGACGCCGGTCCTCAGCGCGTCGAGTGACGAGCCGCACTGCTGGTCGACCTGCTGCGAAGCTACTTCAACGGGCAATTCAGCAAAAAATGAGGGCAGTTTGCCGCCGTAAGTCCACATCTCCAGTACAGGCCTGGCAACGCCTACGACTGCTTCATCGATCACCTTGGGATCGAGGTTGTTGCGCTTGATCAGCTCTTTCCAGAGCATGCCGATGACTTCATCCATGGTGTAGTCATTGAGCTGGTCCTTTTCCGGCTCCTTGGGTCGCGACCTGGAAAACGGGGAACGCAGGTAGTCAACAATGACGACGTCTCTGGCTAATTTCATCTTTCTTCACTCCTCAATTATTAGTTGCAATTCCGGCATTGATTGTATACGATTCATATAAGTTGAATCAAGTGACCTAAAAAAGATATGTGGACACACGCGCCCTGTCTCTGCAATAATGATATGGTGTTGTGCCCCGTATCACCCGCCTGTTGGACAATTCATCATGGATAGCCAGGGCCTGATTCAAAAACCCAGACGGCTGTGGAACCGCGATTTCCTGCTGTTATGGCAGGGGCAACTCGTCAGCCAGGTAGGCCAGCGCGCCTTCGGCCTGGCCATGATATTTTATATCAAGGAAGCTACCGGCTCGGCCAGCCTGATGGGGCTGATGATGATGCTCTCCACCCTGCCCGGCGTGCTGCTGGGTCCCATGGGCGGCACATTCGCCGATAATTTCTCACGCAAGCGCATAATAGTCTACGGCGACCTGATCAACGGGTTTTTTGTCATCTCGCTGGCAACCCTGATGTTCTTCGTGTCGGCCTCAACGGGGTTAATCATAACGTGGCTCTTTATTGTAGCGGCTGCAGGCGCTATCATCTTCGCTTTTTTTACACCGGCAGTATACGCGGCTGTGCCGGACCTGGTACCGGTGAACCGGCTGGATGCCGCCAACTCCATGAACCAGTTCGCTGTCTTTGTATCCCTGTTTATCGGGCAGGGCCTGGGGGGCCTGCTTTACTCGGTCACGGGGGCGGCAGCGCTGTTCCTCATCAACGGGTGCACCTACCTATTTGCGTCGGGGACGGAGGCATTCGTTAAGATACCGCAGGTCATCCCCGAGAAAGCCAAAAAGGGCAGCGAGGCTTTCAAGACATTCATCTCAGATACCAATGAGGGGTTGCGCTACGTGTGGAATCAGAAGGGCATGCGGGTTCTCTTCCTGGCGGCCGCTCTCCTATACCTGTTCATCGCTCCCATGGCCATCCTGCTGCCTTTCTACGTGGAGGATTACCTTAAGCTGAACGCCGCCTGGTACGGCTACCTGCTGATGGCGCTGGGGGCCGGATCGGTGATCGGCTATGTTATAGCCGGCGCCGCCAATGTGCGGGGTAAACGACAGAGCTGGCTGACCATCATCTCACTGCTGCTGGCCGCCGCTGCCATGGGCATTGTGGGATTCGTTACCGTCCCCTTTATGGTGATGGGCGTGATCTTTATCATCGGCCTGATGGCCGGTATCTTTATCGTGAAAACAACCACGGTGCTGCAACTGGCCGCTACCAGCGAAATACGGGGGCGGGTATTCGGCCTGCTGGGCACATTGACCAGCGGCCTGGCGCCGCTGGGCATGGGCATAGGAGGCGTGATTGCCGACCTCGCCAATAAAAATATCCCGGCCATCTACTCAACCTGCGGCGCCCTCGTTTTTATCCTGTCCATAGGCATTGCCTGCTCAAAAGAGGCCAGGACTTTTCTTGCCATCGACGTCACACATAAGGTCCCATCCTAACTGCAAGCTGTTTATTTGTGGTATACTTATCACCAATAATTTTCCAGTCTGAATAATGAACTATATCTGCTTACTCTCCATTCCGCTGGCCTATTTGATCGGTTCCATGTCTTCCGCTTATATCGTTGCCAGGTTCAACGGCAAAATAGATATCAGGGATGAACCCGACGGCAAGATCAGCGCAGCCGCGGTATACAGGCGGGTCGGGCTGCTCTCATTCCTCATGGTGGTCTTCATGGACATCGGCAAGTCAGCACTCGCGGTGCTGATCGCCCAGTGGATGCAGGCACCTCCGGAAGTGGTGCTGGCGGCGGGTGTCGCAGCCGTGGCCGGCCATCAATGGTCGATTTTCCTGCACTTCCAGGGCGGGCTGGGGGCCACTACCATAGCCGGGGCCCTGGTGGCTACGGTAACCATCCCTACGCTGATCGGCGCCGGCGTGGCTGCACTGATGGCATGGAGGACCAGGAGGACCAGCACCAGCTTCGGCGTAGGTATGGTCGTCATCGCCGTCGTACTCTTCGGGATGCAATTTTCCAAAATTACACCCCTTCCGATCTGCCTGGTTTATCCTCCCACGCCATTGCTGATCGCCTATCCCATACTGCTCGGGCTGATGATGGTCTGCAAGGCCCTGCAGATCAAATTTAGGCCGGGCGCTCCGATAAAGGTAAAATAAAGGGGCAGGGATTTCATACAGG
>JAQUQM010000155.1 GCA_028716085.1 Dehalococcoidia bacterium | reverse complement strand
GTCATTGCGAGCCCCGATTACATCGGGGCGTGGCAATCTCCTGCCCGATGTCAAACCATGAGATTGCTTCGTCACTCCGTTCCTCGCTATGACGGGGGATGTTGTTGTCACGTTTTTCACATTAGTTGTATGATTAAGGCGTTTATGCTCGGCAAAGAACAGATCAAACGGGCTCTTGCTTCCCGCCAGAAGCTGATCATCGTCGACAGCAGCCTTACCGATGCGGCGGTGCTGCTGCCCATATTTGTTAAGGGCGGCAGGTGCCATATTGTTTTTACCAAGCGCACCGAGCATCTCCACCATCACAGCGGGCAGATATCCTTCCCCGGCGGCGGCCGCCACTCTGACGATGAATCCCTGCTCGAGACAGCCCTCAGGGAGAGCCGCGAGGAGATCGGCCTCAAGGAATCGGATGTAGAGATATTGGGCGAGCTGGATGACGCGGCTACCGTCACCTCCCTTTTCCGTATCACACCCTTCGTGGGAGTCATACCCTATCCCTATAAATTCAAACGTGACAAGTTCGAAGTCGAGGAAATTTTTGCCCTTCCACTCGAGGGCCTGATGCATAAGGCTGCTCAAAAGGAAGAAAAAGCTGTTTACGGCGATAAAATAGTTAAGGTTTATACCTATGAATTGGACGGCCGGGTTATCTGGGGAGCCACAGCCTGGATATTAAACCAGTTTCTCGAAATACTGCGGGCAGTGGAGAGTGGAGCCCACTGTCAGAATTAGCTTTTGACCTCTTTGGTTTCTTTATTTTCTTTGGCCTCCAGTTTCCTGGGTTCGGCCTTGGCCCTGATTTTAACCGTGCGAGGCTTGACCTCTTCGGCCTTGGGGATTTCCAGCGTCAGGATTCCGTTCTCCATGGTTGCCTCCGCCCTGTCTATTTTTAAGCCCGGCGGAAGTGCAATGGAACGCGCGAATGTGCCGGAGTAGCATTCCCTGCGGACATAATTTTCTTCTTTCACCTCTTTCTCGGATTTCGTCTCGCCTTTAATGGTAAGGGCATCCGGGCTGAGATTGATCTCGATGTCCTCGGCCTTGACACCGGGCATCGATGCCTTGATGTCCACCCCGTCGGCTGTCTCGACGATATCGAGCGCCGGCGCGGCCGTGCCATTGCCCCCCTTCACATGGCCGGGCGCCTTTACAAAGCTGTCCTCGAACAGCCTGTCCATCGCCTGCCTTAAAGTAACCAGTTCACTTAGCGGTTCCCATCTCACAATATTCATACTTTTATTACCTCCTTGACTTTTTTGTGAGCTCCACTCATAATTAATTGTATAAAAGCTAAAATAATTTGTCAAGATATATAAAACAATACATAAGGAAATTTAGCCAACTATTGCATAAAACGGTGGACACATTTATAATTTTTGCCAGGGTGAAGAAATGGCTGGAAAAGATTATTACGGTATATTAGGCGTGCCGCGCAACGCTCCCGAAAAGGACATCAAGTCTGCTTACCGCAGGCTGGCGCGCAAGTACCACCCGGATGTAAACCCGGGCGATAAGACGGCGGAGGCCAAATTCAAGGAGATCAACCAGGCCTACGAAATACTTTCCGAACCGGACAAGCGTAAGAAGTACGACCAGTACGGGGCGGACTTCGAGAATGCCGAGGCCTTTGCCCGCGCCCGGCAGCAGGCCCAGCAGCAGTACCAGGGTTACGGCAGGAAGCCCGGGGCGGGTGGACAGTATACCACCTTTGAAACCGGCGACATGGGCGACCTGGGAGATATCTTCGACAGCCTCTTCAAAGGATTCGGCGGAGCAGGAGCCAGGACGGGGACTGCAGGACGGCGCCCGCGCAAAGGCCAGGACGTTGAGCACGGCATTGAAGTAACGCTGGAGGAAGCCTTCAACGGCACCAAGCGCATCCTCGAGCTGCAGACCGAGCAGGCCTGCCCCGCCTGCCAGGGAATGGGCAGGACCAAGAGCGGTCCCTGCGGACAGTGCGGTGGAGCGGGCAGGATCATCAGGCCGCGCCGGCTGGAGGTCAAGATTCCTCCCGGCGTTAGGGAAGGCTCCCGCGTGCGTGTTGCCGGGGAGGGTAATCCCGGCATGGGAGGCCCCAGCGGCGACCTGTACCTGATCGTAAAACTGCTGCCGCATCCCGCGTTCGAGCGCAAGGGTGACGACCTGGAAGTGGACGTGCCGGTGCCCCTGGTTACGGCCGTGCTGGGTGGTGAGGTCCAGGTGCCCACGCTCAAGGGCAGCAAGCTGGCGCTCAAGATTCCGCCCGAGACGCAGAACGGCAAGATTTTCCGGCTCTCCCAGCAGGGCATGCCCCGGCTGAACGGCACCGGCAGGGGAGATATGCTGGCCAGGGTGGCAGTTGTCCTGCCGTCGAAGCTGAGCGATAAGGAGCGAGGCCTGTTTGAGCAGCTTAAGAATATCAGGCCGAACTGAAAAGCATTGATGTTGAATATATGAGGTGCTAAGATAAGATGCCTCGAGAAGGAAACGAACCTAAATATGTGATTAGCATCGCCGCCAGGATACTCGGCTGCGAGATCCACACGCTGCGCTATTATGAGAAGCTGGGATTGATACAGCCCTACAGGTCCGAAGGCAATATCCGCTATTACTCGGAGATAGACCTGGAGCGGCTGCGGCACGTCAAGGTGCTCATGGACGACATGGGTGTTAACATGGCGGGCGTGGAAGTCATCATGAGGCTGGGTGAGAAGCTGGCGGAGATGCAGCACAGGATCGACAGCCTGGAAGCTGAGCTGAAGAAGCTTCAGAGAAAAGAGGCTGGCGGCAAGAAAATTAAATCAGGAGGTTAACGGTGGCTGACGCCAGGACAGACATAGCGCCGGCAGGCTGGCAGGTAACGGCGACCACGGTCAAGTGCGACATGGTGGACGACCTGGTTACCATCATGGTATACAGGGACTGGTCGGCCAGGTGTGTCTGGTACAACAGGTACAAGAAGGTTGCGGCGGAAAATCCGAAGCAAAAGTTCGAGAAAGAGATCAAAGCCAAACTGAGCGGATGCCGCGGGCCGGACTGCAGCTATGTCATCGACTACCGCGATAAGCTGATCGCGGAGGAAGGGGCTGCCGGGAAATAGATAATATGAGACAGGAAAGATTTACGGAACAGGCGCAGGAAGTAATTGCCAACTCACAACAGGTCATGAACCGCTTCCGCAACAGCATCTGGGACGTGGAACATGTCTTTCTGGCTTTGCTGGAGCAGGAAAAGGGCCTGACCATGGATATTCTTAAAAGGCTGGGCGTGAATGTTACAGCCATGAAAAAGCGTGTGAGCGCCGAGCTGGAGAGGTTGCCCAAGGTTGCCGAGCAGCCCAAGACGGCCATCGGCGGAGTCAATGTATATATCACCCCCCGCATCCAGCAGATGTTCCAGGCGGCGGATGCCGAGGCCACCAGGCTGAACGATGACTACGTGGGTGTGGAGCACCTGCTCATTGCCATTGCCGGTGAGACCGGCGGCATCGCCGTGAGCATCCTCAAGGAGTTCGACATCGACCAGGAGAAAATTTACAAGGCCCTGCAGGATATCCGCGGCAGCCACCGCGTTGACGATCCCCGGGCGGAGACCAAGTACCGCTCGCTGGAAAAATACGGCCGCGACCTGACGGAGCTGGCCAGGCAGAACAAGCTGGACCCTGTGATCGGCCGCGATGATGAGATCAAGCGTGTCATGCAGGTGCTCATCCGGCGCACCAAGAACAACCCGGTGCTCATCGGTGAGGCGGGTGTGGGCAAGACCGCCATTGCTGAGGGGCTGGCGCTGAAGAGAGTTGCCGGG
>JAQUQM010000154.1 GCA_028716085.1 Dehalococcoidia bacterium | reverse complement strand
CCGGACAGGGAACTCAAGGAAATTCACGTGGGCGAGCTTGAAGGCATGCCGCTGGACCAGTTCGGGCGCAATTTCAGCCAGTTCCTCGTCGACTGGCAGACGCAGGGGGAGGCGATTAATTTTAACGGCGGTGAGAACCTGGGACAGTTCCGCGACCGCGTCTGGGCGGCTGTGGAAAAGATTGTGAAGAAAAACCCGGCGGGGACGGTGGCCGTGGTCTCGCACTATTTCGTAACGGCTACCATAGTGTGCACCGCCCTGGGCCTGCCCATAACCCACCTGGTGAGGATTCGAATACAACCCAGCAGCCGCACAGAGCTGGAATTCATAGACGGCCGCCCTCCGCGCCTGCTGTTTCTCAGCGATATCTGCCATCTCAGGGAGGAATAATTGACAGATAAAATAAATCCCCTGGAGAGGCAGGTGCTCAATTTCATCAGGGAGTACGGGCTTGTCTCCGGCGGCGAGGTAGTGATGGTGGCCGTATCAGGCGGACCTGATTCCCTGTGCCTCCTGCAGACGATGGTCGATCTTAAAGCCGAGCTCAACCTGGAGCTGCATATCGCCCATCTCGATCACGGCCTCAGGGGCGAGGAGTCGGAGCAGGACGCTGCTTTTGTAGCGGAGCTGGCAGGCAGGCTGGGCATCCCGGTAACCGTGGAAAAACGGGATGTGCAGGCCTGGAACGCAGAAAGGCGTACTTCCCTGGAAGAAGCCGCGCGCGAGGTGAGATACCGCTTTTTCGCCGACACGGCCAGGAAGACCGGAGCTACGAGGGTGGCCGTAGGTCACAACCGCGACGACCAGGTTGAGACGATCCTGCTGCACTACCTGCGCGGCACGGGCATCTCGGGTTTACGCGGACTGCGCCCTGCGGCGCCTATCCCCTATGACACTGAAAAGGACGGGGTCTTTGTTATACGCCCCCTTTTGAACATCAGCAGGCAGCGCATCGAAGAATACTGTAAAGATCAGGGGCTGCAGCCGAGGAGTGATTCCTCCAACACCCAGGCCGGGTTTTTACGCAACCGCATCAGGATGGAGCTCCTGCCGTTGCTGAAGCAGTATAATCCCGAGGTCGACCAGGCCCTGCTCAGGCTGGCGGATATGGCCGGCGATGACGCTGATTTTATCGATGGGCAGGCAACGGCGGTTTTCGAACAAACGGCCACGCGGGAGGGATGCCTGACCTGCCTGGATGCCGGCAAGCTGAGAGGCCTGCCGCTATCACTGCAGCGGCGCGTGTTCCGCTTGGCACTGCAACAGATCTACGGCAGCCTGCGCGACATAGAGGCGGCCCATATCGAATCGCTGGTCAAACTGCTTTTCGGTTCCACCGGTAAGTCGGTCCAGCTTCCCGACGGGTTGACGGCCACCAACGAGCGCGGACGCATGGTGCTCTGCTCGCCGGGCGGCTCGGTGTGTCCCTGGCCCGTCATTGACGGCAGCTACAACCTGAAGATACCGGGCGAGACGCAGATCCCCGGCTGGAGGGTGATCGCCGAGGTTATTAATGAGAACTATTACAGGCAGGACGATATTTTCGGCGCAAGCTTCGACCTGGCAAAAACGGGCAGGTCGCTGACCGTAAGGGGAAGGCAGCCGGGCGACCGTTTCCATCCGCTCGGCATGGCACACAGCCGCAAACTGCAGGATTTTATGGTGGATGCCGCAGTGCCGCGCACTTGGCGAGATAGCGTTCCTATCGTATGTTCCCCCGACCGGATAGCCTGGGTGGTCGGCTGGCGTATGGATGACAGGTTTAAGATCACGGGCAATACACAGCAGGTCCTCAGGCTGGAATTCCTGAGGTCAGGCAAGGCTTGAGATGGGCACGAAAAAGGAAGTAGGCGTCGAGCTTGACCTGCACGCCATGACCGTGGACGAGGCAATCCCCCTGATGCTCGAATACCTTGGTGAGGCTTACCTGGCCGGCTTGAAGGAGGTACGCATCGTGCACGGCAAGGGAACGGGAATACTCAGGCAGGCGGTGAACAGGGAAATTAAAAAACATCCGCTGGTAAGATCATTCCGCCCGGGCGGCAAGGGTGAGGGCATGGGCGGGGCCACAGTGGTGGAGTTTTGAATCATAGAAAGCGCAAAGGGTAAACCCTAAGTTAATTCCAAGCTCCAAGCACCAAATTCCAATTTTTAAATTGCAAACGCTGTCGTCCTGTAGGGGCGCACCTGAAGGTGCGCCCCCAACATAAAACGATCTATCGGGACGACGCGGCAATCTCCTGGCCTGCCGTAATACCATGCAGTAGATTGCTTCGCTAACGCTCGCAATGACATACAGGCTCAATTGATCTATCGGGACGACGTGGCAATCTCTATAAGCGAAGACGATTGTCCCCCTTGATGTTAAGGATTGCTTCGCCCCGGTGTAATCGGGGCTCGCAATGACGCTAATACAGCCGTTTAGAGCTTAGAGTTTAGAGTTTAGAGTTTTTAAAGGTCATTGCACTCTAAAGGGCACGGCAATTTTCTCTTCGCCGTTAAGAAAGATCTTTGCCACGTACCTGCCCCTGGGGAAGGGATCGTCTTTACGGATCAAAGAAGCAATCACGGGGCTGGTACCCTGGACTTTCTGGACGTCTTCATTCAGCTTGCGGTCCGCCACATCGCCCTGCGCGGCTTTGACGAGAATCCATTGAATTTTGACTTCCGTATCAGCGGGGGCGTTGTTCACCTTAACATGGCAGTTGATGGCGTCGACTTTTTCAGCAAAGCTGTTGGTCATATCGATGGTAGCATTATCGGTTCCTTTGACTGCGAAGGTGACCGCCTCGGTCAGGTAGGGGCCGGGGATACCGGCGCTGTCTACCACCTTGAAAGGCACACTCAGCTTCTCTTTATCGTCAACCAGCAATTTGACCGTATACTCACCGATGGGAAAGGGGGTGCCGGCACGGGGACTGACGGCAAAGGCCACATAATCCAGCCCTTCCGTCTTAAGACTGCCTGAGGCAAATACCCTGTCGGTCACACCCTGCAATTGCCCTTTAACATAGATCCAGTTAGCCTTGATAGTCGTGCCGAATCCCGCCCCCACGGCTTTGGCTGTGCAGAAGATCATGCCTGCGTTATTGGGCAGTGTATCGAATTTATCCAGTGGCTGGTTGGTATCCTCGTCGATACACGTAGCGATTACCGGATCAGTGAAGGTAACTGCGGATTCCGCCGCCTGTCCCTGTACCTTGAAGGAAACCGTCTGGGCGTATTGGTCATTTATATACAGCTTGACCGCGTAATCACCGAGGGGTAGCAGACTATCCGCCCTGGTAAAGGCAAATACAACGTACGGGGAAGCGGCCTTCACGGTCTCCGTACCGAGCATGTAATCCTTTAGTTTGGCTTCATCGCTGTTGACAACCATCCATTCACACTTTATTGAGGGCCCGGTAATAGCATCGGACAGCTTTACTGCACAGTAAATGGTCTCAACATCGGGTGAAAACGTGTCCGCAACCAATCCGGGTTGTCCAGACTGGGAAACGCTGTGGCAGGTGACCGCCTGCTCGATCACGGGCGTGCCGGCGCATCCTGATAGTATTAATGAAAATATCATCAGAACCGGTAATACGGATGATGATACCAATACCGACTTATTAATTTTCATGGGGAAAAACTCTCCTTAAACTATTTGCGTAATATTTTCTTGCTGATTCTTACCCCTGTAGCCCTGCGCGACACCGCGGCTCAGGCGGAAGAAAACGAGTTGCAGTATCCTGGCGTTCCTGTGCAGCCTGAATCCATGTGCATTATATACGACCAGCAGTGATTGCGACCTTCC
>JAQUQM010000153.1 GCA_028716085.1 Dehalococcoidia bacterium | reverse complement strand
ACAATTACCTCCCCGGCCAGGCGCCCCTGGCCGACCCGTCCAGGCGGCGCTTCTTCGAGACTGAATGGGGTGAAAACATACCGGAGAACCACGGCAGTAACGTGGTGGGCATCATCGAGGGCATAGAGAAAGAGGAGATCCAGGGCGTGCTGATCATCGGTAACGGCGCGCTGGCGGAGAACGCAAACACCGTTCTCGGTTCTCAGGTTTTCTCGGTGCTGATCGGCGAAGTGTTACCGGAAAAGCCGCCTTATCCGGATGTAATCCTGCCGGCGGCGACCTTTGCCGAGAGCGACGGCACGTATACCAACTGCGAGGGGCGCATCCAGAAGCTGCATCCTGCTTTCACGCCTCCGGCCGGGTGGCAGAACAGGCATATCCTGGCCGCGCTTTCCGGCGCGCTGGGCTGCAAGATGAACTATGCGTCGACCACTGCCGTGACGGGCGAGATAGGCAGGCTGGTTGCGCAATACAGGAACATCAATTGCAGCCAAAGGCAGATGCTGCAGCAGAAAAGGTTCCCGGTCGGCGGCTGTAAATAGTCGTCCGGCTCAGAGCGCGTAAATCTCGTTGCCGAAGGTGTGCACCCAGTTCTTCTTCAAAGCTTCGATGGCGTCGGCCGTCCTGTCCACGCCGATGATGACGATGGGCTGCCCGCTCTCACCTCTGCCCAGGTAAGTGTAGAAATAGTGTACGTTAATGTTGGCTTCCTTGAGGGGCTTGAGCACAGCGCGCAGTGCGCCGGGGTGGTCGGGTATTTCCACGGCTATGACGTCATGCTCGATGACGTTGTAGCCGTTGCTGCGCAGGACGTTGGCCGTTTTTTCCGGATTGTCCGTGACGAACCTGACGGTGCTGATGTCCGAAGTATCTGCAACCGAAATGGCGCGTATATTGATGTTTTCCCTGGCCAGGCATTCACTGACGGACATGAATACCCCGGGAACATTCTCCAGGATCACAGATACCTGCTTTACACACATGGCAACCCCCTTTTAATTAAGGAACTAAAATAGATTAAACCCTGCGTTGAGGGCTTTTTCGTTTATCTCGATGAGCTTTTTCTTTGTGCTCAGGATGCGCTTGAGGGATTCCATCACGCTTTTCATCTCCACGAGGCCGCTTTTCCTGATGAAGGCGCCCAGCATGACCATGTTGGCTGATTTGGGGCTGCCCAGGTCCTCGGCGATCTTGTTGGCGGCCACGCGGACGATCTCGATATCGCCGCGGATGATATCCGCCTCCACAAGCGAGGAGTTGAGAAAGAACAGCCCGCCCGACTGGATGTGGTGCTGGAACTTGACCGCGGACGGCTGGTTCATGGCGACTACGAACTCGGGTGAGGATGCCACAGGAGAGGCAATCTCATCGTCGGAGACCGCCACCGTGCAGTTGGCCGTGCCGCCGCGCACCTCGGCGCCGTAGGCCGGCAGGTAGGTGACGTTCTTGCCTTCCAGCATGGCGGCCTCGGCCAGGCTGAGACCCATGGACATCACGCCCTGGCCGCCGAAGCCGGCAAAGAGGGTTTTAATCAGCACTCTTCTGCTCCGTCACGTCTTTATATACGCCCAGCGGGAATATCCTGGTCATCTCCTCGTCCACCCACTTCCAGGCCTGGATGGGTGTCATCTTCCAGTTGGTGGGGCAGGGTGAAAGTATCTCCACCATGGAGAAGCCGCGCTTATCGAGCTGCATCTGGAAGGCCTTGGCGATGGCCTTCTTTGCCTTCCTGATATTGGCGGGTGAATTGACCGCCACCCGCTCTATATAGGCGACGCCATCGAGGGGCGCCAGCATCTCGCTCATCCGTATGGGGTGGCCTTCGATTACATGGTCGCGGCCGTAGGGGGTGGTGGTGGTCTTCATGCCCCTCAGTGTGGTGGGGGCCATCTGGCCGCCCGTCATGCCGTAGACGGCGTTATTAATAAAAATGGTAGTGGTATTCTCGCCCCTGTTGGCGGCGTGTATGGTTTCGGCGGTGCCGATGGCTGCAAGGTCGCCGTCGCCCTGGTAGGTGAAGACAACGATGTCGGGGAAAGCGCGCTTGGCGCCTGTGGCCACTGCCGCGCCCCTGCCGTGGGCGCATTCTGCCATATCCACATCGAAGTAGTGATAGGCGAACACAGAGCAGCCCGGAGGCGGGATGCCCAGGGTCTTGTCCTGCAGGTCCATCTCATCGATGACCTCGCAGGTGATCCTGTGGGCTATGGAATGCCCGCATCCCGGGCAGTAATGGAACACGGCCCGCTTCAGGGATTTTGGGTGCTCATATACCTTTTTCATTATTTCAAACCCTTCTGGTAGTACAATCTTGAAATTACACGGGCAACTTCGCTGGGATTGGGTATCACGCCGCCGGGGCGTCCGTAGAAGGATACCTCGCCCTTGCCTTCCAGCGATAGCTGGACATCCTCGATCATCTGTCCCATGTTCATCTCGAAGACGAGGAAATGCTCTACGTTTTTGGCCACCTCTTTGACTGCCTCGTCGGGGAAAGGCCACAGCGTGATGGGCCTTAGCAGGCCTACCTTCAAACCTTCGGCGCGGACGTTCCTGATGGCGCCCTTGGCGATGCGCGCGGCGATGCCGAAGGCAACTACCACGAGCCTGGCGTCATCCGTCATGAAGGTCTCCCAGGTGGTCTCTTCCTTCTTGATCAGCCCGTACCTGCGGAAGAGGCTCCAGTTGATCTCCTCGAGCTCCGCGGGGTTGGAGGTGAAGGTCTTCCTGATCCTGCTGGGGCGGCCCTTGGCCCCTCTCAGAGCGTCTTCCCTGACCGGCAGCTGGGCGGGAGCTTCCCTTTTGAATTCCACGGGCTCCATCATCTGGCCCAGCACGCCGTCGCCGAGGATGATGACAGGTATTTTATATTTATCCGCTAGGTCGAAGGCTCGCATGGTGAGGTCGGCCAGCTCCTGCACGGAGGACGGCGCAAGCACAATGGTGCGGTAATCGCCGTGACCGCCTCCTCGTGTGGCCTGGAAATAATCGGATTGCGCCGCGGCGATGCTGCCCAGTCCGGGACCACCGCGCGACATATTTACTATCACTGCGGGAAGCTCGCAGGCTGCGAGATAAGATATTCCTTCCTGTTTAAGGCTGATGCCCGGGCTGGATGAGGAGGTCATGGCCCTGGCGCCCACCACGCTGGCGCCGTAGACCATGTTGATGGCGGCCAACTCGCTCTCGGCCTGCACGAAGGCGCATCCCTTGCGGCGGCTGAGGTGGGTGGCCATGTACTCGGTGAGCTCGTTCTGCGGGGTGATGGGGTAGCCGAAGTAGCACTGGCAGCCGGCCCTGATGGCGGCTTCGCCGATGGAGCTGTTGCCGTCCATGAGCACTTTAGTCACGGTACACCTCGATGGCGACCTCCGGGCAGACGATGGCGCACACGGCGCATCCGGTGCACTCGCCGTCCTTGATATAGATGGCATGCTGGTATCCGGCGGCGTTCAGCTTATCGGAAAGCCTGATGCACTTTTTAGGGCAAAAATTGATGCACAGCTCACAGCCTTTGCAGACTGCGTGCCGGATTTCGATGGAACCTTTCATAATTTTAACGAAGTATTAAACAGAGGTTTTTTTAACAAGCCCAGTTATTTTATTCCTAAAGTGCACCCAGATACAAGCCCCACCATCCCATGTCATTGCGAGCCCCGATGCAATCGGGGCGCGGCAATCTCCTGTCGATGACACGACACCTTCCAGCCATTCCCCCATCGTGTCATTGCGGGCATAAATGTTGTAAAAAGTTGCTGGATATTTCTTATACGCTATATATTTTGAGACTATATTTCTATAAAATATGGCTATTTAGTTTTAAATAATTCAACCGGTTCAATTATTGAGGTCATTAAG
>JAQUQM010000152.1 GCA_028716085.1 Dehalococcoidia bacterium | reverse complement strand
TTCAGCCAGCGCCTTGGGGAGGCTGCCGGAGACATCGCCGAGGCCGCCGGTTTTAATGAGGGGGTGGGCTTCGGGGGTGACGAATAATATCTTTTTCATGGTCCTTGTCGGGTTATCCTGATTACAGCTTTAAGATCAGCGCGCCCAGCGGCGGCAAGGTCAGGCGGATGGAATGGGGCTGGTTCATCCAGGCGATAGGCTCGGCTAAGGCCGCGCCGCTGCCGGTATTGCTGCCGTCATAATAGTGGGAATCGGAATTGAAGATTTCCGTATAGACACCGGCTTCAGGCACGCCGATCCGATACTGTTCGCGCGGCACCGGCGTGAAGTTCAGCACCACGATCAGGTCATCAAATTCGTTCTTGCGCCGGTAACTGATAATCGATTGCTGCACGTCATGGCAGTCAATCCACTCAAAGCCGTGCGGGTCAAAGTCATGCGTGAACAGCGCCGGATGGGTTTTATACAGGTGATTCAGGTCCCTGACCAGAGTCTGGAGGCCTTTGTGGTGCGGGTAATCCAGCACATACCAGTCCAGCGCCTTGTTAAAACTCCATTCCGTGCCCTGGCCGAACTCACAACCCATGAACAGCAGTTTTTTACCGGGGTAGGTGTACATCAACGTATACAAGAGACGCAGGTTGGCGAACTTCTGCCAGTCATCGCCGGGCATCTTGTTCAGCAATGACTGCTTGCCGTGCACCACTTCATCGTGCGAGAACGGCAGCGTGAAGTTCTCCGTAAACGCGTACAGCATGCCGAAGGTCAGCTGGTCATGGTGGTACTTGCGGTGAATCGGCTCCTCGCTCATATAGGCCAGGGTGTCATGCATCCAGCCCATATTCCACTTCATCGAGAAGCCTAAGCCCCCGGTCCAGGTCGGGCGCGTGACCTGCGGCCAGGCCGTGGACTCCTCGGCCATCATCACCGTGCCCGGATGCTGCTGGTGAGTCACGGTATTCAGCTCCCTGAGGAAATCGATCGCCTCCAGGTTCTCATTGCCGCCGTACTGGTTGGGAATCCAGTTATTATCCTCGCGCGAGTAATCCAGGTACAGCATCGAGGCCACGGCATCCACGCGCAGCCCGTCCAGATGAAACTCTTCCAGCCAGAAAATGGCGCTGGCCAACAGGAAGTTTTTCACCTCATTGCGGCCGAAGTTATAAATCAGCGTGCCCCAGTCCCGGTGCTCGCCCTTGCGCGGGTCTTCATGCTCATACAGGGCGCTGCCGTCAAAGCGGGCCAGCGCAAAGGCATCCTTGGGGAAATGCGCCGGCACCCAGTCCAGGATCACGCCGATGTTGTGCTGATGGCAGGTATCGATGAAAAAGCGGAACTCATCGGGCGTGCCGTGGCGGCTGGTCGGGGCGAAATAGCCCGTGGTCTGGTAACCCCAGGAGGCATCCAGCGGGTGCTCGGTCACCGGCAATAACTCCACATGGGTAAAGCCCATCTGCTTGACATAATCCACCAGCTCTACCGCCAGCACCCGGTAATTGAGGAAATTGCCCTGCGGGTCGCGCTTCCAGGAGCCCAGGTGCACTTCATAGATCGCCATCGGCTCATGCAGCCAGTCGTGATGGGCGCGCTGGGTCATCCAGCGCTGATCCTGCCAGCGGTAGCTGTGTTCCTTGACGACAATCGACGAGGTGTTGGGGCGGAATTCAAACTGCTGGCCGTACGGATCGGTTTTCAGCAGCAGTTCGCCGGTGCTGCGGTTTAATAATTCGAATTTATACAAACAGCCGGCCTTCAAGCCCGGCACGAACAATTCCCAGAGCCCGCCGCCGCCGAGGCTGCGCATCGGATGGCAGCGCCCGTCCCAGCGGTTAAAATCGCCGACCACGCTGACCCGGCCGGCATTGGGCGCCCACAGCGCAAACAACACCCCCTCGATGCCGTCCGCGGTGTGCAGGTGCGCGCCCAGTTTCTGGTAAATATGCCAGTGTTTGCCTTCCCCGAATAAATGCTGGTCAAAGTCCGGCAGTTGCGGGGCGAAATCATACGGGTCGTAGTCCCTGTGGGTATAGCCGTCCTTATCCAGCCAGGTCAATTGATAATGGCTGGGCAATTCGTCCGGTTGCGCGCTATACTCAAAAAAGTCGGAACCGGGGAGACGCTGGAAAAACGGGCCGCTGCTGCTAAGGCGCACGGTTTCGGCCTGCGGCAGGTACACGGTCAGGCGGACGTGGCCGGCTTGGGGGTGGCGGCCCAGTACCGAAAACGGATCATGATGCCGGGCTTCGGCTATTTTTATCAGCTCCGGGTCCAGCACCGGGGCAGGGCGGGGGGGCGTTGCGGTCTCAGCCCGGTTGGCCGGGCCTCTTGGGATAGGCTCCGGTTCAAGCGTGGGGGGAGTGAGAAGTTTTTTAGCGCCTGTTTCCGGGGTTTTTTCGGTTAGGGGTGTGACAGCAACCGCTTCAACGGCCGCATCAGGTTCACCTGAGTTGATCTCAGTGTTATGGTCAGGAGCAGAGTCCCGTGGATTTTTAGAATGCTTTTTCACGTAAAGGACCTCAGTATAGTAGAATGGTCAAGCAGCGAAGTTTACCAAAATTCATCCAGAGTCGTGAGTCAATTCCACAGGGAGATAAAAATGACTAAACCTCATGATCGCTTTATCAGCCAGTTAACACGCAACACCATCGCCCTGATCCTGGCCGGGGGCCGGGGCTCGCGGCTCATGAACATGACCGACTGGCGGGCCAAGCCGGCGGTGCCGTTCGGCGGCAAGTTCCGCATCATTGATTTTCCCTTGTCCAACTGCGTCAATTCCGGCATCCGCAAGATCGGCATCCTGACCCAGTACAAGGCCGACTCCCTGATCCGCCATATCCAGCAGGGCTGGGGCTTTCTGAGCGGGGAGTTCGGCGAGTATGTGGATCTGTTGCCCGCGCAGCAGCGCCATGGCGAGGACTCCTGGTACAAGGGCACCGCCGACGCCGTGTTCCAGAACATTGACATCCTGCGCAGCCGCGACCCGGAACACGTGCTGGTGCTGGCTGGCGACCACATCTATAAAATGGATTACGGCGCCATGCTCGCCGACCATGTCGACAAACAGGCCGACTTGACGATCGGCTGCATTGAAGTGTCGCTGGCCGACGCCACCGCCTTTGGGGTCATGGATGTCGACGCCAACCGGCGCGTGAAAAGCTTCATCGAAAAACCCAAAGAGCCGCCGCTGATGCCCGGGCGCTCCGATACCGCCCTGGCCTCGATGGGCATTTACATCTTCAACGCCCATTTCCTGTTTGAGCAATTGATTAAAGATGCCGACACCAAAAGCTCCGGCCACGACTTCGGCAAGGACATCATTCCGTCGGTGATCAAAAAATACCTGGTCAACGCCTATCCCTTTTTAGACCTGCAAAGCGGCGTGCAAAGCTACTGGCGCGATGTCGGCACCATCGATGCCTATTGGGCCGCCAATATGGAACTGATCGGCGTCAAACCGGACTTGAACCTGTACGACAAGACCTGGCCGATCTGGACCTACCAGGCGCAAACCCCGCCCGCCAAGTTCGTCTTTGACAATGACAAGCGCCGGGGCCTGGCGGTCGACTCGATGGTCTCGGGGGGCTGTGTGATCTCCGGGGCCAAGGTCCGGCATTCGTTGCTGTTTACCGATGTCCGGGTGAATTCCTACAGCACCGTGCAGGATTCGATCGTGCTGCCGGAGGTCAACATTGCCCGGCATTGCCGGATCAGCAAAGCCATTATCGAGCGCGGCTGCGAAGTGCCGGAAGGCACGGTGATCGGCGAGAACAGCCAGGACGATGCCCGGCGCTTTCATGTCAGCCCCGGCGGCGTGGTGCTGGTGACCCCGGACATGCTGGGCCAGAGGCTGCATTATGTTCGCTAAACCGGCCCAAAAATCCCTCAAACTGGTGCTGTGCTGGCATATGCACCAGCCCGAATACCGCGACCT
>JAQUQM010000151.1 GCA_028716085.1 Dehalococcoidia bacterium | reverse complement strand
CGGAAGATGCCTACTATTGTGTATCTCCCGCCTATTTCGGCGTCTTCAAAGAGGTGATCGGGGCAAGCAAGATAGCCTTCCTCTGGGAAGACCTGGCCTGGACTACTGTGTGGAGAAACGGGCTTCCCGGGCTTCCCAAGTGGGAAGATTATGCCAAGGAAGTCTACGGCCTGGAGACCGTGTACAGCAAGCCTGTGAAAGCACGCACGGGCATGTATTTACCGGTGCTCGAATCCCTTGCCACCAGCGGAGCGCAGGCCGTATGGTTCGTCTCCAGCTGGTATACGGATACAGAGGTCTTTGCCAAACAATGGGCAACCTCCTCGGCTAAAGACATACCGGTATGCTTCTTCGGGGGCGTATCGCAGACCTATGATTTCTGGAATCTCACCGGCGGGAAATGTCTGGGAGCGCTGGGCACTTTCTATGAAAAACAGGTTCCCGTCACTCCGGTGAACATCGAGTTCCTGCAAAAAATGGACAAGCTGGGTATTCCCGTACAAAATAACGTTGCCGTGGGCTATTCCGACATGTACCTTTATAAGAAGGGCATTGAGAAGGCCGGAACCACCGATGTGGAAACGTTGATCAAGACCATGGAAGGGCTTACGCTGAGCGACACAACCTGGTACGGCATGTTCGGTACATCAGCGGTCAGGACGGCGCCGTTCTTCCATTCACGCATACTGGCCAATCCCGATAATCCGCGCGAACCGGCCCAGGTATATAAGGAGAATCCGCAATACTGGTATAGCCCCATCGGGCAGTTCCAGGGCAAAGATAACGTGGTGTTGATGGCTACAGGAACCAACAGCAAAGACTGGCCTATCAGGTACAAGGGTGATTTCGCTGAGCCGGAGAAATACAAGAGTCCCGCACAGCTGCGCCTGGAAGCTGGCAAATAACACCTAATTAAGAGCACTATCTCCTGTGCATACCTCCAATCGGAATGAGGTGCCCGAGCCTGAGGGCACCTCATTCATTATACTTTGGAGGTGGACCGGATTTTACTTCGCAACACTTATTCGTATAGAATTTGTATCGGTATAATGAACATAGTTTCACACTGATCGCAAATGAATAGATCTGAGGCATATAAAAAGCCGCGCCGGGCAAAGAGGCGAACCTATAAAGATGAACGGCTGAGGCAGATAGTGAAGACGGCCTCTAAGCTGTTTTATAAGAACGGATATGCCAGTACCACGACGCGGCAGATAGCCGAAGCCTGCGGCATAAGCCAGGGCAATCTCTATTATTACATCAAATCCAAGGAAGATTTCTTCAATCTGTTCGTGGAGATGACGACCAGCACATTCGAGGAGTATGACAGGGAGATACGCAGCCAGTTGCCGCGTATCTCGCACACCGAGGCAATGAAGCGCAGGATCAGGGAGGGCCTGAGGTTGATGGATGCCGTACAGGACATGATATTGTTCGTCTACCGCGAGTCCAGGACCATGAGCCAGGATCACCTTGACCAGCTTAAAAGGCAGGAGCTCCACGCAGTCGACCTCTTAAAGATGATAGTCGAAGCCGGATGCCGGACGGGCGAGTTCGCCGCTGAGGACCCCCAGCTGGCCTCCTATTATATCCTGATGCTGGAACATATGTGGTCGCTAAAGAGATGGTATCTGAGGAAGCACTATTCACTGGACGAATATATCCAGAAATGCCAGGAGGCAGCCGTGGGCATAGTGCGCGCCAGGGAATTAAGCAAGCCTGCAAAACCTTCCGCTGCTTTCACTAAAAGCAGTAAATAACACCTTTTCAGCCTTTTTCAATGATATCCCCGACCGTATAACAATCCCGGATAACATCCTCTTGACTGTTGCTGTTTACAGGTGATAGATTGTCCTCTGATAATTTCGACCGGGCAGTCGATCACAATTGATCCGTTATATATACGACAGGGGGTATTATGCAGGATTATCCGTGGTTCCAGAGTTATGATCCGGGCGTGCCGCGTACGCTGCAACCGTATCCACAGATAACCGTGCTGGATATCCTGGCGGACGGCTTGAAACAGAGGCCGGAACATCCGCTGTGTATCTTCCAGGGCAGGGAAGTTTCTTACAGGGAGATTGAGGAACACAGCAACGCGCTGGCGAATGCTCTCGTTGCAGGGGGCGTTGAAAAGGGAGACAGGGTCATCTGCCTGTTCCTTAACAGCCCGCAGAGCTTTGTAGCATTTTTTGCCGTTTGGAAGGCGGGAGGAATCGTAGTGCCACTCAATCCTCTCTATACTCCCTTTGAACTGGAGCGCTCCATAAAAGACGTCGAGGCCGGGGCGGCAATCATCGATTCTCAATATTATCATACGGTCAAATCCTTCCAGGATCGTACGAAGCTGCGAAGATTGATTGTTTCCGATGTGGACACATACTCCAGGTTGCCCATGAAAAAAGAGGGCGGGTCTGTTTTCCTGGAAAAAGGAGACGCCTGGTGGACGGACCTGGTGGAAAAATACCGGGGATTATCCAGGCCTGCTATTGAGGTGAGCCCGTCTGATACGGCCTTGATCCTATTCAGCGGCGGCACTACGGGAACTCCCAAGGGCGTTATGTGCGCCCATCACGCCATTATCATCACCGGCTCAGCCCATCAGGCGTGGTACAAATCGGTAACCGTTCAGTGGGAAGACAGGGCGCTCGTTATGCTGCCCCTGTTCCATTCCTTCGGCGTCTACGTGTCTTTTGGTTCATTGTTGATGGGACATATTCCGCAGGTACTGATTCTAAACGCACGGGATATTAAGGACATGGTGGAATCCATTAGAAAGTATAAAGTAGCCAGCATGTCTGCCACGCCGACAACCTTCATAGCGATTTTGAACTATCCCGGCTTGAAACCGGATGACCTCCGGTCTTTGAAGAGGGCGGGATCGGGTGCCGCTCCGTTGATGGCGGAGACCAAACACGAGTTCGAAAAATATATCGGCGGCCCGATTATAGAGGGTTACGGCCTGACCGAATCGGGAATTGTCGGCGGGACCTTCCCGGTTAAAGGAAAGTGGAAGCAGGGAGCGGTGGGAGTGCCTCTTCCGGATGTAGTTGTGCGTATCATGGACATCGAAACTGGAACGAAAGAACTCCAAACAGGAGAGACAGGAGAAGTTGTTATCAAAGCGCCGCAGCTCATGCAGGCGTTCTGGAAAAGGCCGGAAGAGACGGCCCAGACCCTGCGTGACGGCTGGCTGTATACCGGTGATATCGGCTACCAGGATGGAGACGGATACCTCTTTCTGACGTCGCGCAAGAAAGACCTTATCAAGTGCGGAGGCTTCCAGGTATGGCCGAGGGAAATAGAGGAGATTATTATGACGCATCCGGCCGTGGCGGAGGTATGTGTAGCCGGTATTCCCGACGCAAGGCAGACTGAGGCAGTCAAGGCCTGGGTGATTTTAAAGGAGGGAAAACAGGCAACGCCTGAGGAGTTGCAGATATTCTGTAAAGAGAAGCTCACGGGTTACAAGGTGCCCAGGTTTTTTGAATTCCGCAAAGAGCTGCCCAAGACGCTGGTAGGCAAGGTACTGCGCAGGGTGCTGCAGGAAGAGGAAAAAGCTAAGTAGTCTGCTTGCCTTTTGTCTCAGGTCGAATCCAGGCTTCGCTGCCGTGTCCGCCCGGCCTTTTCTGCCGTTCCCGATCCCAAATTTCCTTCAGCTTTTCAGCTTCAATCTTCTTGTATTTGACAGAATCGGGAATCTTCAAATTATCGGAGTTGCGGGCTATCAATACCGCGAACTGCTCGCACGCTGCGGCATATTGCTCAAACGTATAAGCGGGATAAAGATTCCATCCCCTCAGCACCCACGAAATGCACATCATGTCGATATTGATCGCTGCAAGGAGAGTATCAAACGTCTTGAATTGACCTGACTTTACACCCCTGTCCAGAATATCCTTGAACGTAGCAATTACGCGGAGTACGGTATTTACTATGTCCTCGAGTTGCGTCAACTCCAGATACGGTGAAATGTTATACCAGAAGTGGTCTAAATTTTCCCTT
>JAQUQM010000150.1 GCA_028716085.1 Dehalococcoidia bacterium | reverse complement strand
AGATCAAATTTAGGCCGGGCGCCCCGATAAAGGTAAAATAAAGGGGCAGGGATTTCATACAGGATTCACCATGTACAACCAGGCTACGGACGCGTGGAGCGCTTTAATCAACAACAAGGCCATCTGGATTCCATTTCTGGCCTGGTTCACGGCGCAGTTCCTCAAACTTTTCATCAACTTTATACGCTACAAAAAAGTAGACATGGCCTACATGTACAGCCAGGGCGGCATGCCCAGCGCCCATACGGCCGTGATGACGGCGCTAGCCACTACCATAGCCGTGCTCTACGGGCTGGAGTCGCCGCTGTTTGCCATCTCTATGATCGTGACTTTTGTGGTTATGTACGATGCAGCAGGCGTGAGGCGGGCGGTAGGTTATCAATCCACCATGGTCAATAAGATGCTCGACGAGCTTTTCAAGGATAACAAGGAGTTCAGCCAGCGCCTGCAGGAGATCATCGGCCATACCAAGTGGGAAGTATTCGTGGGCGCCGTTCTGGGTATAGCCTACGGCCTTTTCTTCACCTGGCTCTGGTAAACCGGTTTTAATTAAGTTATCCATAGGAAACATCATCCTCTTGTATATCTGTTTGCGCATATATATACTTGCTCTGTAATGAAAATCCGAGGAGGCTGAGATGAATAAAGCTGTAGATTACGACCTGAAGTCGGTGAAGCTGCCCAGGCTGGCCGGCAAACAACTCTCCATGGTGGCCAATGCGCTGGAGAACAATCTACTCAGGTCTGCCATCATGCCCAATATGTTGAAAACCGGTGGAATCGAAGAATTTCGTTCCCTGTCGCCCGAAGAGCCGCCTACTATAATGCCCATTGCATTCGTAGATAAAAAGGCCGGGCATGAAGAAGGCCCGGACCTGAAGATGTTAAACAAGATAGAGGGCAAGGGTGGCGCGGCCGTACCATACAAGTCAGCAAGGGACTATGCACAAGCCTATGAATCGGGAAAAACCACGCCCGAAGAAGTGGCTAAACGGGCGCTGGACGCCATCAGACAGGCCGACGGCGGCGCCTTCAAGCTGAGGCCTTTCATTGCCGTCAATGAGGGCGACGTCATGCAGCAGGCAAAAGCCTCCGCGGAGCGCTGGAAGGACAAAAAACCGTTAAGTGTTCTGGACGGCGTGCCGGTAGCTGTAAAGGACGAGGTGGATATGGTGCCCTATCCCACAACCGTCGGGACCAGGTTTCTGGGCAAAGCGCCTGCAAAGCAGGACTCGACGGTAGTAGCACGGCTGCGAGCGGCCGGCGCCCTGCTGCTGGGCAAGGCCAATATGCATGAGATAGGCATCAATCCCGACGGTCTCAATGTTAATTTCGGCTCGACACGCAACCCGTTTAATCCCAAGCATGATACGGGAGGCAGCTCCAGCGGGTCCGCCACGGCTGTGGCGGCGGGCATCTGCCCCTTTGCCGTGGGCGCGGACGGCGGAGGTTCCATCCGCATACCGGCAGCGCACTGCGGTATAGTCGGCCTTAAAGCTACCTTCGGCCGCGTCAGCGAGTTCGGCGCATTCCCGCTGGACTGGAGCGTGGCCCACCTGGGGCCGCTGGCAGCCTCGGCGGAGGATACCGCCATCGCCTATGCCTGCATGGCGGGACCTGATATTAAAGATGCCAACTCGCTGCACCAGCCTGCACTGACGCTGGAAGGCTGGAACAAGGCCGATCTCAAAGGGGTCAGGTTGGGAGTCTACAGGCCGTGGTTCGAGCACGCAACGCCTGAGATCGTGCGTGTTTGCGATGCAATGCTGGAGAAGCTGGCAGCCACAGGTGCGCAGATAAAGCAGATAGCTGTACCCGGCCTGGATACCATGCGCATCGCGCACGTGGTCAGCATCCTGAGCGAGATGGCTGCTTCCATGGGTAACTATCCTGCCAACAGGAAAGATTTTGGAGCGGAAGTGCGCGTCAGCCTGAGCCTGGGCCGTGAATTCAACGCCGCCGACTATATCAAAGCACAGCGTATCCGCACGAGGTTTATGAACCTGTTCAAAAATATTTTCGCGGAAATTGATGCTATCATCACCCCGGCAACGGCCATCACGGCGCCGGAGGTGTCGGTTGAGGATGCCGCCGGAGGCTGGTCCGACCTGTCCAGCACTACGGAGGTAATGCGATTCCAGTTCCCGGCCAACCTGGTCGGCCTGCCCGCCATCAGCTTCCCCGCCGGCTATGACAGCATCGGGCTGCCCATAGGCATGCAGGCCATGGGGCGCTGGTGGGAGGAAAACCTGCTGCTGCGCATCGCCTATAACGCAGAACAGCTCGTGGAACGCAGAAAGCCGGTGACGTTCTTTAATCTTCTCTGAGAAGTACTTTTTTATAACCGGATTGAGGAACGCAGTGAGGAAAAGACTATCCCGGTTACCGCGCCGTGATAAAGGTTCTACTTAATTACGATATATTCTGCGAAGGAACTGGATTCGGGAACAGGTAATTTATCTTCTTTCAAACCTTTAATGTGTAATTCTATCGCCTCATGCATATTCTGTTCTACAGCTTCACGGGTAGGGCCGGTAGCTATACAACCGGGCAGATCCGGAGAATACGCAGAGTAATTTTTTTTGGCTTTTTCAACGACTATGAGAAAGCGGTGCATATTTATTGCTCCTCCTTGAGCCCAGCCTGTTTTAATATACTATTCAATGTTCCTTGGGCTATATCATCAGCGGGATGTCCGGCAATTGTTACTCGCCCCTTTTTGGTCGGGTGTTTATATTGTCTGTGACTGCCTTCCGTTACCACTAAAAACCAGCCATCAGCTTCAATTAGCTTGATGACATCCCTCACCTTCATTTTTAACAATATTAACACAATTTTAGGATAAATAAGTAACCAAAGAACATTGTCTTTATCTTGTTTTCCAGCCTGTGACAATCGTACGGGCTCGTTGAAACGGGCGATCTTTAAGCGTAAGATACGAAAAAAATTACCAGAGGAGGACTTTTATGGGACTGCTTGACGGTAAAGTCGTTGTGATAACCGGTTCCGGGCGTGGGTTGGGCAGGGCTGAGGCTTTGCTCTTCGCTTCAGAGGGTGCCAAAGTAGTGGTTAATGACCTCGGTGGAGGCGCCGACGGCGCCGGCGCGGGCTCCGTGCCTGCCGATGAGGTGGTCGCGGAGATCAAGAAGATGGGCGGCCAGGCTGTGGCCAATTATGATTCAGTATCCACGTGGAAGGGCGGCGAAAATATTATCAAAGCCGCCGTCGATGCCTTCGGCAAGATAGATATCCTGGTCAACAACGCCGGCATCCTGCGCGACCGCATGATCTTCAACATGACCGAGGATGAGTGGGACATCATCCAGAAGGTGCATATGTACGGGCATTTTTACTGCACACGGCATGCCTGCTCTTATTTCCGGCAGCAGA
Organism: Dehalococcoidia bacterium; assembly: GCA_028716085.1. Taxonomy (GTDB): domain Bacteria; phylum Chloroflexota; class Dehalococcoidia; order GIF9; family UBA5629; genus JAQUQM01. Next base: position 817 of record JAQUQM010000150.1, on the reverse strand, counting down.
GGTCAGGCCGCATCATAAATACTTCATCGCAGGCAGGGCTGGGCAACATGGGCCAGGCCAACTACAGCGCCGCCAAGGAAGGCATCGTGGGTTTCACGCGTACTGTGGCTATGGATATGTCCAAGTACGGAGTTACCTGCAACTGCATCCGCCCCATCGCGGCCACGCGTTTGACCCTTTCCCCTGAACTGCAGGCTGCCATGGAGAAGAAGGCCAAGGAATCAAGCGGCGGATTGGGCTTGGATATCGGTGCGGAGCTGAAGAAAATGGCGCCCGAGCACATAGCCCCGCTGGTGGTTTACCTGGCTACCGATGCCGCGGCCAACATCAACGGCAGGACTTTCTTTGTAGGCGGCGGCGAGGTAGGGTTGTATTCCGAGCCCGCTGTTATATCCAGCATCTTTAAGGACGGCATATGGTCGGTGCAGGAGCTCGCTGACCTCATACCCAAGAGCCTGACCAAAGGATTCGCTCCGCCCGCTCCACCTCCGGCTAAATAGTAACCTGTAGGGGCGGGCTTGAAAGCCCGCCCGTTTGGATTGAATTCCAAAATTCAAAGGCCAAAGTCCAGACAATTTATTAAATTCCAATCCCCACGCCACGTCATCACGAGGAGTCCCGATGTAATCGGGACGACGTGGTGATCTCATGGCATCGCACCAGGCCAGTAGATTGCCACGGCCTTTCAGGCCTCGCAATGGGCATAAATGTTGTAAAAAGTTGCTGGATATTTCTTATACGCTATATATTTTGAGACTATATTTCTATAAAATATGGCTATTTAGTTTTAAATAATTCAACCGGTTCAATTATTGAG
>JAQUQM010000149.1 GCA_028716085.1 Dehalococcoidia bacterium | reverse complement strand
AGACCCTCTCCCAGGGGATGAAGCATTTGTCGAAGATGGTGTAGGAATCGGTGGCGCCGGGCATGAAACCCCTCTTGAAATGCTTGCGCTCGCGCAGGTTGTGGATGGTAACCACCTGTTTGACGCCTTCCCAGTCGCCCGGGACGGCGAAGGCCACCGCCCAGTCTTTTTCCTCGGGAAGCAGGGCGCGGGTGGGTACGACTATGATCTCGTCGGCCACGGATGCCTCGGAGTTGTGGACTTTACAGCCCTGCACCACGATGCCGTCGCTCTTCCTCTCAATGATCCTGACATAGGCGTCCGGATCCGGTTGCTGGCTGGGCCTTTTCATCCTGTCGCCCTTGACGTCGGTCTGGGCGCAGCAGCCAACCATGTCGCCGTCCTGGAAGCGCTCGAGCCATTTGAGGAAATTCTTATGGTACTCGGTAGCGCCCTTGTTCTGTTTGTCGGCTTCGAACGAGATCGCGTTGCAGGCGTTGGAGCCGTCGATGCCCATGCAGCGCTGGATGCATCCGCCGACCCGCTGGCACAGGGCGCGCGTCATATCCTGTTTCTTATGCAGGTCTTCCTTGCTCTGGTGGATGTGGGTGAAGCGGTTGATTGTCTTGCCGGTGAGGTGGCTCTTGGCCAGCACCAGTCCCTGCAAGGCGGGATCCTGGGCGAAATCGAAGGTCGACCCGATGGTATTGATGCAGTCCATCTGCAACTGGTCGGTGCGGTCGATGAGATGGCCGTCGTAATATACGTTGCGGCGCATCTTGCCCAGTCCTTCAATATACTGTTTCTTGGTCCTGAGAACTGTTTTTTCTTTGCTGCCTGTTGTCATTGCCTGTTGTTCCTCCTGTTTATAATATTATTAACTTTATTATTGATACCTTTAACAACGAACCCCTTATCTCTATTTATTACTGCTCACCTCCCCTTTGGATGTAGTTTTTTTCTTTGAACCCGGGACGGGTTTTGAGGATGGATTCCCGGGGGATTTCCCTGTAGCCCGTAAACCTGGTTTTCCATTGTTTTTGGCTTTGGGCGCGGCCAATTGTTCGAGTATCATTTTGATTTGCTCGTCGGCGTACTCATCCACGGTGTAGTATTTCCTTAAATACCAGCCTCGGTTGGCCCAGGCATTGGCAATGGCAACGATATTGTGCGCTATCAGCCTGGGGTCCTGCGCTTTGAACTCCTTGCTCTCGATGCCCCTGCGGATGAGAGTTTCATAGTACTGTACGATGCGGCTCTCCGCGGTGTAGACAATTTTGCGGTCTTTAAGGCAGAGGGAAAGCATGATGTGGTTAACGAAATTATGGAAATCACGGTAACCATCCACGATGCTAAGGTAATTTTTTATACCTACTTTGATACCTTCGGCAGCGGTTTGCGCGCCCGCGCGCTTGAATTCAATCAGCCCCTGTTCGGTGAGATCGGAGGTGAAATTGATGAGCAGGTAGAGGATATCCTCCTTCGAACCGATGTAGTGGTATAGACCGCCGGTGCTCATGCCAAGCGCTGCCGCCAGGTCGCGGGTGCTGATGCGGTTGTAACCTTTCTTGACGATCAGCTCGGCCGCCACTTTCACGATCTGGTTCCTGCGCTGGCTCACCAGGTCCTTGTCGTTGCTGTAGGTACGGATTTTTCTCATGATAAATAATACAGACCGAACGCTCTGTCGTTCGAGGAATATTGTACCACTTCCTGAATATTTTTCAAATCGGCTACAGGATCGGTGCAGGCAGGCGGTGGTAAAATTTTGTACAATAATCAGGAGCAGAGGAAAGGAGGTAGACATAATGGCAGTGAAGAAGGTGGGCGAAAAGTACAGGTGCGGCATATGCGGCAATGAGGTCACGGTGACAAAAGTGGGCGGCGGCACGCTTGTTTGCTGCGGACAGGACATGAACAAAATTGAAGGATAGGAGGTAAATGCAATGGGCAAATCGTTAAAGGGGACTGAAACGGAGAAAAACCTGCTAAAAGCTTTCGCGGGTGAATCACAGGCAAGGAACAGGTATACATATTTCGCGGGCCAGGCAAGGAAAGAGGGATTCATGCAGATAGCCAACATCTTCGAGGAAACGGCGGGCAATGAGAAAGAGCATGCCAAGGTATTTTTCGAGTACCTGGAGGGGGGCAATGTGGAGATAACCGCCGGTTATCCTGCCGGCATAATCAAGGATACTAAATCCAACCTGGAGGAAGCGGCCGCCGGCGAGAAAATGGAATGGACCACGCTGTACGTGGATTTCGGCAAAATAGCGCAGACCGAGGGCTTCCCCGAGGTTTCCATGGCATTCAGGCAGATTGGGGAGGTTGAGAAATTCCACGAGGGCAGGTACAGGAAGCTGATTCAAAATATCTCCAATAGCGAGGTATTTAAAAGAAAAGAGAAGACCAGGTGGCACTGTACCAACTGCGGCTATGTACATGAGGGGACAGAGGCGCCCAAAGTATGTCCGGCCTGCAAGCATCCGCAGTCTTACTATGAACTGCTGGGCGAAAATTATTAGGCTCGCTCACTGTATAGGTTTTTGGTTTAGAGTAGAATATTAAGCCGGGGACGAAGCCCGGGCTAATGCTGAGCACATCAGGCAAGGGTACCGCCACTGTATCTGCGTATATTGCTATCCGGCGGTTTTACATAAAGTTCAATAAGGAGAAATGACATGGGTTACAGCGGAGTAGATTATTACAACATCGATGATTTATTGAGCGATGAGGAGAAGATGACCAGGGAACTGGTCAGGGATTTCCTTAACAGCGAGGTAAAGCCGCTGGTAGCCGGGGCTTTTCACAAAGAAGAGCCGTTGAACATGGAGAGGCTGGCGCCAAAGATGGGCAAGCTCGGCCTGATCGGTCCCTTCATTCCCAAGGAATACGGTGCGGCAGGCACCAGCTACGTCACCTTCGGCCTGATCTGCCAGGAGGTGGAAAGGGTGGACAGCGCCTTAAGGAGCTTTATGGCGGTTTCGGCCGGCCTGGTGATGTACCCCATCTGGAAGTATGGATCGGAAGAGCAGAAGAAAAAGTGGCTGCCCCTGCTGGCAAGTGGGAATAAAATCGGCTGCTTCGGATTGACCGAGCCCAATATCGGCTCCGATGTGGCGTCGCTGGAGACCGTGGCCAGGAAACAGGGTAACCAGTGGATTATCAACGGCGCCAAGCAGTGGATCAGCGAAGCATCGATAGCCGATATCGCGGTGGTCTGGGCGAAAACAGATGAGGGGATCAGGGGATTTCTGGTGGAACGCGGCACAAAGGGGATGACGCAGGTTGCCATGGTACATAAGGGATCCATGCGCGCCGGTGATGTGGGCGAGTTGATATTAGCGGATTGCGCAGTGCCGCTGGACAGCTTGTTGCCGAAATCCGACGGCACGAAATCGCCGCTGTCATGCCTGAACCAGGCCAGGTACGGGATATCCTGGGGGGGCATAGGTGCAGCCATCGACTGTTACGAGACAGCTTTGAATTATGCTAAGGAGAGGAAGCAGTTCCGCGCGCCCATAGCGTCGTACCAGCTTGTACAGGAGAAGCTGGTGACCATGCTGATTGAGATCACCAAGGCACAGCTGCTGTCGCTGAGGCTGGGAAGGCTGATGGATGAAGGCCGGGCCAGTCCTGCGCAGATATCGATGGGTAAAAAGAACAATATGGCTATAGCGCGTATGTGCGCCCGCACCGCCCGGGAGCTGCTGGGCGCCAACGGCATTTCACTGGAATACTCGCCGATCAGGCACATGGCCAATATCGAGTCCGTTTACACCTATGAGGGAACGGATGATATGCATACACTCATCATCGGCGCCGATATCACCGGTATACCGGCGTTCGGTAGAAGATAAAGCGGAGGCAGCGCAATGAGTAAATCCGAAGACGCGGCACAGACGTTCGGCAAGGGTTTCAACTGCTCCCAGGGTGTGCTGTCTGCGTTCAGCGATGAGCTGGGCATGGATGCTGCGCTGGCATACAGGGTTGCATCAGCCTTCGGTGGAGGGATGGCGAGGATGGGAGGAACCTGCGGCGCTGTGACGGGCGCCTTCATGGTGATAGGATTGAAACACGGCATGACCGCGGAAACTGCCTGGAAATCCAACGGCATGGTATATGCAAAGGTCATGGAATTCGTGGATAAGTTCAAAGCGCGGCATGGATCGATAACCTGCAGGGACCTGCTGGGATACGATATCAGTAATCGCGAGACGCTGCTGGAAGTCAGGAAGAAGGGGCTGTTTCAGACAATCTGCCCTGAAATGGTAAAGAGCGCCGCGGAGATCGTGGAAAGCTTGATCTGAGAGCGGCTTCGCTATCCGTTTAAGTTTTCCTGGCCTGTACCATTTGCAGGATTCCGCCGCAGATAGTCTCACGCTTTTCCAAGGTAAATCCACTTTTTGTGAGCTCACCGGGTAATTTTTCACAAATCAACCACTCATAGGTAAAGCTTTCTTCCAGTGCTTTCACGAAAAGTCTGGTA
>JAQUQM010000148.1 GCA_028716085.1 Dehalococcoidia bacterium | reverse complement strand
CGGATTCTCCCTGGTTCATGGTTGCCCGCATGGACATCTCCGAAGCATACGCCCCTTTGACACAGGTATTATGGATGGTTATAGCTCTTGTTGGAGCCCTGTTGATAGGCGCCGGCTCAGCAGTTGGGCTGGTCGGCAGGCAGCAGAGCAACCGCTTTTACAAGGCGAGGGCTGAGACCGCGGAGTTGCTGCTGGAAAGCGAGCAGAAATACCGTAATCTCATTGCCCAGAGCCCGGACGGCATATTTATCGTAAATTTGAACGGTATTTTCCTGGCAGTCAACAGGATCATGTGTGAAAAGCTGCAGTATAGCGAAGCTGAGATGCTTTCCATGAGCATCTGGGACATCGTCCCCGAACAATTTGTAGAGCAGCATAAAAAGAGAATGGCCGATATACTAACAGGAAAAGCTCCCAATGAAGCTGCAGAATACACGGTGCGCGGAAAGGATGGAACGTTATATTATGTTGAAATCCTCTCAGCCCCTTATTATGAAGGGAAAGAACTAATCGGTTTTCAGGCAATTGCACGCGATATTACAGATCGTAAGCTGGCACAAGAAGCTCTGGAAGAAAGGGAGAAGTTTCTCGACAATGTTATCGAGCACACCCCCAATCCACTGTGGATCTCAGACGCAAAAGGCACTGTAATCCGCATAAACCAGGCTCTTAAAGACCTCCTCAAGATAACTGCAGAAGAGATAGTGGGAAAATACAACGTGCTACAGGATATACAGGTCAAAGAGCAGGGCTTCCTGCCCCTGGTGCAGAGTGTATTCGAAGAAGGGAAAACAGTCAGATTCAACCTTGATTATGATACAGGGAAAGAGGCTCAAGTTGAGTTGCAGCAAACAACGCACAGGATAATTGATATTGTGATGTCCGCTGTAAAAAACAAAGACGGCAAGGTCACCAACGCTATCTGCCTGGAGAAGGATGTTACGGAGCGTCTGCTGGCCCAGAAAGCCCTGCGCCAGGAGGAGGAAAGGTTCCGTACACTGTTTACCAACACACCCATAGGAATAGCCATAGCCGATAACGAAAGACGCTTCATTGACGTTAATGAGGCTTTTTGCAGTATGCTGGGTTATACAAGATCTGAGTTGCTCACCATGACAGTTGCAGATGTAGTTGCTCCCGACGAAAGAGAACAGTCTATCATTATGACCAGAAATCTGATGAGCGGTAAAACGCAGGGGTATGCTACTGAAAGACGCTATACAAAGAAAGATGGCTCCGTTATCCTGACCAATGTGACCGCAGCAGTCGGAGCATATCATGAAGGGCATCCCCTTTACGGCTTCGGGATAGTACAGGATATTACGGAGCAAAGGCAGGCTGAGGAATCCATCCTGCGATCGAAGATGCTGCTGCAAAACGTGATAGACTCCACGCCCGACTGGATGTACGTCAAAGACCAGCAGCACAGGTACCTCATGGTCAACAGGAGCTTCGCTGAATCTCAAAATGTGTCGCCGCAGGAAATGATAGGCAAGCCGGATCTGGATTTTTTTGCTGAGGAACTGTGCATGGGAAATCCCGAAAAAGGGATCACCGGGTTTCATGCGGACGATGACCGGGCCTTTCAGGGACGGATCGTACGCAATACAAGGAATATTGTATCCTGGGCTGATGGGTCGCTGCACATATATAACACCTACAAGATTCCACTACACGACCAGTTCGGCAGTATATACGGCGTGCTGGTATACAGCCGGGACATGACTGAGTGGCAGAAGGCGCAGGACGACAGGGAGGCTGCTTTTAAATCGCTGCAGAAGACATTACATGACATGATCAATGCCATGGCCAGGATCGTGGAAATGAGGGATCCCTATACTGCAGGTCATCAGAAGAGGGTAGCCGAGCTGGCAGGCGCCATAGCCAGGGAGATCAATCTGGATGATTCCAGTATCGATAATATCATAATGGCGGCTACCATCCATGACATCGGCAAGATTAACGTGCCGGCGGATATCCTGGGCAAGCCGGGAAAACTGTCGGATATAGAGTGGGAGATGATCAAAATCCACCCGCAGGGCAGTTACGACATAGTCAAAGATATTGAATTCCCACCATCCGTTGCCCTGATGGTACTGCAGCATCACGAAAGGGTGGACGGATCGGGCTATCCCGGCGGGTTGAAAGGCGATGAAATACTGCCGGAGGCCAAGATTCTGGCAGTGGCCGATGTTGTGGAGGCCATTGCCTCGCACCGCCCCTACCGCCCGTCGCGCGGCATAGACGAGTCACTGGAAGAGATATCAAGTAAAAGAGGCAAGCTTTATGATCCCGTCATCGTGGATGCCTGTCTCAAGCTCTTTAAAGAAAAGGGCTTTCATTTCGAAGACTAATTACCACTGTTGGCCATCGACACCATATTCCGTTAATCCGGCGCCGCATCGCATCACGGATATTTCAGACAACCCCCCTTGACTCCCCTTTTTTACCTTGATATAATACGGCAAAAGGTTTCCGTAAACCGTATTAAAACAGCCTAAAATGCAGGAAGTACAGAGAAAGACCTTCGCCATACTCAAGGTTCTCGCCAATTCCAGTGAACCTCTGGGCTCTATAGTTATCGCGCGCCGTCTTGAGGACCTTGGTGTGGACCTGGGGGAAAGAGCAGTTCGTTATCATTTAAAACTGATGGATGAGCAGGGGTTGACACGACTGGCAGGCAGGAGGGACGGCAGGGTGATTACCGAGCTTGGCATGACGGAGCTGAAACATGCCCTGGTTAAAGATAAAGTCGGTTTCGCCATATCCAGGATTGAGCTGCTTGCCTTCCGCACGACTTTCGACCTGGAGAAACGAGCCGGCTTGATTCCCGTGAACGTGTCTTTCTTCAAACAACGTGATTTTCAGAAAGCCCTGCGTATTATGAAGCCCGTATTCGCAAAAAGGCTTTGCGTGAGCAACCTGGTACTGGCAGCCGGAGCAGGCAGTAAAATGGGCGACCTGGTAATCCCGGACGGCACCATAGCACTGGCAACGGTCTGCAGCATTGTGGTGAACGGCACGTTGCTCAAGGCCGGCATTCCCATGAATTCCAAGTTCGGCGGGCTGCTGCAAATGCACGATCACAAACCGCTGCGTTTTATCGAGCTGATACACTACGACGGCTGCTCGCTTGATCCGTCTGAAATCTTCATCAAGGCCAGGATGACTTCCGTTTTACAGGTTGCCGGCAACGGCAGCGGTAATATCCTGGCCAACTTCCGTGAAATCCCGTCCGTCTGCCGCCCCGTGGCTCACGAGGTTATCACCAAAATGGCCAAAGCCCGGCTCAACGGTGTCCTGCAGGTGGGCAACGTCAGTGAGCCTCTCTGCGAGGTACCCCTGGAACTTAACCGGGTCGGTATGATCCTCATCGGAGGGCTTAATCCCATAGCGGCAGTGGAGGAATCCGGAATTCATGTTGAGACCCATGCCATGAGCACCGTGGTTGATTATAAAAATCTGGTTGAATTCGAGGAGATTTGTGAATGAAAGAGGTTAAAATCATACCCTGCCTGGATATCAGGGAAGGAAGAGTGGTTAAAGGCGTCAAGTTCGTGGATATCAAGGATGCGCGCGACCCCGTGGAAGCCGCGGAAGCCTATTGCCGTGAAGGCGCCGACGAGCTTGTGTTCCTGGATATATACGCCACTGTGGAGAGCAGGAAGACCCGGCTTGACTGGGTACGGCGTGTGGTGGAAAAAGTCACCATTCCCTTTGCGGTCGGCGGCGGTATCAGCACGCTGGAGGACATGAAGACGCTGATAGACTCGGGCGTAGACAAGGTTTCCATCAATACGGCAGCCGTGAAAAACCCCGACCTGATCAAGGAAGCATCAAGGGAGTTCGGCAAGGACAGGCTGGTCGTAGCTATAGACGGCCTGAAAAATCCACCGGATTCCGGCAGGCCCAGGCTGGAGGTCGTGATTAAGAGCGGCAGCGAGCCTGCGGGCATGGCCATTGTCGACTGGGCCAGGAAAGTAGAAAAGCTAGGGGCAGGCGAAATCCTGCTCACAAGCAAGGACGCCGACGGCACCAAGGAAGGCTATGACATTGAGATGACGCTTGCCGTGGCGGAAGCCGTTTCTATTCCTGTAACGGCCTCAGGCGGCGCCGGCAAGCTGGAGCACCTTTATGACGCCGTTGCTAAAGCAAAGGCATCGGCGGTCCTTGCCGCATCCATCTTCCATTTCAAGGAGATTTCCATCTCAGAAGCCAAGGAGTACCTCAAGAGCAGGGGCATACCGGTTAAACAGTTACCCAGATAGTCGTCAGGATCAGTTTAATATTAAAACAATAAACAGGAGGAAGTATGTCTGCAATCAACCCGTTCGAAATCGTTCAAAGGCAAGTCGACAAGTGCGCCCGCATCCTTAAGCTCGATCCGGATGTAACAGAGATTCTGAAGAGTCCGATGCGCGAACTGCATCTATCCCTTCCGGTACGCATGGATAACGGCTCGGTAAAATTATTCCATGGTTACCGCGTCCAGTATAATGACGCCA
>JAQUQM010000147.1 GCA_028716085.1 Dehalococcoidia bacterium | reverse complement strand
GGATCGCGGTCTCGCAGGTGCAATCGTATCACCCAGTTCTTATTTCATGAAATCGCCTCCAATTCAGTACTCCGATGATGAAGCCCGCAGGCGCTGCGAACAATTCATCAACGGCGAAAGCCAGCACAGTCCCATTTGACTGCCGGAATGTTCGGAAAATAAAAAATAGGCAGTCGGATCTAAAGGGACTATTACGGCACTATAATGAAGATTGGGCTGATTTCACCGTATGACTATTCGCATCCCGGCGGTGTCATCTACCACGTTTCATATCTGGCTCATCATTTTCATCTCCGGGGACACGATGTTAAAATCGTAGCTCCGGTCAGAAAAAAAGGAACTCATTATTTCGAGGAGGAGGTAAAGGCCGTAGGGAGACCCTTGCCCATCCCTTACGGCGGTACCACTGCCAGGATACCTCTCTCTCCATGGTTGCCGTACCAGGTTAAAAGAGTGCTCGCTAAAGAAAATTTCGATATCATCCATTTGCATGAACCATTTATCCCCATGCTATGTTTAAGTACTCTCATTGAATCCGATACGGTCAATGTCGGAACTTTCCACGCCTGCCACGCCAGATCCAGTGGTTATTGGGTGGGGCAACCTATTATGCGCACGCTGGGCAAGAAATTGCAGGGCAAAATCGCAGTATCGCAGCCGGCTCTCGAGTATATTTCACATTATATGCCAGCCGAATACAGGATAATACCCAATGGGGTAGATACCAATCACTACAAGCCCGAAGGCCCGGTGCGAGCTGAATATACTGATGGTAAATTAAACATACTTTTCGTAGGCAGGCTGGAGGAGCGCAAGGGTGTTGACGATCTTATCCGGGCATGTGCTCTGGTAAAGCATGATTTCCCGGATTTCAGGCTCATCATCGTAGGACCTGGTATTCAACTGCGCTATCAATACGAGCTTCTGGCTAAGAGGTTGTTGCCCGATAAGGTTATTTTTACTAAATATGTTACTTTTGCCGAACTGCCTCAATACTACCGGACGGCGGATATTTTCTGCGCCCCTGCCACCAAAGATGAAAGTTTTGGTATTGTTTTACTGGAAGCCATGGCAAGCGGCAAGCCGGTAGTGGCGACCAACATACCCGGCTATGCCAGCGTACTGACGGACGGACAGGAGGGACTGCTGGCAAAACCCAAAGATCCTCATTCTATTGCCGAAGCCTTATTGAAATTGATTCACGATAAATCCATGCGTCTGAAGTTGGCCCAGAAAGGGCTCATCACAGCCGAAAAATATAGCTGGGAAAACGTATCCGGACAGGTGTTGGATTATTATAAAAGTCTGAACAACCGATTATGAAAAGGATAATTTAGTGTCGAATTTCCAGGATTTACGCCGCAAAGCTGCCCGTGTTATCACTGATCCCATTATTCCAGTAATGAGTAAACTTAAACTTACACCAAATATGATGACTTTAATCGGAATGGTGTTGAATCTGGTGGCTGCGGTCCTTGTTGGCTTCGGCCATCTCTTGGCTGGCGGTATAGTTTTTCTTCTGGCCGCCCTTTTTGACATGCTGGATGGTGCGCTTGCCCGGTATATGGAGAAAACTACCAGATTCGGCGCATTTTTTGATTCCGTAGTAGACCGCATCACAGAAGGCGCTTTATTCCTCAGCTTCATTTTTATTACCAGTCCTTCCATCTGGCCGTACAGTGTGACCGTTCAACTGGCACTGATTTTTCTTGCCATGATAGGTTCTTTTCTTACCAGCTATATCAGGGCACGGGCGGAGGGGTTGAACATTGATTGCACTGTCGGCTTGTTTACTCGTGTTGAGAGGGTTATAATAATAGCGCTCGGACTGCTCCTGAACCAGGTGTTTATTGCCCTGGCAATTGTAGTAGTCCTTTCTTTTGTCACAGTAGGCCAGCGTTTTATACACGTATGGCGTCAAGCCGGCAAACAAGTATAGTTGGAGTAAACACAAACAGGAAAATGAGCGATAAAGTATTTGAATGGAGTTTAACGGCGCTAACCGTGCTTTGCGTAGCATGGATAATTGCCGGAATCGTTCTGCCTGTAATAGGGATACCGTGGATAGGAACCGGTTGGGCTATTTTAACGGGCTTGATGACGCTTATATTCGGAGGCGGGACTTTCCTTTATTTCTGGGGCCAAAATTATATGTCCCGAGGATAATCAGCTATTTTCACAGTATATCCACCAATGGTTAGTCAGTATAAATTTGTTTGTATTCGAGTGAAAGTGAGAACAAAATGTCAGTTGTAGCGATAATTGGCGCCCAATGGGGCGATGAGGGCAAAGGTAAAATTGTAGACGTTTTAGCCGAGAAGGCGGACGCCGTTATACGGTTTTCCGGCGGCGATAATGCCGGGCATACAGTAATCAACCCGCGGGGTGAATTCAAACTACACATCGTTCCGTCAGGAATTTTCTATCCCAGAACCGCCTGTATTATTGGAAATGGCCTGGTTATTAATCCCAAAGTACTCATCGAAGAACTTGACAGTCTCAAGGCAAGAGGCGTTGATGTGGGTAACCTGCACATCAGCGACCGTGCCCACCTCATCATGCCCTGGCATCTGCTGCTTGACGGCCTTGAGGAAGAGAAACGCGGCCATAGTGCTCTGGGAACCACCAAGAAGGGAATTGGCCCTGCTTTTGCCGATAAGACTGCAAGAATAGGTATCAGAACCTGCGACCTGATAAAATTTGAGAACTTCAAGTCCAGGTTATCAGAGATTCTTGAGATCAAAAACGAGATACTGGAAAAAGTCTACAACCTGAAACCGCTTGATTTCGACTCTATACTTAAAGAATATGACGGCTATGCGACCCGCCTTATACCACATATAAAAGATACCACCGCAATGGTTAACGACCTCCTTGAAAAAGGAGGAAAGGTAGTGCTCGAAGGTGCCCAGGGCGCCATGCTGGATCCCGATTTCGGCTCTTATCCTTTTGTTACTTCATCTTCCCCTCTTGCGGCAGGAGCATGCATCGGATCGGGAATAAGTCCACGCAAAATCGATCGTGTGGTCGGCATCTTCAAAGCATATACCACTCGAGTCGGTGGCGGTCCTATGCCGACAGAGTTGACCGATGCCGTCGGCGAATATATCCGACAGCATGCTCATGAATACGGAGCTACAACCGGCAGGGCGCGCCGGTGTGGCTGGTTCGACGCTGTTGTCGGGCGTTACACCACGCAGCTTAATGGCTTTACTAGTGCTATTCTGACACGTCTGGACGTATTGGACGAAATGGACACGGTAAAAATATGTATTGCTTATAAAGAAAATAGCAGTGTTATTGACCGGTTCCCTGCCGACGTTAATTCGCTCGACCGTTGCGAACCCGTATATGAGGAGCTGCCCGGGTGGAAGGCAACGACTAGCGATATCCGTGATTTCAAGAAACTGCCCGTCAATGCGCGCAAATACATCCGCCGTATTGAAGAGCTTATCGAATGTTCCTTTCATATAATTTCCATTGGACCACGCCGCGATCAGAGCATCATTATCAAACGGATCATTTAGCCATGCCGGAAGACGTCGATCTCACAGCCTACTGCGGGTTGTATTGCAGGGATTGCATACCGTCTCATAAAGAACTGTTTGCAGTTACTCAGCGCCTTCAGGAACTGATTCAGGATTTACAGCTTGATAAATATGCCCTGGTGAAAGCAAAACAGACTTACTGGTCAAAGGCTAATGAGGTTTTCTCCAAGTATGGCGATTTTTCCGAGTTCCTTCAGGCAATCCGTGAATTGGAATGCAAGGTGACTTGCAGGGAGGGAGGTGGGTATAAGGGATCGGATTGCGAGATAAGGAACTGCGCTCTGGGCAAGAAACTGAAAGGGTGCTGGGAATGCAGTAAATTTAAAACCTGCGATCTTCTGGCGCCTTTAGAGGATTTCCACCCCAACCTTGAATATAACCTGTCTTTGATCAAAGCTAATGGCGTTGATCACTGGGCAGCACAGCGTAAAAGCCATTACCGCTGGGGCTGATCAGCTTATAGGCAAATCTATCTTGTAGTTTTTCAGCATTTGCTCAATAGCAGCCCGCGTCTTTTCATCAGGTTCGACCAATGGCAAACGTGGCTTGCCCACCTTGAAACCGAGGTAGTTGATGGCGTACTTGATAGGCATAGGACTGCCTATCATGAACATTGTATTCACCAATGGAATGAAATGACGGTGTAACTTGGCTGCAGACTCGATCTTTCCCGCCAGGAGATCGTCCATCATCTTCTTATATTGCTTGCCTACCAGATGAGTGATAACACCTATAACACCGTAACCGCCAAGCCCCATGATGGGAAAGGTATCGGCATCGTTACCGCTGTACACGATAAAATCCTTATCCGTGCCACTGATTATCCTGGCAATTTGGGACAAATCCGCACTGGCTTCCTTCACACCGACTATATTATCCATTTTGCTCAATTTAATGGTTGTATCAGCAGTTAGATTAGTTATGGTACGGGAAGGCACATTGTAAACAATACAGGGCAGCTTCGTCGATTTAGCGATTGCCTTGAAGTGTTCATAGAGGCCTTC
>JAQUQM010000146.1 GCA_028716085.1 Dehalococcoidia bacterium | reverse complement strand
TGAGATCCGATTGTGTCCAGGTGATGTCGTGACTGGATCCTGCCAGCCAGTTCTCGCCACCGGTCGGCGAGGTAAGCGTAACTACCGGTATAGTCGTGTCATTAATGGTGAAATCGTTGTTGCTTGCATCGTTGCCGGTGTTTCCGGCTGAATCGGTGGCTGTTACCTTTACCCTGACCAGGTTTCTGGCGGCATAAGGTACGTATGGAGCAGTGAAGGAGTAGTTATCCGTAGATACCCTGCTGCGGCTGTTGAGCGTGGCGATGGTATAAGGATAGCCGCCGCCGCCGCTGGCGATATCATACGACAGTATGTAATTCAGGGTCGTCGCTACCGATCCGGCGATGCTCCATGAAATATTACAGCGTGCGCCTGCCGTCCAGGATAGGCCTGTGTCGGACGGATAGGTGACTGTGACGGTAGGAGCCGTATTGAGGATGGTAAACGTCGAACTGGTTATATAGCCTGAAGGATTACCGGCTTTATCTGTCACGGTCATCCTGATAAGGCACTGGACGCTGTCCGTGGCCGTGACCGTCCATGTCCATGATTGCTGCCCCTGCGGCATCGAGCCGCCCGGATAAATCGCGGGAACCGTTACAGTGGACCATGCCCCGCCGCCGTTGGTGCTGGACTCCAGTACTACAGTAACGTTTTCAGTAAGGCTGGCGGTATCCTGGGTTGTAAAGTAGATACTCTGTGTTGAGCCGCCCTTCCAAACGGTGGTGGATGAAGGAATAAGTACCGAGCCGGTGGGTGCGGTGTTATCTACCCTGACGGAATTCAAGGCATACTGAGTGGCCGTTTCACCGTCAGAAACTGACAGGTTATAGAGACCCTCGGCTGTGCCCGGATTGATTAGCACGTTTTCTGTATAGGAAGCGCCCGGCGAACGGGAAGTATCGGCAGATCCTACGGGTGCGCCGGTGCTGTAAATGCGAAGCTGCATAGCGTTGGGGTCTGAACCTCCGGCAGCAAGCGTGTAACGCACAGGTACGGTCTGGCCGGTTCTAACATATGTGACGTTATCTGTTTTGGGGAATACAATTGTGCAACCCGTGGAAGCTGCCGCCGGATCCGGCGCAATGACCACGGTCAGCATGGGGAGAATTAATGCCAGGATTACGAGTAAACTGATCAATGAGAATTTTTCATTATTCATTGTGGCTAAATTTCACCTCCATTAAATTTGAAAAGCCTGGATAACACTTTGATTTATTTTTCATGGCATAAGCATACCTCCCGGTGGACTGTTGTTCAAAAATCGCAATTACCATAATGTAACGAAAATCCGCCGGGCAGGGTTTAGCCGGCCTTTTTCTTCTTGCTACCTCCCTGTCCATCTTTTACATGCGCCAGGAGTAACTCCGCAACGAGCTCTTTGAGGTGTTTGCCGCTGCGTGCCGCCTCCTCCTTTAGCTTACGGTGCACCTCCACCGTAACACTTGCTCTAATTTCGGGCATTTTTTTACCTCCGTTTTCCCGTTAAAAACTCGAAAACACAAGATATTGTGGTGGTGTCCGGGCTATCCACAACATCATGGATGTCCATGCTATCACGTATATCCTGTTCATCACGTCTTGCACACACGTGGTGGACATCCATTCTGTGTTTCATGTGCACATTATAGCACCCCTGTCAAGAGGGGTAATAAGGAAAATTCCAAAAACCAAATATTAAAGAAAACTCTAAACTCTAAATTCTAAACAAACACAAAACACTAAATACAAAATCTAATTAAAGATGACTATCGCCTTCGTTTGTGGGAATTGCCACAGCCCTGCGGGCTTCGCAATGACAGGAAACTTAATATGTCATCACGAGGAGTCCCGATAAAATCGGGACGACGTGGTGATCTCATGGCACCGCATCAGACCAGGGGATTGCCACAGCCCTGCGGGCTTCGCAATGACGATGTACGCAAGGGTAGCCGTGTCGCCGTGCACCTGGCTATGACGGTTGACCTGTCATCGCTCATGATATTATGTCCCGCGCACTCATTAGTGTTAAAATATCGCTCACTTATTAATATATATTAAGGTAAAGGGTGAAGCCCTAAACCCTAAACCTTAAACTCTAATATACTAAACACTAAACAATGAATATGATGAGCAACTCCAAATTCAAAGAACCAAATTCCAAACAATTGATAAATTCCAATGTGGAGTCTCATGGCATCGCATAAGGCCAGGAGATTGCCACGCCCCGGTTGCATCAGGGCTCGCAATGACGAGGCTTTTCATTATTTGGAGCTTGGAGCTTAAGCAGGATATTTGAATGGTTTTAAACATTGAAAATGAGCTTGCCCGGTACACTCCCCGCAAGCCGACGCTTTTGACCATCGGCGTCTTCGACGGTGTGCACCTGGGACACCGGCACCTGCTGGACCATCTGATAACCAGGGCCAAAGAGAAGGGATGCCTGGCAGGCGTGGTGACATTTAAAACCCACCCGGAAAAAGTCCTCAATCGCCGCAGCGCCATACCCTGGATAAGCCCGCTGCCGGAGAGGGTCAGGCTGCTCAAAGCCGCCGGCCTGGATGTGGTTGCGCCTGTAACCTTTACCCGCGAGCTTGCTGGCCTTACCCCCAAGGAGTTCGTCCTGCTGCTGCAGAAGCACCTCCGCATGTGCGACCTGGTGCTGGGCCCGGATTTCGCACTGGGCAGGCACAGGCAGGGCACACCTGAATATTTGCAGGAGCTGGGTGAGGGCCTCGGGTTCCGCGTGGAGGTGGTGAAGGTAGCGCGGCTTGACGGTGAGGTTATCAGCAGCAGCGCCATCAGGCAGCTTCTCAGCGAGGGCAATGTCGTCAAGGTAAAGAACATGCTGGGGCGTTATTTCAGCCTGGAAGGAATAGTGGTAACGGGCGACCGGCGCGGCAGGACGCTGGGCTTTCCCACCGCCAACCTCAAGGTGCATGCGGAACAGGCCATGCCGAAGGACGGCATCTACGCTTCCATAACCCACCTGGGAGACAGGTCATTGCCATCGGTCACCAATATCGGTGTGAGGCCGACGTTTAAAGGGCATAAACACCTTATCGAGACTTACGTCTTCGATTTTGACGAGGATATTTACCGCAGGAAGATACGGGTGGAGTTGGTGGCGGGACTGAGGAATGAAATGAAATTTAACAGCGTGGAAGAGCTGAAAAAGCAAATGCACAAAGACGTAGAGAAAGCAAAAGAGATACTTGGAATTTATCTGAATAAGGAACTGTTGAGATGAAAAAATTGTCTGATTCCGATCTTAAGAAGCTGTTGCGGCGCGGTGTTTCCCAGATCATTAACGAGGATGAGTTGGTGCGGATGCTGAATTCGGGCAGGCCGCTGCGCCTGAAACAGGGCTTCGACCCCAGCTTTACGGATATCCATATGGGCCACGTTGTCGGCCTGCGCAAGCTGCGCCAGTTCCAGGAGCTCGGGCATAAGGTGATCCTTATCGTGGGAGACTGGACGGCGCGCATCGGCGATCCTTCTGGCCGCTCGGCCACCCGTCCCATGCTTACGGCGGAGCAGGTGAAATTCAACGCGCAGACCTACATGGACCAGTTCTTCCGCATTGTGGATAAGGAAAAGACCGAGGTGCGCTGGCAGAGCGGCTGGTTTGAAAAGTTCGGCCTGGAGGATGTGATCAGGTTGACCAGCAAGTTCACCGTGGCGCAGTTCCTGGCGCGGGAGGACTTCGCCAAGCGATATGCTGCCGGGCATCCCATTGCCATCACCGAACTGCTCTATCCGTTGCTGCAGGGATACGACTCGGTGGTGATAGAGGCGGATGTGGAATTCGGCGGCACCGACCAGGTTTTTAACTGCATGGTAGGCCGGGAGCTGCAGGAGATGGTGGGGCAGAAACCCCAGCAGGTCTTCCTCATGCCGCTGCTCGTTGGCACGGACGGCGTGCAGAAGATGAGCAAGAGCCTGGGCAACTATATAGGCGTCACCGATCCGCCGCAGGAGATGTACGGCAAGACCATGTCCATCAATGACGAGATGATCATCCCCTACCTGGAGCTGCTGACCGATGTGCCGGACGAGGAGATAGAGCATTACAGCGCCCGCATGGCCGAGGGTAAGATAAATCCCATGGATGTAAAGAAACGGCTGGCCCGCGAGCTGGTTACCGACTTCTGGAACCGGAAGTCCGCTGAAGAGGCGGCGGAGCACTTCGCCCGCACGGTGCAGGATAAGGAAGTGCCGGAGGATATCCCGGAGCTGCGCGTAGCTGCCGGGACGAATGCCATGCTCAGCTCGGAAATCACCAGGGCAGGGCTGACCAAGAGCAGGGCTGAAGCCAGACGGCTGATCGATCAGAATGCGATTGAGATAAACGGCAAGGCCGTAAAAGAGGATTTGGAGATAGGCAAGGTGGACGACGGCAGCATCATCAAGGTTGGGAAAAGAAGGTATTTGAAGGTGGTTAGGGAGAAATAAGCCCTCAACCTATAAATAACAATGCCATTGTGAGGTCTGAGAGGGCGTGGCAATCTGCCGGTTTGACTCAATGCCAGGAGATCACCACGTCGTCCCGATTATATCGGGACTCCTCGTGATGACATGGAGAGTATATGTCATTGCGAGCCCCGATGAAATCAGGGCGTGGCAATCTCCTTGCCTGACTCAATGCCATGAGATCACCACGTCGTCCCGATTATATCGGGACTCTTCGTGATGACATGGAGAGTATATGTCATTGCAAGCCCCGATGAAATCAGGGCGTGGCAATCTGCTGGCTTGGTGTAATG
>JAQUQM010000145.1 GCA_028716085.1 Dehalococcoidia bacterium | reverse complement strand
CTCGGGGTTTATCGCGCTGGAGGTCGGGCTGGCCGGCGGCGCCGAAGAGATTATCATCCCCGAGAAAAAACCGGATGTCGAGAAGCTGTGCCAGAGCCTGAAAGACAGCTTTAAACGCGGCAAAGGCAGCAGCATCATCGTGGTTGCCGAAGGCAATCAGTTTGAGGACACCATCAATATAGCAAAGTATGTCCAGATGAGGTTGAAGGTTGAGTGCCGCGTGTGTACGCTGGGGCACATACAGAGGGGCGGATCGCCTACGGCCAGGGACAGGATCCTGGCCAGTGAACTGGGAATTGCGGCCGTGGACGGTCTGCGCAACGGCAAAGCCGGCCATATGGTGGGAGAGGTGAAGGGCAAGATTGTTTATACACTTTTCAAAGACACGTGGGAAAAGAAAAAGCAGATCGATCAACGCTATTTGAGGTATATGCCGATATTATCTATTTAAATTCCCGGTATTATAATACCGGCTATTCTTTTCCCGTACCAGAGGGTTGGACTGAGTCAGCATAAATAAATACTTTGAAAGCGGAGAACCGTATTTTTTCAGGAGGATTGCCAATGGAGATAGTCAAATGGTTTGAAGAACTGGGTAAAGGTGATGTTGTTAAAGCGGGCGGAAAAGGCGCCAACCTGGGCGAGCTGGTGAAAGCCGGTTTGCCGGTGCCGCCCGGTTTCGTAATCACCGCACAGGCTTACCAGCTCTTTACCACGGTCAGCGGTTTATCTCAAAAGATCTCTCATGCCGTGGAAGAACTCAATGTAGATGATACGGCGCAACTTCAGGCAAAGGCCAAGGAAATACAGGAGCTTATCATCAATACTGACATGCCTCTCAATATACGCAGCGAGATCATCAAGTCGTATGAAGAGCTGTCCAAGAGAGACGCAATTAAAGCGCAGTTTGTGGCGGTCAGGTCATCGGCCACCATGGAGGATTCGGAGCAGGCCTCCTTTGCCGGTATGAACGCAACCATACTCAATGTTCACGGCAAGGAAAATTTGATCAAGGCTGTGAAGGAGTGCTGGGCTTCGCTATACGGTGCACGTGTGATCTTCTACCGTGCCAAGAAGGATTTCCTCGAAGAGCCGGTCATTGCGGTGGTGGTTCAAAAAATGGTCAACTCCGAAAAGGCCGGCGTCATGTTTACCGCCAACCCGAGCAATAACAACCTGGCCAGCCTGGTTATCGAAGGCGCCTTCGGCCTGGGCGAGGTAGTCGTCGGCGGGCTGGTCTCCCCCGACTATTACGAGATCGACAAGGCCAGCATGAAGGTCAAGGACACCAGGATAGCGCATAAAAATTTCAAGATCATCCGTGATGAAAAAGGCCAGAATAAGCAGGTTAACCTGACTCCCAGGGAGGCCGAGCTGCAGGTGCTGACCGATGCTGAGGTGCAGGCCCTGACCTCGCTGGGATTAAGAATTGAAGAGCATTACAATAGCCCGCAGGATACGGAGTGGGCTATAGAAGGCGATAAAATCTACATGGTGCAGTCACGGCCTATAACAACCCTGATCAAACCTACTGAGGAAGCTGAAAAAGCCGAGGAAGAGGGCAAAGAGCTGATCAGGGGACTCGGCGCCAGCCCCGGCCGCGGCAGCGGTGAAGTCCGCGTGCTTGCCTCCCCGACCCAGGACAACGGTTTTGAAAGCGGGGACATCCTGGTCGCCGAGATGACCACGCCCGACTGGGTGCCCTTGATGAAGAAGGCCTCCGCCATCGTCACAGACGGCGGCGGTATGACCTGCCACGCCGCCATCGTATCCCGTGAAATGGGGTTGCCCTGCGTGGTGGGGACCAGGAACGCCACCAAGGTACTGGTGGATAAGATGCTGGTAACGGTGGACGGCACGCACGGCATTGTATACGAAGGCAAACTCAAGGAGAAAAACAAGAGCGCCGAAGAGATGGCCGGGGCCGTCATGCCCAGGCCTGCGCCGCTGGTTACGGCGACCAAGCTGTATGTCAACCTTGCCATGCCGTACGAGGCGGAAAGGATTGCCAAGGAGGATGTGGATGGCGTCGGCTTGCTCAGGGCCGAGTTCATGGTCATCGATGCCTGTGACGGCGTCCATCCGCGCCAGCTCATGGAGGAGGGCAAGAGCCACCAGTTCATCGACGCTATGGTTAGAAACCTGCGCATCTTCACCCGCGCGTTTTATCCCCGGCCTGTGATTTACCGCGCCATTGATTTCAGGACCAATGAGTTCCGCAACCTCCGTGGCGGCGATAAATACGAGCCGGTGGAACAGAATCCCATGATCGGTTTCCGCGGGTGCTACCGCTACGTTTTAAATCCTGACCTTTTTGAGCTTGAACTGAAGGTGCTGCTGAAGGTCAGGGAGCAGGACAAGAACCTCCACCTCATGATACCTTTTGTGCGCACCCTCTGGGAGTTTAAACGCTGCAAACAGTTGATCGATAACAGCGGTTTGAGCGATGACAGGGAGCTGGAGCTATGGGTCATGGCCGAGGTACCTTCCGTAGTTTACTGGCTGGAAGACTATGTCAAAGCCGGCATTACAGGTGTATCCATCGGTTCCAATGACCTTACACAGCTTGTGCTGGGGGTCGACCGCGACAGCGAGGTATGCGCCCCGCTTTATGACGAAAGAGACAAGGCTGTGCTCGACGCCATCAGGCAGATTATTCAGACATCACGGAGAATGGGCATCACCTGCTCTATATGCGGCCAGGCGCCGTCGAACTACACGGACTTTGCCGAAAAACTCGTCGACTGGGGCATTACATCGGTATCGGTGAACCCGGATGTTATCGGCGTCACCAGGCGTAACATAGCCTCCGCCGAACAGCGCATGCTGCTGAAGATGGCGCGCAAACTCTCCGGTTCCCAGGAATAGTATAATAGTAAAGGGAGATACTGGCAGGATAGCTGCTTCGAGGGGTAGTTATCCTGCCTTTTATTATTCGTTTTTTAGTATAGTTTCATGCATACGGGGCAACCACTTTCATATTGATAGACTGTGTATTGAAACCGGTGAAACGAGTTTCAGATGAAAAACATACGTAATTTTTGCATCATCGCGCACATCGACCACGGAAAATCCACGCTGGCCGACAGGATACTGGAAATAACCGGCCTGGTCAGAAAAGCCAGCATGGAGCAGATGCTGGACAATATGGACCTGGAACGCGAACGGGGCATAACCATCAAGGCCAAATCGGTGAGGATCCCTTATCAATCCGCAAGCGGCGGGGAATATATACTCAACCTGATAGATACGCCGGGCCATGTGGACTTTAACTATGAGGTGTCGCGCAGCCTCAATGCCTGCGACGGCGCCGTGCTGCTGGTGGATGCCACACAGGGCGTGGAAGCCCAGACCATAGCCAACGCCAACCTGGCGTTCGACGCAGGATTGAAAATCATCCCCGTCATTAATAAAATCGACCTTCCCGGAGCCATGGTGGACGACTGTTCGCTGCAGCTCTACTCCATGCTCGGGCTGCGCATCGAGGATATCCTGCTGGTCTCCGCCAAGGATGGCACCGGCGTTCCCGAATTGCTTGAAGCTATTGTGGACAGGGTGCCGCCGCCGACCGGCAGCGCCGATGAGCCGCTGAAATGCCTGATCTTCGATTCATTCTACGACGCCTATCGCGGTGTGATACCGCATATCCGTGTCTTTTCCGGGTGCGTCAAACCCGGAGATAAGATCATGCTTAAATCCACGGAGAAAATTTTCGAGGTGGAGGATGTAGGTTATTTCAGCCTGGGCCTGGCGCAATCTTCGGCGCTTCAAGCCGGTGACGTAGGATACATAGTTGCCCTGATCAGGAATGCGGGGGAAATCCACGTCGGTGATACGGTGGTATCCGCCGACCATCCGGAGGTGCCGGCCATACCCGGCTTCAGGATGTCGCAGTCCATGGTCTACTGCGGCATTTATCCCATCGTTACCAGCGATTACGCCAAACTGGGGGCGGCGCTGGAGAAGTTCAAGCTGAACGACTCCTCGGTGGTCTATGAAAAGGAGAACTCGGCGGCACTGGGCTACGGTTACCGCATTGGGTTCCTGGGCATGCTCCACATGGAAATTGCGCTGGAAAGGCTGAAGCGCGAGTATGAGCAGGATATCATCGCCACCATGCCCTCGGTGATCTACAAGGTTTTTTGCACCAACGGCGATATCCTTATGCTGGATAATCCCTCCAAGTTTCCTCCGGAAGGCCGGATCGACCACATCGAGGAACCTATCATCCGCGCCAGGATCATCGTGCCTGCGGATTACGTGGGGCCGTGCATGGAGCTGGCAGAGGCCAGGAGAAGCGCCCTGGTCGGCATCGAACACCCGGATGACAGGCGGGCCATTCTGATCTACGACCTGCCGCTGGCCGAGATGATCACCGATTTTTACGACAGGTTGAAGAGCGTCAGCCGCGGCTATGCCAGCATGGACTACGAGCTTAACGGCTACCGGGCGGGCGACCTCGTCAAGGTGGATATTCTGGTCAACAACGGCATGGTCGACGCGCTTTCCTACATATCGCCCAGGGATAACGCCGCCGTCAAAGGCAAAGCTCTCATATATAAACTGAGCAAGGTCATACCCAGGCACCTTTTTAAGATACCGCTGCAGGCTGCCATCGGGTCACAGGTGATCGCCAGGGCGGACATCTATCCCATGCGCAAAGACGTGATTGCCAAGTGCTACGGAGGCGATATCACGCGCAAACGGAAGCTGCTGGAAAAACAAAAAGAGGGCAAAAAGAAAATGAAGATGGTGGGCTTTGTGGAAGTTCCCCAGGAGGCTTTCCTCTCCCTCATGAAAATCGAGGAATAGATTCA
>JAQUQM010000144.1 GCA_028716085.1 Dehalococcoidia bacterium | reverse complement strand
CATTGACCAGTTACAGGCCTTGTCGGATCTCACCATTTCATCGCCTGTATATATAGTGAAGCTGACTAGGTTATTCTTGCGCAGTATATTTATTTTCCTGCCTTGCCTGGCCGAGTGTATGTAAAGGCAGCCATCGGCGTACCCGTAATTTACCGGCACCACATAGGGCAGTCCGTCATCGCAGAGCCCCAGGTGGCAGATATTTGCATTCTGCACTATGCTTTCTATCTCGGCTCTGTCTTTAATTTCCTTATCCGCTCTGCGCAATTCATTTTCCTTCAAGCTAAATGACAGCAAACACAAGGGCAAGCAATATTATTTTCATCCTAACCTCCTTTGATCAACACTATCATATAAACGTGCAAAGCAGGGAAACAACAACGCAATGTTAGCATGAGCCACAAATTTGTCAATAGTTCAATAATGCCCCCGGTCAAAGATATATGTTACACGCTGTATGATTGCTTTGAAGCGCCTTGAACTACGATGCTATAATTAGGCTGCAACCGCATGAGCATCCCCTTCATGTTCAACCGGTTATCAACCCCGTTCCCGTATAGAGGAGGTATATCTGTATGAAAACGGTATCGGTCAGCAGGATATTAATCGTATCGGCCCTTACTGCAACATCTGTAATCTGGGCAGGTTGCAGCAGCGCAAGTGGAGCCGACGTTTATCTCGAAGGCGCAAGCATAGGTTCGGTCTCTATTGAGGGCAAACCTGTCACGGGACTACCTTCGCAGGCCTTGAACATCGTCCTCAAGACGGGCGCCACCAAAGTGGTGGTCAGCCAGTCCGGAGGCAAGACCACTATCAAGCTCATGCCCTCCGGCGCTGTAATTACCAGTGGGACTGACGGCATATCTTTTAGCGGAGTAGAATCCGATCAAATTAAGCTCGAATGGGAGAAGACCACAAAATAGCCTATGGACGTTATTTCCAGCCTTAATCCGGCGCAAAAAGAAGCCGTTAAGCATATCGAGGGGCCGTTACTCATCCTCGCCGGCCCCGGCAGCGGCAAGACACGTGTTATAACACACCGTATTGCCTACCTGGTTAAAACCTGCGGTGTCAGCCCGCGCAGGATCATGGCAGTTACCTTTACCAATAAGGCCGCGCGGGAGATGAAGGAACGTCTGGAGAAGCTGCTGGGGCAGGTTGCCGAATCACTCACGGTAGGCACCTTTCACGCTATCTGCGCCCGCATCCTGCGGCAGGACGGCAAAGCTGTCGGCCTGGACAACAATTTCGTAATCTATGATGAGGAAGATCAGCTCAGCCTGGTCAAACAGTGCCTGAAGGATCTTGACCTCGATCCCAAACAATATAATCCACAGAAAATCCGCAACGCCATCAGCTACGCTAAAAGCCAGCATATGACGTCTCACAAATTCGCCAGTGAATCCGGAAGCTACTGGGAGGAAGTAGTTGCCAGAATTTACGCACGCTACCAGGAGCAGCTCGAGCAGAGCAACACAGTGGACTTCGACGACCTCTTGATGAAGGTGGTCCACCTTTTTGAAAAGCACACCGATGTGCTGGAAAAATACCAGTCCCGCTACATGCATCTGCTGGTGGATGAGTTCCAGGACACCAATATCACACAGTACAAGCTCATCCGTATGCTGGGCGGCAAGTATCGCAACGTCTGTGTGGTAGGTGATCCCGACCAATCCATCTATTCGTGGCGTTTTGCCGATATCCGTAACATTTTAAGCTTTGAAAAGGACTATCCCGATGCCTCCTTAATCGTCCTCGAGCAGAACTACCGCTCTACAAAGAATATACTGGAGGCGGCTTCCGGCATCATTTCACTTAATTCCAAGCGCAAACCAAAGGAGCTATGGACGAACAACTTGGCGGGAACACCCGTCTTTGTAGTTAAAACCTACAGCGAGCAGGACGAGGCCCAGTTTGTGGTTAATGAAATACTGAAGCTTTCAGGAAATGACGGCATCAAGCCCGGAGAGTGCGCGGTGATGTACCGTACCAATGCGCAGTCGCGTGCGCTGGAAGAAGCATTCATGCGCTATGGTTTGAAATACAAGCTGGTTGGAGGTACCAGGTTCTATCAGAGACGTGAGATCAAGGACGTTATTGCCTATCTCAGGGTGATTCAGAATCCCTTTGATAATATCAGCCTCGCCCGCATCATCAAGGTGCCGGGCAGGGGCATCGGGCAGCGCACGCTGTCCGATCTGACCAACTGGGCACGTGAAAACAACCTGTCGCTCTTTGCGGCAATCAAGGCAGTTAGTGAAAGTACCGGCCCCAGTTTCACTACGAGAATTGCAGCTTCCTTAACCGGTTTCTACAGGATGCTTAATGATGTCATCGTAGAAAGCCAGCAACTGCGGCTGGTCGACCTGATGGATACCCTGCTGGAGAAATCGGGCTACCGCAACTACATCCAGGAAGAGGAGGATGGTGAAGAACGCTGGGAAAATATCCTGGAGTTGCGCACGGTAGCGCTTGATTTTGATGACCTTGCTCCCGGCGAGGGACTGGCGCCCTTTCTCGAGCAGGTGAGCCTTGTGTCCGATGCTGATGAAATAGAGAACCGCGATGATACGACAACCCTGATCACCCTGCATCAGGCGAAGGGGCTGGAGTTCCCTGTGGTTTTCATAGTGGGGATGGAGGAAGGTTTATTGCCTCACAGAAGGTCAATGGAAGAGGGAGGCGATGAGCTGGAGGAGGAACGCCGCCTGTGCTATGTGGGGGTCACACGCGCCCAGAAGCACATTTACCTGCTGCACACGGCGCGCCGCAGTATTTTCGGCAGCAGCGGCGAAAGCGTAGCATCCAGGTTTCTCGGCGACATACCGGAGCACCTGGTGGAACACAGGGGGCTTGCCGGTGTCGTTGAGCCGCAGGGGATGCCCTCCGCCAGATACGGGAGGAGGCATGATGAAGACGAAGGCATCTCGATAGCGGCTTTGCTGGCTAAAAAAGCGCAGGCTGCTCAACCCAGAGAGCAAATTGACTTGAATCCGGGCGATCGCGTGCGGCATAACCGGTTCGGAGACGGGCAGGTTATAGGCATAAAGCCGACAGGCGCAGACAAAGAGGTTATCGTTGCTTTCGAAGGAGTGGGAGTGAAGAAGCTCCTGCTCAGCATGGCGCCGCTGGAAAAAATTTAATACTGCTTTGAAAAACAAGTACAATTGAATTCTTATGGATCTGCTGGACGGCCTGAACCCGGCACAGCAGGAAGCTGTGCAGATTGTTGAAGGCCCGCTTCTCGTTCTCGCCGGGCCGGGCAGCGGCAAAACACGAGTCATCACCCACCGCATAGCTTTCCTGGCTAAAGAAGCAGGGGTCAATCCCCGTAATATTCTGGCTGTTACATTTTCTAAAAAAGCCGCCGGCGAAATGCAAAAAAGGCTGGGCCATCTGCTCGGCAGCCTGTCCACATCCCTGTCTGTAGGCACGTTTCATTCAGTATGCCTGCGTATTTTACGGTCGGAAGGCATACCTGGCATGGGAAAAAACTTCGAGGTCTGCGACGAAGACGAGCAGAATAAACTCATCAAGGAGTGCATGGATAGCGCAGGGATGGATACCAGAGAGCATGACTGGCGTAAATTCAAGGCGGCCATCAGTTACGCCAAGGTGAAGATGGTCGATCCGCTGCGCAGCGCTCCCCGGCCGGTAGACAGGATGGATGATGCCACCCTTTCCGTCTATCGCAGTTACCAGAAGTTGCTTAAAAAACATCATTCCGTGGACTACGATGACATGCTCGTTTTTACCTACCGGTTGTTCCGGGAAAATGAAGGTGCTCTTAACAAGTATCAAAAAATATACCGTTATATCCTTGTGGATGAATTCCAGGATACCAATGACCTGCAATATCAACTGGTGAAGCTGCTGGGATCCAAATACGGTAACGTGTGCGCGGTTGGCGATCCTGATCAGACCATCTACTCCTGGCGTCAGGCGGAAATACGCAATATATTGAATTTCCAGAAGGACTTCCCGGGCGCACGGGTTATCGGCATGGAGGAGAATTACCGCTCAACCCGCGTAATCGTCGAAGCCGCCAATGCGCTGATCGCTCTAAATCAACTACGCATGGAGAAAAAATTGAGCACTTCCCGGGAACAGGGAGAATTTATCTCTGCCATCAGGCTCTGCGACGAAAAGGCAGAGGCCGGGTTTATCGCCGGTGAGATCGCCCGCATGGCGAAAAAACTCGGACTGAAATATTCCGATTTTGCTGTCCTGTATCGTATCAATGCGCAATCGCGTGCCATGGAAGACGCGTTCAACGAGTCGGGTATACCCTACAAGCTGGTAGGGGGCACTCCCTTTTATAAAAGGCGGGAGATTACGGATATATTTGCCTGGCTGCGCGTGATGCGCAATCCGGCGGATGACGCGGCTTTATCCAGGGTGATGAAGCTGAGCGCGAAAGGTGTCGGACCACAAACAATCAACTCATTGCTGGCAACGGCCGAAAGCACCGGACAGCATCTTGTCAAAGTTCTGGAAAAGGCAGCGGCGGGAGCCGTGCTATCAACTTCATTCTCAAAAAGAAAAGCATTGGCACAATTCTATTCTCTATTGCAGGCACTGCTGGCTGAAAGCAGGAGGGTCAGCCTGGTAACATTGATGAACAGCATTATTGAGAAAACGGGATATCAGGACATACTCAAGGGTGAGGACGATTGGGAGGAACGCTGGGAGAACGTGCTGGAATTGATGTCACTGGCGCGCGATTATGAGCACCTGAGCCCGGTTGAAGCATTAGGCCACCTGCTGCAAAAGGCGGACCACTCTTCCCAGGTTGTAGAAGAAGGAGAAACCGACAGATCGGA
>JAQUQM010000143.1 GCA_028716085.1 Dehalococcoidia bacterium | reverse complement strand
AATCATGGTTATGGGTATGGCCAGTATGGCAAGAGACCCGGCGATGACAAAACCCATGACATAACCGGGGACAATGCCGCTGATAATGCAGCCTATCAGGGTGCCCAGCCAGACCGTGGTTGTAACCGCGCCCAAATTGCCCCCCATGCGTGTGGTAGCGAAAAAGTTGGATACGATCAGACTGCGTGTGACGATAGCAATGCTGTCCCCGACGGCGTGAGGTATGCGCAGTGCCAGGAAACTGCCGAAGCTGTTGGCCAGCAACAGCATAATATTGGTCAGGCCGGAGATAATAATTCCTGTATAAAAGAGCGCTGCAAGGCCCCGTCCGCGCGCATTAAACCTGTCGCCTACCAGCCCGCTTGCCAGCGAGAGCAACGCCATGATATTGGCGTGTATGAAATACATCCAGCCTACCTCTTCTTTACTGAGGCCGATGTCTTTATTGAGGAAAAGACTCATACTGGTCTGCTCCGCTCCGGCGTGCAGGGAAAAGAAGAAAACCAGGACGATAAAAATAAGCACAGATTTATTGGACAGGTCTGCTTTATAATCGGCAAGCCGAACGGCTGTGCCCGGGACGTCCGCTAGGAACATGCTCAGCAACATCAGCGGGACCTGCCCCGCCAGAGCGAAGGTAAAGACAGCGTTCATGCCCCATGATTGCATGATAAAGCCACTGATGAGAGGACCCAGGCCGTAGCCAAATAACCAGGACGCGTTAAAAAATCCCAGCTTGATGCCGCGGAAATCAGCCCCGAGGGTTTTGAGATACAGGGACGGCAGCGCGTTATTAAACAGGGCATTGCCGCTGCCGCCGATTGCCAGCAGCAACAGGGTCGGCCAGAATTCATGCGTCATAAGCAGGCCGAATATACATACGCTGAAGATAAGCTGGCTGGCTATCACTAGCTTCCTGGGCGATATACGGTCAACGAAAATGCCGAAGGGGATCATAAGCGTCAGTGATGTAAGGGGGAAGACTGCTACCAGGAGACCTACCTGCAAATGGGTAAAGCCCTGGTCTATCCAGAATATAGTGATATAGGCCAGCATTGACCACAGGAACATCACCTGCAGCATCTGAACCATGCAGGGTATGACGTATCGTTTTGAAAAGTTTATATCTTCCATGGCCGTTTAGGGGAAGGAAAAGTATATCAAATAACAGTATGTAATGCTAATCCGTAAAGATAGAAAACAGCACGCACGGGTGGATGTTGTAATGAGATACAAAAAGGGCCGCAAATTTTGCAGTATCCGTATTTTTAGAGTATAGTGTATACAGTGGTTTCGGTTCAGGTTATTAAATACTTAATTACATAATTTCTTCTGTTTTTGCCTTAGTTAATTCAAGTTTTGGATGACCCCGACTTTAAGCCACACATTAATTACAGGAGGTCATCCCATGGGTTTCACAGACAAAAAGCTTACCTGCGCCGACTGCAATGCCGAGTTTACTTTCGGTGCTGTAGAGCAGGAATTCTACGCGTCCAAAGGTTTCACTAATGAACCTAAACGCTGTCCTGACTGCCGGCAGGCAAGGAAGGCAGACCGCCAGGGCAATAGATCGGGACAGCAGGGCAGACGCCAGATGTTCGCCACCGTGTGTGCGAAATGCGGAGTGGGTACTGAGGTGCCGTTTGAGCCCCGCCAGGATAAACCGGTTTATTGCAGCGCCTGCTACAGCGAAATCAAATTGAAAAAGTAAAAATTAACACATCATTGACACGCGCAAGGTTAACTTGCGCGTGTCAAAATAATTTAGCGAGGATAAAATAGGATCATGAATATATACGTTGGAAACCTGGCCTATGAAGTAACTGAAGATGATCTTCGCCAGGAATTTGCTGCTTTCGGGGAGGTTACTTCGGTAGCCATAATGAAAGACAGCTATAGCGGACAATCCAGGGGTTTCGGTTTTGTGGAAATGCCGAAGCTCACTGAAGGCCAGGCTGCCATCAACGGTCTGAACGGCAAGAAGCTCAAGGAACGCGCACTTACCGTCAACGGGGCGCGTCCCCGGTCGTCCGGAGGAGACAACAGGTCTTTTGGAGGAGGAGGAGGCAGAAAGGGTAAACAGCCCTATGGTAAAAGGGGAGGAGGCGGAGGTTTTGGAGGCGGCAGGGGTGGAATGCGAAGATATTAATAAGTTATGAGCAAAAGGCTTCCCGTTATTGAGGATCCCTTCGTTATTGATCCTGTTATACCTGCATTGGACAGTAATGAAGTAGATCTAAACGTTCTTGACGAAAAAGAAGTAGAAGAAATCGCCAGGATCGCTGCGCTGTGGGAAGACCGGTTAACTACTTCGGACGGTCTTGATACAACAACAAGCCTGGAACCGGCCGTTAAATCCATACCGGGCATCACACCGGAGGTCATAGAACACGATTTATTCGATGACCCGGTGCGCATGTATTTGCGGGAAATCGGCAAGGTTTCGCTGCTTACTGCCAGGGAAGAGAGGTTCCTGGCCAGCAAAATCGAAGAGGCCAAACACCTGGCAAGAATTGAGAGCTATTGCCTGGACAATCCGAACGGAGCCGATTTCGAGATAAATATCATCCTCTGCCTGCTGAGGCGGCTGATCGCGGCACATCCTACGGTGGATGTAATTTACGAGAAACTTGGGCTGCAGAACGGGCGGAGTTTTAAAAAGGGAATTCTCAATCCGGAGTTCAGGGAAGCAGTAGATGGCGTTATCGACCAGGAAATCATCGAGGGCATAGCTGCGGATTGCAGTAAAACGGCACCGGAAACATGGCTGGAGTTAATAGAGATATCCGCATTCAGCCGTCTTATACCGCTGAAAGTCTATGATATCATCGGTGAAAAAACCACCTGGAAAGAGCTCGAATCACTGGTAAAAGAACCGGTAGATAAAAAGTTCATCCGCAAACTGGAACCGGTAATAGAGCAATTTGTAGTGTATTCAAGAGGTGTGAAGAACGAGGCGGAGAAATCCGAGAAACACCTGATCGAGGCTAACCTGCGCCTCGTTGTAAGCATTGCCAAAAAATACAGCCTGTGCCACATGCCCATTCTGGATCTTATCCAGGAAGGTAATATCGGCCTTGTGCGTGCGGTGGATAAATTCGAGTACAGGCGGGGATATAAATTCAGCACATACGCCACCTGGTGGATCCGGCAGGCCATCACGCGGGCCATCGCCGACCAGGCAAGGACCATCCGCATCCCCGTACACATGATTGAAAATATCAACAGGCTGCTCAAGGTCAAGAGGAACATGAACCAGGAAACCGGGTGCGAGCCGACCACCGAGGAGATCGCCGCTGCCATGGAGCTTCCCGTAGAAAAAGTGACCGAAATTATGAAACTTACCAGGCTTCCATTATCGTTGGAAACACCTGTCGGTGAAGAGGAAGACAGCCACCTGGGAGATTTTATTGAGGATAAGATTGCCACACCGCCCAATGAAGCCGCTACCCGCGGCCTTCTCAAAGAGCAGATCAACGAGGTGCTCTCCGAACTTACGGACAGGGAGCGCAGGGTAATCCTGCTCAGGTTTGGGCTGGAGGATGACAGGGCAAGGACGCTGGAAGAAGTGGGCAGGGAGTTCCAGGTAACGCGGGAACGCATCCGGCAGATTGAAGCCAAGGCGCTGCGCAAGCTGCGCCACCCCAGCCGCAGCAGACGGCTCAAAGATTACCTGGAATAGACAGCCTGAAGGATAAACACTTTTATTCCAATTTTGAAGTATAAAGAAAGCGGCAGTTTTGGCTGCCGCTTTCTTTATTTAAGACAAGAATATTTCTACAGTTTATACCCAGCCGCGCAGCTTCATGGCTTCCACAACGCGCTCCACAGCCCTGACATAGGCCGCCTGCCGCATATTGATCTTGTATTCCTTGTGCGTATCGTAGACCGAGTGATAGGCGGTGGTCATCTTCTTGTCGAGCCTCTCGTAAACCTCGTTCTCATCCCAGTAGAACATGTTGAAGTTCTGAACCATCTCGAAATATGAGACGGTCACACCACCGGCGTTACAGAGGAAGTCCGGTATAATATGGACGCCCTTTTTGTAAAGGATGTCATCTGCTTCGGGCGTGC
This sequence comes from Dehalococcoidia bacterium, assembly GCA_028716085.1. Taxonomy (GTDB): domain Bacteria; phylum Chloroflexota; class Dehalococcoidia; order GIF9; family UBA5629; genus JAQUQM01. The sequence goes on along the minus strand of JAQUQM010000143.1, from coordinate 797 downwards.
AGGGGCCGTTGGCCAGCTCGGCCACGATTTTGGCCTTCACGTTGCCTGCGTTTTTCTCCGTGATGACGTTTTCCATGGCGGATGGAATGAGGATATCGACATCGAGTTCCAGTATCTCCTCACTGCTGATCTTGTCGCCCATCTTCAGGTTGCAGACAGAGGTGGTCTTGGTCTTGATTTTCTGGGCTTCGTCAGCGTCGATGCCCGATTTGCAATAGCAGCCACCCTGGCTGTCGCACACTGCAACAATCTTGGAACCGAACATCTCTTTGGCAAGCTTGGCGGCAAAATAGCCGGCATTGCCATAACCCTGCACGGCGATGGTCGCCTTGCTGAGGTCTATCTTTAACTCCCTGGCTGCTTCACGGATGCAGTACATGCCGCCCTTGGCTGTGGCGTCACCACGGCCTTTGGAGCCGCCCAGGGCCAGGGGTTTGCCGGTGATTACGCCGAACTGCGACTTGCCTGCGATGGAGGAATACTCATCCATGATCCATGCCATGATCTGTGGGGTGGTGTAGACATCGGGGGCGGGGACGTCCCTTTCCGGTCCGATAAACGAAAATACTGCGCGGGCATAAGACCTGCTGAGACGTTCAAGCTCACCCTCTGACATTTCCTTGGGATTGCAGATGATGCCGCCTTTGCCGCCACCGAGGGGTAAGTCCATAAGCGAGCACTTCCAGGTCATCCAGGCTGCCAGCGCCCGGACTGTATCAATGGTTTCATCGGGATGAAAGCGGATACCGCCCTTGGTGGGGCCTTTGGCGTCATTATACTGGACGCGGTAACCATGG
>JAQUQM010000142.1 GCA_028716085.1 Dehalococcoidia bacterium | reverse complement strand
AAGAAACTTTATTTCGAGCAGAAGGCTTACGATATCGCCTCCGCCTTCTTCACCAAATTTGCCGAGGACCAATATTATGAGAATATACCTCTGGAAGAAGCGATCTATGCCTTGATCATGCTGAGAAGACACATGTGGCTTTATGCAGAATTCCAGGTGCTGTTTACATCAGCGCTTGATCAATATCAGGCATCGGACAGTATCAACAGGACTGTGCTGCTGACCGACTATGCCACCTATACCATAATAAAAAGGTATAAGGAGCTGGCAAAGTAGACTGATTTATTGTGCAGCATTCTGGCATCTGAGCCGGGGCAGGTCAATTCGCTCCGGCTCAGTTTTTTTATTTAGCGGTTGATGTTCCTCTGCCGGTACTGCAGCACTTCTGCCAGGGGAAGACCGATAAATAAGAATGCAGGCCGGGCATAGCCGATCATTCCGGATACATGTCCATTTCATTATGGATTATTAGGCTACCATACTTACATATCCGATGCACAATCTTGCCCCGGTAATGACCAAATACCCGGTTGTTACTTAGCCGGACCACTAATATCCTGGAGATCGACAAATGGATCGCCTACGAGCATTTCCATACTCCATTCACGAAGGCTGGCGGAGTCAGACGATGCGTAATTTACCTTCATGCGCTCTAAATGCGCCTTACCAAGATAGTCTCCAAAAGTGACGAGTCGGCTCCAAACAGTTGGATGGTTGGCATAGTGGCCCCTGGTAAATGGGTCTCCTGACCCGGCAACCGCTTGCGAGTTGCCATATAGAAACGCTAGAAGGACATTCTCCGACGGGAAGCCTTGCCCGTCTGTAACAGACGGTGATCCGGGTTGGCTCATACCGGCAACACCACATCCATCGAGAGCGACGATTAAGCCCCCTCCCGTTATACCTCTAGCTTGGGCTGTGGACACCAGAGACCAGACGGAGTTGCTATGAACATTGACTTGAACAATCGAATAAATTGAAGAAGCCATATGTGACAAAAATATGCTGTCTTGCTGCCAGCCTTCCCCGGGATCTCGTGCTTCCCAATCAGCCACGAAATCAGCATAACTGGTATAGGATTCGAGAGGCCATCGAACGTAGCACACATTTATGCCATCCTTCATACAGTTAGAGCCTGTCTCGCCATTCGGCCCTGCCATTCCATAATAATCTATATTGGATTTCCCGAAAGTTTCCCAGTTGAGGTCCATGCGCTCTCCCTTATCTCTTGAAACGTAATAATAACGGCCATTCGTCTTGATCTCTCCCGAGTAGAATCGAATTACCTTTTCAAGATAAGGACGTAATTGGGCCGCAAAGTCATTGTATGTATTCTGCGTCCCGGCTGAACCAACTGGCATGAACGCCGCCCATAGTTCCGGATCAGGATTCGGCCCCTTGCCGATAAAATCCAAGTCGTGCACCGGCACTGCTACTGAATTCCCACCGAAAGGTATTTGAGAGCCATTGGGTAAGTCCTTGCGAAATACCGCGTCCAAATCCTCAAAGTAATGAGGCATCAGCCTGAGGTCTATATTATCGCCTCTGGATTGGAAAAATGACGGCATCTTGATATTGCCCATCAATAGTACACCCTCAAGATCAGGATTCTCATCCTTGAGGGATTTGATCCGATCCCTGACTGCTGTGTAGCTCCAATCATCGATGTTGTTCACGATGTCCAAATTGATGGAGAAACCGCGACGCACTTGCGCCAGCGCCCGATATTGATCTATCTCGTTCTTAAGCAAATTGTAGAGTCGGGTATCGACGAGGATCACGGCTTTGGGGTGATCAATAGGGAGATCATATTCTACCCTTACTCCTCTGGCCTGCAGTGCAGGTATGTAGGAAGAAATGGAGCTGGAATTCAGGGGATTACTCTTTAAATTCAAATTATCACCTGAACTCAAGCCGGTATTATCAACAAGCGGTGAAATATCACTTATCTGGTTATAAGCAAGATCAAGATAGATCAGGTTTGGTAGATCGACTAACGGTGTCAGATTGTTTATCTGATTGCTGTATAGACGGAGAACTGTAAGCTTGTTGAGATTAGACAGCGGTGTAAGATCGTTTATCTGATTTTTGATTATGTAGAGTTCAGTAAGGTTGGTGAGGCTTGCCAAGGGTGTAAGATCAGATATCAGGTTGTTTTCCAATCCAAGGTTAGTGAGATTGGCGAGTTGGCCCAGTGGTGTTATATCCCTTATAGGATTATTGCTTAAAAAAAGATAATTTAGTTTTATAAGCCCTGCTAATGGTGTCAGATTGCTTATTTGATTGTTACTCAAAAAGAGATGAGTAAGATTGGTGAGACTTTTTAGTGGAACCATGTCACTTACATTGTTACCTGTCAACCTTAGATAAGAGACATTCTGGCAGTATTCAAGCCCACTCAGGTTGGAGATCCCTTTATAGTCTGCCATTAGCGTCTTCAAAGCTGTAAGCTCGGAGGTATGGATATCACCTGCTGGCTTGTTGATAGCTTGCCTGATAGCTGCCTCCAAATTGGGATCTGGGAAAGTGACGAGGGGGTCGGTAGGAGCTGTAATGACGTTAATCGTTACATTTGCAGTTGCTTTGGTTCCGATCTTATCTTTAACCTGGAGTATAAATGTCACTGTGACAGCTGAGACACCCGGCGTGCCTGTCATGGCACCTGTATTTTGATCAAGCGTCAGCCAGAAAGGTTTGCCGGTAGTCGACCATGAATAGGGAGCACCGGCGCCACCCGAAGCTGTCGGTGTAAGTGTAAAGGGTGATCCGATTGTTGCGGTTGTTGGTGAATCTACGGTGATCGTAGGAGGTGCAGGCTGGCTAATGTTAATCGTTACATTTTTAGTTGCTTTGGTTCCGATCTTATCTTTAACCTGGAGTGTAAATGTCACTGAAACAGCCGACGTACCCGGTGTGCCTGTCATGGCACCTGTATTTTGATCAAGCATCAGCCAGAAAGGTTTGCCGGTAGTCGACCATGAATAGGGAGCACCGGCGCCGCCCGAAGCTGTCGGTGTTAATGTAAAAGGTGATCCGATTGTTGCGGTTGTTGGTGAATTTATACTGATAACAGGAGGCGTAGGCTGGTTAATGTTAATTGTCACATTAGCAGTTGCTTTCAAGTTTTTCTTATCTTTCACCTGCAAAGTGAAAGTTACCGTTTTTGCGGAAGTACCAGGAGTACCCGATAATACCCCCGTATTTGGATTAAGCATCAGCCAGGAAGGTTTGCCGGTAGTTGACCAGGAGTATGGTGAAGTGCCGCCCGATACTGTGGGTAGAAGAGTGTAAGGTGTACCTATTGTTGCAGTTGTTGGCGTGGCCACATTGATAGTTAGTGAAGAACCGGCTGCCATGGCCGGACTTGGCGATATGGCCAAACTTGAAAATAGCACAGCAGCTAATACGAGTAGGGAAATTAAGACATGGGGATACTGCTTATTATTCATTAATCCTCCTTAGCAATGGCAGCAAGTGTTACGAGTACCGATCGTGTATGAATGCGGATGTGTTATCATCTCATAGACGATTCTGTTTGTCAATGAATACAACGGATGAAATGATATTAATAGATTATAAGAAAAGTTTTGACAAGGCTGGCATTTATTCAGCGGTTGATGTTCCTCTGCCGGTACTGTAGCGCTTCCGCAAGGTGGTTGGTCTTGATGCTTTCCGAGCCGTCCAGGTCCGCCACCGTGCGCGCCAGCTTGATTGTCCTGTGAAAGGCGCGGGCGGTGAAATGAAGTTGTTTCATGGCTGTTTTTAGCAGGTTCAACGCTGCTGACTCCAGCCTGCAGAATTCCTTTACTTCAGCGGTCGACATATCGGCGTTGCTGGCCAGTTTGGTGCCTTTGAACCTTTCAAGCTGAATTTGCCTGGCTGCTTGTACCCTTTTTCTAACCGTGTCCGAGCTCTCGGACGCCCTTTGATCCATGAGCTTTTCATAGTCGATGCGGGGCACGTCGACAAATATATCGATCCTGTCCAGCAGCGGGCCGCTCAGCCTTTTCTGGTAGCGTGTGATGGTGCTGGAGGAACACTTGCACTCCTTCACAGGGTCGCCATAATATCCGCACGGGCATGGGTTCATGGCGGCCACCAGCATGAAATTGGCCGGAAAGGTCAGGCTGCCTTCGGCGCGGCTGATGGTTATTACTTTATCCTCAAGCGGCTGCCGCAGGGATTCCAGCGCCAGGTGGTTGAACTCGGGGAATTCATCCAGGAAGAGCACGCCGCGGTGCGACAGGCTGATTTCACCGGGATGAGGTAAGCGCCCGCCGCCTACCAGCCCTGCGTGGGAAGTTGTGTAATGAGGCGAGCGGAAAGGCCGTTGCGTGACAAGGGGCGTGTATTTGGAGATCAGGCCGCTTACACTGTAGATCTTGGTTACCTCTATGGCTTCGGAAAGTGCCAGAGCGGGCAAAATCGTCGCCAGTGCACGGGCGAGCATGGTCTTGCCGCTGCCCGGCGGGCCCACCATCAGCACGTTGTGGCCGCCTGCGGCTGCCACCTCCAGCGCCCTCTTGGCGTGTTCCTGTCCCTTGATGTCTGAAATATCGATGGCCGGTTTTTCCAGGCTTTCCGTCTGCCAGGATATGTTTGTGGCATGCTGCGCGATATCCGTCTCACCGTTGAAATGGCTGACCAGCTGGCTCAACGATATAACTGGGAAAACCCGGATGCCTTCCATCAACGCCGCCTCTTCAGCATCCTCCACGGGGACGAAGACGGTTTTAATACCGTTCTCCTTTGCCATGGCCACCATGGGCAGGACCCCATGAAGGTGCCGCACGGTTCCATCGAGCGACAGCTCGCCCAGAAAGATGGTTTCGGTGGGATCGGCAATGACCTGGCCGGAGCTGAGCAGGATGCCGATGGCAATGGGCAGGTCGTAGGCCGGGCCGGCCTTTTTAATATCAGCAGGCGCCAGGTTAACCGTGATCCTGCGCATGGGGAAGATGCACCCGGAATTTCTAATGGCGGAGCGCACCCTGTCCCTTGTTTCTTTTACTGCAGTATCGGGGAGTCCGACGATAAGCGTGTTCGGCAGGCCGGGGGAGATATCCACCTCGACCTCAACCAGTTGGGCATCCAGCCCGAGCATGGCCGCCGTCTTTATCTTGGCTAACATGCGGTTTTGTTTAAAGAGAT
>JAQUQM010000141.1 GCA_028716085.1 Dehalococcoidia bacterium | reverse complement strand
CATCCCATTTTGAGCTTCAACTTTTGATTTTTAACCTCTGTCTTTCAATATAGCAAAAAGATGAGGGTGCTACTCGATTGTGCTAAAATTGAAACAATCTCGTGCCGGCAAACTTACCACCACAATATTTCGAAGCCGAGAAACGCTTCAGAGAAGGCAAAAGCTCGGAGGAAAAGGTCGAGGCTCTAGAAGCCATGCTTGCCATCATGCCCAAGCACAAGGGCACCGATCATCTTCAGGCCGATCTGCGCAGGAAGATCGCGCGCATAACCGAGGAAGCCGAACGCAAAGCCGCCACCAGCAGGAAAAGCTTTTACATCCGCAAAGAAGGAGCGGGGCAGATAGCGCTGGTAGGACTGCCCAACACGGGCAAATCGCTTATACTGGCTTCCCTGGCTAACGTCCATCCCGAGGTCGCAGACTATCCCTTTACCACCAAGTCTCCCAACGTGGGCATGATGCCTTTTGAAAACATCCAGATACAGATTGTGGACCTGCCGGCCGTAAACATGTATGAATCCCGCATCTGGTCCAACAATATACTGCGCAATGCCGACCTGCTCGCCATAGTGGTTGATCTGAGCAGTAATCCGGTGGAGCAGGCCGACACTACACTTAAGGAGCTCGAAAATATGGCCATCGTACCTGAAACCAGTAACGTGGAGCATTCTCCCGTTGGTTTGCGCACGCGTAAAATGTTCCTCATCGGCAATATGGGGGACCTGGATTTCGAAGAAGAGGGGATAAAGTCGCTCAATGGCAAATACGGACGCCTCTTTGACAGCATCAAGGTGTCCGCTGAGTCAAAGGAGAACCTGGAGGAGCTGAAAAGGCAGTTGTTTGCTTACCTGGATATTATCCGTGTGCATACCAAGTCTCCCGGCGTCAAGGTAGATTTGTCCGACCCTGTGATTTTAAAACAGGGCGCGACCGTTAAGGATGCCGCCGAAGCCGTCCACAAGGATTTCAAATACAACCTGCGCTATGCAGTCCTGTGGGGTTCGGGAAAGTTCAACGGCCAGAGAGTAGGGCAGGATCATATCCTCAAAGACAATGACGTGATCGAGCTACATATATAAATATTGACGATATTGGGGTATAATCTTCAAAGATGATTGCGTCAGCCAGAAAAAGCGTCAACAGCCTGAAACGTGACCGTGAGCACGGCGCCGCATGGCTGACCAGGCAGGCGCTCGATATCATCAAATCCTCCGCTGCCGGAAGCAAAGCTGCATCGGCACGCAAGATCATTGCTGATCTCGATAAGACAGCGGCTGAAATTATGAACCTCAGGCCGGGCATGGTCTCCATATCCAATTACATGCTGCAATTCCGGGAGAGCCTGTCGCAAATCGATATGAAAAAGCAATCTCCCGAAGATGTAAGCAAGCTCTGTGTAGATACGGTGGAGAGCCTTATCAGCCATAGCGAGCGGACTTCAAAGCGCGCAGCGCTGAACGCGGCGAAGATCATCAACAGCCGCTGCGTCATCATCACTTGCAGTTTCAGTTCAGCGGTATGTGGCGCCATGGAAATTGCCGCACATAAAAAAATCGATTTCAAAGTACTCTCAGTCGAATCCAGTCAGAACGCTATCGCATACGGTGAATTGACCGCTGACAGCCTTCGTAAATCCGGCATAATCACCCAACTGGTTCCGGATAACCAGGTATACTGGCAGATGGCGCGAGCCGACCTTGCGCTTTTAGGAGCAGACGCCATATCTTTTCACGGGTATTTTATTAACGGTACACCTTCGCTGGAGCTCGCCAGGATCGCCGAACGCAGGAAAGTTCCTTTATATATTGTGTGTGAGCTGTCAAAAGTTGACGTAAACGGCTTTGTAGCAGGTTTACAGGAACCGGAATCCGGCTTTGACATGATCCCGCTGGAGCTGGCCGCGGGTATAATAACCGAGGCCGGCATAATAAAGCCCGCCGACATATATGAGGTCAATAAGAAAGATATCTTCGGAAGCAAACGTGCTCGAACTCATTGACAGCCATGCGCACCTCGATGAGGTAGAAGATATAGACAACGTCCTGGATAAGGCCAGGCAGACCGGGGTAACGGCAATAGTGGCTGTGGGACAGGATAAGAGCTCAAACCAGGCCAATCTTCAACTTGCCGCCAGGTATCCCGGCTTCGTGCTTCCTGCACTGGGGCTGCATCCCTGGTCCCTGGCAGGAATGGAGACCGCTCAAATAGAGCAATCCCTGGAATTTATCCTCAGCAACCTATCTCAAGCGCCGGCAATAGGTGAAATAGGATTGGATTACGATAAAAGGGTGCTCAAGGGCGCGGGCAAGGAATTACAGCAGGAGGTGCTGAAACGCCTTCTGGAGATAGCCGCCAGGTTTAACAAACCTGTATCGCTGCACAGCCGCTACGCCTGGAAAGACTGCCTGCGGGCAGTGAAAGATTCCGGCCTGACCAGGGCTGTCTTTCACTGGTATACCGGGTTCTCCAGCACGCTTGCGGAGATAGTCGAAGCAGGCTATTACATATCCGCTACACCGGCAGCCGAATACCATGAAGAACATCGCCGGGCAGTCAGGGAAGCCCCGCTGGATAGGCTTCTACTGGAGACCGACAGCCCCGTTAACTATGGAAGGGAAAACCGCTACCGCTCGCAGCCTTCAGACGTGCTGCGCAGCCTGAAGGCCTTCGCCGAGATCAAGGGGATGGCCGAAGAGGAAATCGCCCGCATTACCACGGCCAATGCCAGGGTTCTATTCAAGTTCGACCAATCGTAGGGGCGTAGCTTTAGCTGCGCCCGCAACTGCGCCCGCCCTCCGCGGACAGGTCTGAAGAGCTGTCCCTACACTATATTCACACCTGAGAGCAGCAGCATGGAACACAGCATCTGCACGAAGGGACACATCTTAATAGGCAGGCTATTTGTTTGAAAGCCCGTGGCAAAACCCAGCACCGCCGAAATCATCAACATAGTAGATGAAGCGGCATAAACGACCGTGGCTGCGCTGTCCCTGGCCATCCCCATGGCAGTAATAAGGAGACACAACACCCCCACAAAACACATCCACAAACCTGCCCCCACCCATTCCATAATTAAAATCTTTTTATTGTCGGCAGATATTTCACCGAACCCCTTAACTATGGCCGCTGTAGGAAACAGATGAGCAATCCCCCATAGAATAATGATCCCTGCTCCGGCGTAGACGGCTATCAAAGATATCATCGGCCACCTCCGTATAAGTAATATATGATTATTTTAATCGCTATGGTCGGCCCTCTGGGCTTTATAAAATCCCTTTCCTGATGATTGTTCCCTGGCTATCTCGGCCTTCAGCCTCAACTGCCAGACTATTTTACCATCCATTGTTACCTCAATAATCCGGTTGGTACCCGTAATAAGTGTGTTCCCATTGGGGAGCCTGTCGGCATCCCTGACAAGCTGCGGCACCCACTGGCTTCCACCAAAGCTCCAGACGACCTGCCCTGAACCCGGATCTATTTCCACGGCATTGTTCGGGGGCTGCGGCTTATGGTTTGCCACCAGCATATGCCCGTTTGACAGCAACTCAGGGTCGTGCTGGTCAAAGAAAACACCCTCACCATAAGTCCTCACCAATGCTCCTTGCGGGTCAATCTCTGCCACGAGATTAAAATTCCGCAGGCTCACCAGTGTATTGCCCCCGGGCAGGCGGCTTACGGCGTTGGCATGCGTCCATCCATCGGCATAAATAGTGGAGTACGGCGGATGGTCGAAGTCCTTCTTCACGCTCCATGACCAGACCACCTCACCTGCCTTGTTTATCTCCTTTGCCTGGATATCCGCTTTCTGATCGTTGCCCCAGACGACCAGCGTGTTACCGTTTTCCAGCCTGTCTGCATCATGCGATATCTTTCCATCAAGATACGACCATAGCGTTGCGCCACTGCGGTCAACTTCAAAAATCCCGTAGCGGGGCAGGATAAAAAGAATATTGTCGCCGGGCAATCTCTGCGCTTCAAAGCCCGGATTGATGAACCTGCGTAAAGCGTAGGGAACGCGATACTCCCAGAGCACCTCGCCCAGCAGGTTGACTTCTATAATGCGGGGATTTTCCGCATCATGAATATCTGCCAGCAAGGTTGTCCCGGGGTAAGCCAGTCCCCTTTCATATATATCTACAAAAATGACAGGATCGACCTGCCCCCGCGGCATCGTGTAATTATCATCAACAATGTCGTGCCGGCCGACACCCGCCTGAGGCAAACTACCGGAACTGCTGATATTCCCACTAATTAGCGTCTTGCCGGGAGCTTCCGATTCATTCTGCGTAACAGGAGCACAACAAAAAAGTACACAGGCCAGTGCAGTTACAATTACACAGACGCGTCTCAACCGCATAGCATACCTCTCGATAAGGAATATTAATCCGGTAGGGATATTATAACAGCCATGCTCTGTCGTATAATAACTCCATAGGAAAAGCCATGAACTGGTTCCAACTGATGCGCGAAGACATCCGCGCCGCTATGGATCGAGACCCTGCGGCCAGAAGCGCCTGGGAAGTGTTTTGCCTTTACCCCGGGCTTCATGCGCTCTGGTGGCACAGGTTCGCCCACTGGTTTTACCTGCATAAAATGTACTTCGTCTCCCGCGTCATCTCCCAGTGGAACCGCTTCTTTACGCAGATCGAGATTCACCCCGGCGCAACCATCGGTAGGCGCTTCTTCATCGACCACGGCGCCGGTGTAGTAATAGGGGAGACCTCAGAAATAGGCGACGATGTCCTTATCTACCAGGGCGTCGTGCTGGGCGGCACAACCCTGGCCAGAAAAAAACGCCACCCCACCATCGCCAACAGCGTGGTCATAGGTTCACGTGCCATCGTACTGGGAGCTATTACAGTAGGGGAAGGGGCCCGTATAGGATCAGGATCGGTGGTGATCAAATCCGTCCCGCCTGGCGCCACGGTGGTCGGCGTACCCGGTAGAATAGTGGAGGAGCACAGGGAAGCGCGCATCGATCTCGATCATAACCGCCTGCCTGATCCCGTGGCGGAGGCCATCAGGCTGGTACTTGCCGAGCAGGACAAGCTCGAGGACAGGATCAGGCGGCTGGAAAGCTCCGCCGGCATCTCAGCCGAAGGTGACGAATTCAAGGAAATCGAATCCAGGATCAAGCAGGAATTTGAAGACCGGGACGATAAATAGCCTGCCCTAATTTTTCAAATATTTATCAAAGAAATCGCCGATTCTCTCTTTAATTTCCGCTCTGCCCGGCGAGGATTTCCCCGCCGCAGGAGCAAATCCGTGCCCTGCG
>JAQUQM010000140.1 GCA_028716085.1 Dehalococcoidia bacterium | reverse complement strand
ATTACGTACGATATTTCCTTTACCCCCCTCACGAAGAAAGCTCCAAAATAAGCTCCTGCAATTGACCCGGCGCCACCGATGAGGATGATGCCCAGGTACCATATTGAGTCCATGATGGTGAAATGTTCCCAGGTAGCATAACTGATATAGCCAACCCATAGCCCTCCTGCAATACCTGCGAAGAAACCGGCCAGGGCAAAAGCCATCAACTTGTATGCGAACGTATTAATCCCCATCGCCGCGGCAGCTACGTCATTGTCCCGTATGGCCACAAAAGCACGCCCGACTTTTGTCCTGGTTATATTCTTAGCCAGGAAGGTCATACCAATGAGGAAAGCCAGCACCAGGTACCAGTATTTTTCAGCCTGATCCAGTACAAGGTTCCCGATAGTGACCGGGGGTATATGAACCCCCGTGTCACCCTTGAACCATGAAATTATCACGTAAACTATGATAAATTGGCCTGCCAGTGTACTCAAAACCAGATAGAAATCCTTTACTTTACCGGAGGGCAACCCGAAAAACGTGCCAACTGCCGCCGCCACAATCGCACCGATGAGCAGGGCCAGAAAAAAGTTCATGCCGCTGCTGGTAAGATTTGCAGTGGTAAAGGCACCTATCATCATAAAAGCAGCATGGCCCATCGACCACAATCCACAGTATCCGCTAAGCAGCATTAATCCCAGTGCGGAAATAGTCGTAATGCCGAAATATACTGCGAAAGTCATGAAATAGCTGCCTGCATACAATGGCAGGGAAATTGCCAGCGCCAGGGCAAAGATCACGTACACCCATTGCAGCCGGGTCCTGATAATCGAAAACTGCTGCGCGTAACTAGTATTGTAGATTCCGCAAGGTAACATTTTTCACACTCTCTCTATTCGTTCCCAGCCGAAAATACCGGTAGGACGGATCAGTAATACGAGCATCATGATTATGTAGGCGCTTACCTCCTGCAGGGAGCCTGGTACAAAGGGATCAACATAACCTGATACCAGGCCCTGTATTAAGCCGACCAGCAAGCCGCCAACAATCACACCACCCAGGGACTGTAAACCCCCACACAGTGCTACAGCCATACCGATCATGCCTATGGAAGCCTGGCTGTACTGGACCGCAGTGACCGAGGTAAGTATGATGCCGCCAACGGTTGCAGCCAGGATGCCCAGTATCCAGGCGCTTTGTACTATCCTTGTGACACTGATCCCCAGTGCCTGTGCCGCCTGCTGGTCCTCGCTGATTGACATCATGCTCAGCCCCAGCTTGGAATAGCGGAAAAAAGCCAGCAAAGCCAACAGCAAGACTAGCGAAACCAGGGCAAAACCAATGTAGTGCCACTCCAGGACCGAACCGTAGACATCGATTCCTCCCCTCGGGAAGAACCTGGGAACAATCAGGTCCTGCGAGCCCCAGAACAGGATCATTAAAGCCACGAGGATGGAACCCATCGCCAGCGTCATCAGGATCATGGCTATGTTCGGCTGGCCAACCAGAGGCTGTATCATCAACCTTACGGTTATGTACCCGATTATGCACATCAAGACCAGGGTCATCATGACTGCAGCCCATACCGGAAGTCCCAACTGATTGGCAAACAGGTAGAATACATAGCCGCTGAGCATCAGTATTTCGCCCATGGCGAGATTAAAAATGCCCGTACATTTAAAGGTGACGACAAAACCCAGTCCTATGAGCGCGTATACTAATCCTTTGGATAGACCCGGGATAATAAACACCAGGGCATGTTGCAGTGCTTCCAAGTTTACCCTCCCTCTGAGATTACTTTACAGCTTGTGAGGTGCCTTTCGTAGTCACACGTTTATCCATGCCATTAGCATAGCTATGAACTGTGACTTCATAATTGAAGACCACGTCTTTAGCAGGTATGGCACCCCATATTTCCTTGGTTATACCTGCCGGCATATTGCCCACGCTTTTCCACATAGGCAGTACTGCTCCTACTGCCTTTGCCATGGGATCCCCCTGGAACAATCTCTCAGCTACAGCATTGTTAAATTCCAGCACGCCGGTTCCCTGGATCACAATTTTCTCTCCGGCAGGCATACATTAGCGGTAAGGTATTTGTTAATAGAGGACATACCCCACGCCCGCATCCATTTTGTAGACCAGGTCATCTACACTGACCATGTATTCATTGGGATTGGATATTGTATAAGTAGGTATGAGTACCGCGCTATCCACTCCGCGGCGTACCAGAAATATTCCGGATAAATCAGCCTTGCAGCCAACGAGTTCCGCTGGAGCAGGCGGTGCACAGCTAATCAGCAGCATGATAAACCCAATGACAAGGCTACCCAAGACGAATTTTCGTTTCATTGCACGCACTCCTTAATTTATGGCTCTTAAACAGTAATCCGACCGATTTACTTGCCCATCAATGACCTGGGGAAATCAGGCGGTGTCCAAATATAGGGCAGCCAGTCCGCACTCATGGTGAGTTTGTAGTCCGGCCATATTTTGTTACCGGTATTAGAAGCCAGGAAAGGCCTCTTATTCAGATCAGTTATCATTTGGCCGTTTTTAATATCGGTGACAGCCATGGACGGCAGCGTCATCAGGACTTTAGGATCAGGGGTAAAGGTGGGACACAGACCGCCGGTATCAATGACTTTCATATTGAATATGGTCTTCCTCAGTTCTTCCTTCGAGAAACCGTCCCAACCGGTCCTTTCCAACGTCTGTTTCAATACCTGCTCACCCAGCATCATCTCTTTTACGCCATACACGTAGAACCAGCCGCCCTGCTTCTCGGGGATATCCCCATTGTGGTATTTGGCGCAGACGTCAAAAGCCAGTTTAAGGCCGGGATATTTAGCCTGAACGTCAGCCGGTTCATTTCCGCACCAGCCTTCAGACAGGGCTTCCACCCTTGACACTTTATTGTATTCCTCGAAGATCGCCGGCTCATTAGCAATCACGTCAGGCGGTATCCATTCAAGATTAAGGATAACACCCTTCTTGTGCATGCCCAGTGTCATGGCATCGTTCATAAGCACCCTGAATGCCGAAGTGCCCCAATGGTCCACCATAACCAGGTTGGCACCGCCATCAACCATGCGTGACAGCTCTGCCTTTACATCGATCGGGGCTTGGGGTATGTAGGCGATTGCTACAAGGTCCGCCCCCAGCACATCACGTACATAAGTTTTAAATCCATATGCCTCGTCGTTGTCGCAAAGACGGCGGGTAGGTACATCCGCTGCTATCAAACCGATTTTAAACTTTTCGGTTTTACCCGATTTTTTCCATTCATCTGCATACCATGCAGCCAGCAAAGACGTATATATAGGCTGTGCGGCACCATTCATAGCCAGGTATGGTTCCGGCACATCATACAGAGAGGGGCTGACACCGGATGTGACTACGAAACCGGGGATATGATCCCTGGCACACAGGGAAAAGATGGCCTCGGCCGGTGTACTCCCGCAACACATAATCAGATCCATTCCAGCCGCCTTGTATCGTTCGTAAAGCGAAAGAGATTTCACACCGTCATAGGCATGGTCACCCATCAAACCCTTGAGTTTAACAATGGTATCCTGACCCGTCTTGGGATCCTTGTATTTGATCCCACCTTGTGTCTCATTAAGATAAGTAATATAGTCATTTACACCAACAGAAGCCTGACCCAGGGCGCGCAGGGGACCCGTTAAAGGCCCAAGGTTCCCAATTGTAATTACTTTTTCTGAACCTGCCGGGACGGCAGCGGGACCAGGCTGACAACCTGAGAAAACGAATGCCAGGATGGTAAACAGGCTTACGCAGAATAGGATTGTCCTTGTCCAAACATGCATCATACACCCTCCTTGTTATTTTTGGCTTGTGATAATGAAGAACCACAGCATAGTGTAATAAAGATCAGCACCTGTTGTAATAAAATCCGGTTCCTAATACATGATTCGCCTCCTGACAACAGTGTGGGGGATAATTCTACCTACCGGTAGGTAGTTAATAGCGTATACTAATTACAGGATTTTGTCAATAGTTAAAACTCGAAACGAAATCATCCTTGATGTATTATATTAGTTTAGGTGATAATCAATTACAGTTTTATGAGTAAGAAAAAGAACTATCGTAAAGAGCAAATCCTGAAAACGGCGGCTCAGCTGTTTGCAGCCAAAGGTTATCATGCTGTCACGCTGGACGAAATAGCGCATCAGCTCAATATACGGAAGGCATCCCTTTACTACTATATCAAGAGTAAAGAAGCCCTTCTTGAAGAGATCTCCGATATTCTGCTTGCCAGGAGTGTAGGCAGCCTGGATAAAATTCCAAAGTCACACGTCACACCGGTAAACAAATTAAGGCAGTTCATTATAAATCAAATAAATACAAACACAAACTCGATCGATTTGACTGCCATTTTTTATGACCAGGCCAGCTCGATCAATAAGAGATTCTATAGCAGGTACAACAAATTTAAGAAAAGGGGTGAGGCGGATCTGCAGTTGATACTGCAGGAAGGAGTCGAAAAAGGTTACTTCGTTATTGATGATATAAAGATGGCGTCTTTTCTTATATTATCTGCCTGCAACTGGATATACAAGTGGTATAATCCCTACGGACGTTTGAAACCTGACGAGATCGCCTCTATATATATAAAGATTCTTGAAAACGGTTTGCTCAGCCAACAAGCACGTAGATCAGGAAAATAGTATATCGAACGGAATGGTGGAGAGGGAAGGATTCGAACCTTCGTAGCCTTCAGGCGGCAGATTTACAGTCTGCTCCGATTGTCCACTCCGGCACCTCTCCACAGTAACCTTAAGATCCTAAGCCCGAGAGGGGAGTCGAACCCGCTAACCTACCGATTACAAGTCGGTTGCGCTGCCATTGCGCCACTCGGGCAAGAAGCCGGCAAAGTTGCTCAAAATGAAACAACGAATCGCAAGTATATAGAAAGCGTAGCTAAAAGTCAAGGTTGTTTGGTGAACCTCATAGTCTTGTGCACCTCAGTGAGCTGCGCCTCGCCGCAGTGCTCAGTCCAGCGCCGGTGTTTATCATTGTTACCCGGCTTTTTACGTCCTACCCTGTTATATCCTGCTATCCGCCCGGCTGGCTCAGGTTGAGCCCCACCACACCTGCAATGACGAGCAGCATGGACCCGGCTTTCAGAACGCTCATGGGCTCCTTGAACCAGAGCAGCCCTATGGCAGCGATTAGCAATGTTCCCACACCCGACCAGATCGCATAGGTTATACTGAGCTCCAGCTTCTTCACGGCAAAGGTGACCAGCGTGAAGCTCAGCGCATAAAA
>JAQUQM010000139.1 GCA_028716085.1 Dehalococcoidia bacterium | reverse complement strand
TCATAATAAGAAAACATACGGGTCATGACGATAGTACTATTATAAACGTTACCTATTACCTATATACAGTGAGACTGACCGGCATTAAACTTTTAAGTGAACAAAAGGTTAACAGCGGGCTGGAAAAAGGTCGACCCGGCCCGAAACCGAAAAGTTTAAGGAGGGCAAAAATGAAAAGGTTTTTTAAATCCGGTGAGAAAGGTTTCACACTGATCGAGTTACTGGTAGTGATCTCCATCCTGGCCGTGCTGGCTGCCGTCGTGGTGCTGAACGTTACCAAATACATCGGCGCAGGATGCACGGAAGCAGCTGCAACCGAAATGCATAATATCCAAACTGCAGTGGCAGCTTACATGTATGACAACAGCGGAGCAGCACCTTCCAGTACAAGCCAGCTTACCAGTTATTTCATCGGTACACCGCACGGCACATATTCGATTGATTCCGGCACCGGCGAAGTAACCGACCAGACCTATCTCCCCTGTATCCCCTAAATCACCGAGACTTATTCAAAAGAGGGGCGCGGCTCAGAGCCGCGCCCCTCTTTGTCTCTGTTTATCTGGCGATATTATTCATTCTCAATATTTTGTTTACCTCATCCGCATCCTGGCAAAAGGCAAAAATGGATTCCCGGGAAATAATCTCCCTGCGGTAGAGATCCACTAATGCATCGTCAAGCGTCCTCATGCCTAGCTGTGAGCTCGTGCGAATTGTATTCGGGATAAGGAACGGCTTACCCTCGCGGATGAGGTTTTTCACCGCCGGCGTGGCCAGCATTATTTCAATAGCCGCCACCCTGCCTCCCTTTATGCGCGGCACCAGCGCCTGGCAGAATACACCGATCAGCGTGGATGCGAGGCGCGATTGGGCCATGGGCCTTTCATGAGGCGGGAAAAGATCGACGATCCTTTCCACTGACTGGGCAGCGCTGGGAGCATGCCCGGTTGATAGCACCAAGTGGCCGGTCTCAGCTACTGTCAATACGGCGGCGGCGGTTTCCAGGTCCCTCATCTCACCGACCAGGATCACGTCGGGATCCTGCCTCAGCACATATTTCAGGGCGTTGACAAACGAATGGGTATCGGCTGCCAGCTCCCTCTGGGAAAAAGCACATTTAATGTTAGGGTGTACATACTCGATAGGATCCTCAATCGTAACAAGGTACTTGTGGAAAGTATGATTCAGATAGTTCAGCATGGCCGCAATCGTCGTGCTTTTACCGGAGCCGGTGGGACCTGTCACAATTATCAACCCCCTCGGACGTGTGACGACCTCCTTGCAGATATCGGGTAGGCCCAGATCTTCAACTGTGGGGATACGCTCGGGAAGCAGGCGGACGGCCAGGCTGATAGAGCCCTGCTGAAAGCATGCATTACACCTGCCTCTTCCACCCCCGGGAAGCGAATAGGCAAAGTCCACCTCCAGCTCCTCTTCGAATATCTCCCGCTGCCGTTCCGTCGCTAACTCGGTTAAGAGGTTCTTAATATCCTGGGACGATAGGATCTCCAGTTCATCGTCCTGCTTGAGATCGCCGTCAATCCGCATTAGAGGCGGGACACCGGCGATCAAGTGCAGGTCTGACGCCCTTTTCTTCTCTGCGATCCTGAGCAGTTCAACAATATTCATAACCTGTCATCCAGTCCCGAGTTTGCCAAATGCCATATTCATTGCTTTAGTGTTATCGTCAGCAAGAAATTAACCTCATTATATTCCTGGATATCTATTGCCGTTACCATTACCAGCTGAAATCGGCTGCTCTGTCTCAAATCGCGTGCATAGCCCATTACCATTTCTTCGCTGGGTGCTTTTCCTTCCGCTATGATTGTCTTGCCATCATTCTCGATTGATATGAGGTTCATGGTACCCGGCAGGAGGGCAAATGCTTTCCCCAGGTCCGCGTTCAAACCGGCTCTCTGCTGTGCAAGGTAATCAAGCGGCTCTTTTAATGTCGCCACCGTCTTTTTATAAGCATCCTCCTCGACCTTTTGTTTATCCGATGTTGCCTTTATTTGCTTCTGTAGTTCACTGTTAACTTTCATTTTCTGGTTAACGTCTGCCTGTAAGCTAACTGTGCCGCCGGCTACCATCTGCATCGTAAAATAAGTCCCTGCTACGATAGCCAGGGCAAGTCCAAGGGCAATCAACGGCGTATAACCGGGTTTCTTGGCCGGTCTGGCAACTATTACCCCGGGTATAAAATTTATTTCCAGGCGCGCCAGATGGGATCCTTTGCCTAGCAGCCTCAATGCCATGCCGGTATTGGCTACGTAGTCATTATGGTCGCAATTTGCAGGATAAGTTAATAAAGCGGGCATCGGTTTGGCAGGAAATCCCATCACCTGGCTTAGCTTGTCGCGCAGGTCGCCGTTAAAATAACAGAAAGTTGTGTTGCTCAACGGACGCTCTTTGTGGCTGGCATTATAAAAATTGATGGTGCGCTCCGTTTCATCTTTCACCATGGTAACCTTGTCCAGGTCAATCATAGCGCTGGAAGGGAAGGACAGGCTTCGAATAATTTCCGGTATGCCATCCACTAAAATGGTCAGGTCGAACCCGGCCTGGTTTACATCTATTACAATTGCCGTTTTTTCGTCCGCAACCCTGGCAACCGCCAGCGGCTTCAATTCCACGAATCTAAGTTGCAGCCCGCACATCCTGACTGTTTCCAATACCGAATCGATGTTGTCGCGGGGAACCCCGACCAGACAAAGGGCCGTTTCAACTCCTGATATCTTCACATCCTGCCAGAACGTATATATGGTATCCAGCGGCACCGGTATCACACGTTCGATTTCCTTTTGAGCCGCCTCAGCCAGCAGGTTTCGCTCCATCCTGGGTGCATAAATAACACGGTAAATCGAATGCACGCCGCTTATGCATGCGATCGCTTCTTTCTCAGCTATAGCATTATCACCAAGGGATTTGCTCAATAAGCCGCGAACTTCAGTTTTATTGACTATTACCCCGTCCTGTACCCAGCCGGATTCAAGGGGAATTTTGGCAGCAAAGGTGACTTTTTTACCGCGCACTACGGTCAGCGTTATTTCAGGGTCTTCGAAATCTATAATAATCATATTGTATTCAAGGATTTTTGGCGCAATATATATCTATAGAGACAGTGGCTTTGTCCAGTTCACCCTGAACCTGCGCGGGAGAAATTTTGATGTTGCTCACCTGGCTTGTTTTGAATTTATTACCCAGGTTAAGCAAAAAGTTCTGGAAATTAGCTACCTGGCCGCTTAAACCGATAGTGTAGCTCAGCACCGGAAATTCCGTCTCCGCTATCTTGTTTGAAGACTGGTTTACGGCCATGTTGGTAATTGTTATGTCGTATTGCCAGGCCAGGTCTATCAATTCCTGCGATATTTCCAGGTTATCATCCACATTCCTGTAAACCAGCTTCAGAGATTCTGCCTCTGCCTTCAACTGGTTAATCCGGGCCGGTAATGTGCTTTGAGCTTCCGCAGTATTTTTCAGCTCGTCGTATTGCTTCTGCAACTGCCTGGCCCTGGCAATCAAAAGCTCCTGCTGCGCCGTCTCATTCATGTAATTCATGACCATGGGTGTCATGGCAATGAGGAAGGCTGCGGCAATAATGATCAGCCACCAGAACGTACTTATCCTGGGCAAATATCCCGAGATGCCCGATTTCTTTTTACCTGTATTTCCTGTAGATAGCGCCATATATTAACAGGCTACAATTTAAATACTGGTTATATTATACATGAATAACGTATTACTTTTAACAGCTATTGGGCGCTGTATCCCCTTGTAGTAAATGTACTGCTGTTAATAAAGTCGATTATTATCGGGTTGCTCGGATAAAACACCCATTGATCGTTATGCATGGTTACGCTCTTACCAATCACGGCTCCGTATACAAAGCCTCCGTTTTTAAACACGATATCGGCATCCGGAGCATAGATCGAGCCCCATGCGCCGTTGTTCCATGCATTAAAAGTGCCTGTACCGAGGATTAACCAGGTCAGGGTTGCAGGCGATGTAAAATTATTATCAAAAGTGATGTTATTCTCAGTACCGAAATAGCCGCTGGTACCCATTACAATTACTACTGCATTGTTGAAGAACTCTACATTGCCATCCACCCATATAGTACTGCCGTCTATCATCCATAAAGTACCTTTGACAGTCAAATTCCCCTTGACATGCGTATTGCCCTTGATCGTATTCTGGAAGGTCTGGTCTCCTACCAGAATCTGCCCGCTATCCGCGGCGGCGATATACATGTCCTTGTTTATCGTCGCGAAGGTAATAGGGGTACTGAGCGTGGTCTCGCCGCAGTCGCGATGCGGATACCCTCCCCAGCTTTCAGCCTGCGCATAACCGAATACCCAGCTCTGAACGTGATCATAACTGATCATGCCGTTGGCCGCGATAGGGGCGCCGCAGGGCTGAAAACCCGCCGATACCCATGACTTTCCCAGATGTATATCCCCCCCGGTGGCAGCAATGGCGAACTCGATGGGAGATTTGAAAACCTCTGCATCCACCGCCATATAGATTGTTCTATAAACCTTGCCTCCCTTAGCCGCTGTTGATGTAATAGTATGGGATACCTTGGTGCTGCCAGGCGGCTGTGAAATGCTGTCGGTCACCGTTACAGTCATCCCGTTAATGCTGTCGACAGGGCTGGTCACCGTCTGGCCGTTTTTCAACTGCCAGAGCGCAAGCTGAACGCCTGCGTCAGCCGCATAATAGGCCTGGCTGTTTTCCTCAGCGATCCTGTTTGTTGTCAGCAAGGTATTGACCGAGAAAAGGCCTGGCACGACCATAAATGCGCCGGCAGCCATCAGCACCAGCGCCATAGGGAGAATCATTCCCGACCTGCTTTTTAACAGCGGTTTAATGAATTTTAAAATCATTTTAATACCTCCTTAGCCGCCCATTCTGCGGTTAATCCGGTACACCTTGCTATAGCTGGCGGTATTGAATACCGCCTTAATGGTAAGAACAAACGTATTGTTGTCGCCCGGTACCACGGTAAAACTGGTATCGGTGCCCGGCCCGGATATAAACTCGGCGACTACCGGACCGGGATTATCATTTACTTTACGCATCATTTTTCCATCGGTGATTTCATAGTCTATCTTCTCAGTAGCGAAACTTGCGCCGGTCCAGTTATACCGGTTCAGCGAGCAAAGCCAGGTGCCTGAAGATCCGGCGGTCACATTCTCCGCGCTTTGTACGTCTGTTGAAATCCATTGACCGGCCTGATTCACCTGAGTCATAGCTATGCTTTGTGCATTATTCCGGCTGCCGACAT
>JAQUQM010000138.1 GCA_028716085.1 Dehalococcoidia bacterium | reverse complement strand
TTCCGATCTATCTTGACCGGCGTATCTGTCTGCAAAGATATGCGCCCCATCTCGTTGAGCTCGAGGCCCAGCGTCTCGGCGGCTACCTCGAGGAACCTGCCCGTTCCGGCGGCGCATTTATCATTGGTAAGGAAATCAACGAGCCTGCCGTTTTTAATCCTGAGCACCTTGGCGTCCTGCCCTCCTATATCGATGGCCGTCCGCACGTCGGGGAAGAGCGAGGCCACCCCTCTGGCGTGGCAGGTCAGCTCGGTGACCTGTTTATCGGCAAAGGGTACGTTAACGCGGCCGTATCCCGTGGAGATGATATAAGCTATTTCTTTCAGGGTGATGCCGGCCCTGCCCAGCGCCTCCTCCATGACCCTGTTGGCGCGGCGGCGGTGTTCGGCGCCTGTAGGGCCGACCACATAGCTGCGCATGACGTTATTGGCATCCGTAATGACCGCCTTGGACATCGTGGAGCCGATATCTATGCCTGCAAAGAACAGCTCCGAAGCTAAGTCATTCATGAGGACAAACCGATAGCCTTAGCCCAGCGTCTCCACGAATGCCTCCACCCTCGTCTTTATGGGCGCCAGCGACCTTTCACTGTAGTCGTGCTCAATGTAGATGCTGGGTATGCCCAGCGTATCCAGATAGTGCCTTAGGTTAGGCACCTCGTAACCGTGGGTATCGCAGTACTTAACGCTCTGCAACACGGCGCCGTTTACGTTCCAGTCGACCACGGCCTTCCTGATATAGTTGAACCTGCTGTCGAGGTCTTTGTCGTAGTCCCTCCTCGTCTCGGCGGGCTCGGCCTGGCGGTAGGTGCGCGGGCATTTGATATCCACCAGGTAGCGCTGCGCCAGGGCTTGAAGGTCGTAGGGCGCCTTGACATCCGCCCAGAATGCCCTGGTGCCCACGCAGGTATCGTCCACAACCACGCTGGCGCCGGCGCTCTCAATAAGCTTAAAAAGCGATGTGTTATCGAAGACCGGGCCCCATACAAGCAGGCGCGCCTTTTTCCTGCCCGGCCTGTCACTGCGCTCGCTTACCTGCTTGATAACGTCTTCCAGCAGGTCGTTGCCCTCTTCCACGGGGAGGCTGAAAAGCGCCACCATCACTTCCAGGTTCTCCGCCGAAGTCAGCAGCGGCGGATCGGGCTTGCGCAGGTCGTAAAGCTGCCTTACCAGCCTGCGCTGGGTATTGTGCAGTTCAACAGCTTTCTTAAGTTTATCATCCGTCAGCTTCTGCCCGGCATGTTCTTCTAGGTGGCGTTTGAACGAGTTAAGCTGGCCGGCAAAATACTCGACTGCAGGAGGATGGTCGGTATGCGGTACGTCGATGAGATGGGTGAAGGGGGTATCCTTAACATAGTCGCGCCACTGGATGATAATGCCGGCGCCTATATCACACGTGTGTGCGCCCACCACACCGTCCAGAAAATCGAACTTGCCTTTCATGCCCAGGTCGATGATGCTGCGCAGAAAGGGGCAGACCACGGTCGTGGAGACCTGGTCGGCAAGGGTAATGGGCTCGCTCATGTTGCCGAAGATACGGAAGGGAACCATGCCCAGCGCCGTGATTATCTCTACGGGCGGATACAGGCAAATATAGCCGATTGTTTTCCTGCCGGCCTTGCGCAGCTCGCGCACACGCCTGCCCCTGTCTTCGTATATATCATGTGCCAGGGAAAGCCCTTTGTTTATCGCTATTGCCATTTTAATCTCCCCACTTTTATTAATAAGTTACCAGCCGAGCCCCTTGGACTGGCGCACTTTACGGTAATGGTCCATGGTCTGCTCAAAGGCTTCTGCCCGCGCCAGCGTCTCCTGAGGGTTGAAAACACGCTTATCGATGATATCGCCCTCCACCCACAGTGTAGGCACGTCCAGTTTCCTGAGCATGAATTCCTGCACCGACCTCAATCCGGCGCTGGCAGCGCGGCAGGAGATCAGCGGGTGCAGGAAGAACCCGTCGACCTTGAAGCCGCGGGCGATCCTGAGATACTGCTCCACCAGGGGATTGCTTATATTATCGGCCCTGGCATGCTCGTGGATGTTGAAAATAAAATTGCGCGCAAGTCGCGCCAGCTTCTCACAGGGATCGCTGGTTTTGTTCAGGTCGGGCGGTTTGGGGGCATGGTACCCGTAGCTCTCGTAGACGAAGTTCCAGCCTTTTTCCGCCAGGCTGTCGAAGAATTTCAGGCTGTGCCAGGGCGGAAGTTCGGCGAATACAATTCTATATTTTTCCGGATAGTTGATGGCGGCTACTTTGTTATTGACGCGGTCCTGCACTTCGGACAGCATATCCTGGTAAAGCTTGAGTGCCACCTTCATGTCGCCGGCGAAGAAAAGCGACGGAGGCATGCTGCTCCAGAAGTCAGTGCTGTGCATGGGGCCGGGCACCGACTGGCGCAGTTCGCTGATCTGCCAGGTGGTCTCATGTATCCTGACGGCAAGGTCGATGAGCTCCTCCAGCCTGGCCCAGTCCATCTTCTTCTGCAGTAATTTTTCCAGGAATTCAATGAATGCCTTCACTTCCCTGGTGAGGAACTTCACCTGGTATTCTTCCAGGTCCGGCTCGGAGCCTTCGAAGGTGGGCATCATGGGCATTTCAAGGCACCACTGCGGGGCATCGAAGTACCTTCCCAGCGCCTGGAACCATTTAAAACGCGCGTCGCAGATAATGCCGGAACCCAGCAACAGCGTCGGTTTGGCCATGCCGCCGACCGGCGCTTCCGGTGGTATCTTGCCTCCCAGCTCTTTCATCATGCGGTAGGAATAGCCGATGGTGCTCCTGCCGTAGCCGCACATATGGGTAGGGAAGCCGTCAGAATCGGAAGCATCCAGGAACGGCTCGGCGGTCCCGGTTGAAGCCAGGAGGGTGGAGTAATTCTCGGGATAGACGATATTGAGCCCCATGGCCTTGAGCGGGAGGTCCCCCTCCCAGTAATTGAGCATGGACCATACGGTGGGCTTGCCTTCGCTGCTGGCCTGGAGGGTATCGATATAGTCCTGCTGTACCAGGTTGCGCAGTGGATACATGCTCTTCAGCCTGTTGATGGCCCTTTTCTGTTCGGTTT
This sequence comes from Dehalococcoidia bacterium, assembly GCA_028716085.1. Classification (GTDB taxonomy): domain Bacteria; phylum Chloroflexota; class Dehalococcoidia; order GIF9; family UBA5629; genus JAQUQM01. The sequence continues at coordinate 2,359 of JAQUQM010000138.1, read as the reverse complement.
TGGTGGGAGCGGCGGTCTCACTCATGATGCACCCCTTATATTATGGAAATTTTTAACCGGCCTTGAAATGAAGCCTGTGTCACTAATTATTATTTAACGGAAGTTCCTTTTACATTGCCGCGCTGTGAACAAAAAATCCGGCTTACCCTGCATTCACGGCTTTTTGTTAATGTTAAAGCATTGCAATCGTTATTGCAAAAGAGATTGAAAATCTATCGTTTATGACGATTGACAAAAAGTATAACTCAATATAGAATGAATGCTCAGTCAACCGAAATCAGGCCGATCCAAGCGTGTTTGTAGAAGTGATGCTGTGCTCTGTGGCTACATGACATAAATTATCTGATTGATTAATCAGCTTAAATTTAGAGGAGGTTTTATGCACAAACAACATTACATTTTTCTATCCCTGGTTCTGGTATTAGCCCTGACGCTGGCGTTCGGTTGTGGCCCGGTGACACAACCTGCAGCCGGCAAAGCACCGATTATCATTGGCTATGTCGGCACGGCGGCTGGCCCCGGCACCAAGCCCTGTATCGACGCCCAGATGATGGCGGTGGAGGAAATTAATGCCGCAGGCGGCATTTTGGGCAGGCCGGTAAAGTACGTGGTTGAGGACGGCAAAGGAGAAACATCGTTATCCAATGCTGGAGTCACCAGGATGGTCATGGGGAGCAAGGCTGTTTTCTACTCGGTGGAAGGCAGGACCGAAATCTGCATGGCTGCCAAGCAGAAAACCATCGAGCTCTACACTGAGTTCCCGCACATCATGGATGCCAACGGAGCCAGTGGTGTGGAGGTCACGGAGTCCATCATCAACAACTACGACAAGGAAAAGATGATCTTCCGTATGTTCAATCCCGAGCCCGGACATTATGCATGGGCCAAACTGGTCTTTGGCATGTCCTCACCAACAGCACCCAACAGCATACCGGGATTCAAGGCCAAGAAATGGGCCCTCCTGTATGAGAACCTGGCCTGGACGTTGCTCTTCCGCAATGGCGCCGCTCCGTGGGGCCTGGGCACCTGGGACCAGCTGGCCAAGGATGAATTCGGCCATGAAATAGTATACAGCAAGCCGGTGAGCGCCAGGACAGGCATGTGGCTTCCCATACTCGATGCCGTGGCCAAGAGCGGCGCTGAAGCTATCTTCTGCGTATCGAGCTGGTTCACCGACACCGAGGTGCTCACCAAGCAGTGGGCTGATTCACCTGCCAAGGATATACAGCTCTATCTTTATGGCGGCGTAGCCCAGACCCAGGATTTCTGGAAGATGACGGGAGGCAAAGCGCTGGGCGTATTGACCGCCTCGTATGAAACACCCATCACCGATGTCAATATGGCATTTGTGGATAAAGCCAGGGCCAGGGGCATCCCCGTCCAGATGCACGTGGCCTGCGCTTATGACGATGTTTACCTGTTCAAGACTGCTGTTGAGGCTGCCGGCGGCACCGAGGATATGGACAAGCTTATCTCGGCGTTCGAAACGGTAAGCTACGACGGTGTTCTTGGCAAAGAAAGAGTTGAGATGACCAAGGTTCCCGGTTTCTTCCATTCCCGTGTAACTGCTGATCCGAATAAACCCACAACATTAATACCTGATTCTACAGGAATCGGAACGGCCCAGGTACAGGCCAACGGTCTATATGTGCCAATGTACCCGCTTAAATTCGCCCAGGTGGATAAATACAAGACCCCTGCGGAACTGCGAGCTGCGGCAAAATAGGCACCGCGTAGCCGGAATATACCAGCCAAGCATGGTAACCTGATAACGGGGGCGCCGCTCGAGCGGCGCCCCCGTATATTGCCAGGATAGTTTAACTGATTCAATTCCCCCAACACACCTTGACAACCGGCATATTCTTAACTAAAATTTGGGTCGACCGATTGATAAAAACTATTGCAGGGATTTATTGATCAGCGGAAAAGTTTTGATTGTTGTGCATGACGTGGCAATATCGGTCATTCGTATCAATTTTTAATAATAGAGGGAGGTGTTATGTTCAAATGTAAGGTCATCCTGTTGTTCACTGCTCTGATTTTAGTGCTTTCTACGGTAGTTGCCTGCGCAACTACATCGACGCCCGGGAAGGACGCCGGCCCCATAGTCTTCGGTTATGTCGGCGCCGCCAGTTCGCCGGGCACCAAGCCTGTGATGACTTCCATGCAGGTGGCAACTGATGAAATTAACGCGGCCGGTGGCATACTGGGGCGGCCGGTGAAGTTCGTGATTGAGGACAGCAAAGGTGAAACATCCCTGGCGGTGGCTGCGGCGCAGAGGATGGTGATGGGGAATAAGGCGCTTATCTATTTCGGGGAGGGAAGAACGGAGATCTGCCTGGCCATCAAGCCGAAATCG
>JAQUQM010000137.1 GCA_028716085.1 Dehalococcoidia bacterium | reverse complement strand
GGGTTGGTCCTTTTTATTCAGCAGCCATGCCAGCAGTCCGCCGATCCAGCCGCCGAATACCACCGCCAGCCACCATAACCGGTTCACCCCGGCAGGCTTTGTTGACTGCGCAGATGGTGTGACAGCTGCTTCCTCTGCCGCAGGTTGGGGAGGCTCTGCTTTAGCAGCAACTTCGGGTACCGCCGATTCAGTTTTAGCAGGCACCGCAGGCACGGGCTCTTTGGCAGTGGGAGGGATTTCCTTTGGCGTGACAACCGGCGCAGCAGGTTCAGGTTTAAGGGTAATTGGCGCTTCCTCAGCTTTTACAGCGGTGAATAATATCTCCACACATACGGAGCAATACGATTTGCCGCCTATTTCGTTATAGCACTCTTTACAGACCAGCTTGCCGCAGTTTACACAGGCGCCGATGGCTTCTTTACTGGGATGGCGTGTGCATGATGACATGGTCGGCTACCTCCTCGCTCGTTGTGTTTTCAGTTGTTATTGCCGTCGGCGTTTGTTTGATCGAGAAAGCGGATAATACCTGGTTCATGTTTTCTCGGGACAGTGTCCAGGTGGCGGGATTAAAGCTCCGCATGGAAGTTAAGACGAAGAAAAAGACCAGGAACGCGATGAAGATAACCCGATTCAAGATCCGCCACCTCTTAAATATTATTCTCGCTTGTGGCCATTTGTGTTCAAGGCAACAAAAGATAGCGACGACATATTTTATCTATTTTCCCTGCAAAATGAAATAAGGTCTTCCACTTGCGGATGGCGCGTATGCGCCGCAATTCGTGTGATTATGTTATACTGATAGCTTGTTAAGCAAGGAAAAATGTAATGGCTAAACGTGACATACTTTCGGTTGCTGATTTTACACCGGACGAAGTAGAGAAACTGGTTCAGCAGACCGTAAAAACAAAAAAAGACAAATGGCCGCAGGTGCTGGCGGGCAAGAATATCGCCCTTCTTTTTGAAAAGCCCTCCCTGCGCACCAAGATGAGCTTCGACCTGGCCGTGCGCCAGCTCGGAGGCTATGCTATCTACATGTCCCCCGACGAGGTGGGCCTGGGCACGCGCGAGGCCGTGCCGGACGTCGCCCATGTGCTCAGCCGCTATGTGCAGGGAATCGTGGCCCGCACGTTCGCACACAAATCGCTGGAGACGCTTGCCGCTTACTCCACCGTACCCGTGATTAACGCGCTTTCCGACCATGAGCACCCTTGCCAGGCACTGGCAGATCTGGTGACCATTTTTGAAAAGAAGGGGAAATTCAAGGGGCTCACACTTGCCTATATGGGCGACGGCAATAACGTGGCCAACAGCCTTCTGCTGGCCTGTTCCATGGTCGGCATCAACTTCCTCATCGCATCCCCCGAGGACTACAGCCTCAAGGATAATGTATTAAAAGTGGCCAATAAGTACGCCGAGCAGAGCGGCAGCCAGATCATGCTGCTGGAGGAGCCGGCCATGGCTGCCAAGGACGCGGATATCATTTATACCGATGTTTGGACCAGCATGGGACAGGAAGCCGAGCATGAGCAGCGCTGCATCGCCTTTGCCAAATACCAGGTCGACGATAAGCTGATCTCGTATGCCAAGAAGGATGCCATCCTGATGCACCCGCTTCCGGCGCACCACGGCGAGGAGGTGGAGGTAGGCATTATCGACCGCTTCCGCTCCGTGATTTTCGACCAGGCGGAGAACCGGCTTCATTTTCAGAGAACCCTGCTGGCCGAGCTTTACAAATAATACTTACTCCGATTCTAAAAAATATCCGTATTACTACGTATTAATTTTTCCCTATTGAAACTGTTAAAATGGTTGTGAACAGATGAATCCTATCGTCGCCATCGTGGGCAGGCCCAACGTGGGCAAGTCCACTCTGTTTAACAGGCTTGCCGGCTCCCAGATTGCCATCGTGGAAGACCTGCCGGGAACGACCCGCGACCGCATCTTTGCGGATGTGGAACTGGCAGGCCGCGAGATGACGCTCATCGATACCGGCGGGCTGGAACCCAAACCGGGAACGGAACTGAGTAAAAAAGTGAAAACACAGGTTGAGAAGGCTATCGCCGAAGCCGACGCGATTATTTTCGTTGTGGATGTGCAGGACGGGCTGATCGAGGCCGACCGTGAGATAGCCGATAAGCTGCGCAGGCTGGGCAAACCGGTGGTCCTCACCGCGAATAAAGCGGACAACCCCCGGTTGCGGGATGCGTCTACTGATTTTTACCAGGTCGGCCTGGGCGACCCGGTACCAATGAGCGCGCATCACGGTAAAGGCGTTTACGAGCTAATCGAAAAGCTGGCGGAAATGCTGCCGGCTGCAGTGGAGGAAGCCGCTGACCCGGAGAAGCCCAAGCTGGCTATTGTGGGACGTCCCAATGTGGGCAAGTCCTTGCTGCTCAATGCCATCGTGGGGCAGGAACGGTCCATAGTCGACCGGACTGCGGGCACCACACGTGACGCCACGGACACGGTTTTTCAGCACGGGGACAGGGAAATAGTGTTGATAGATACCGCAGGCATCAAGCGCCGCGGCAAGGCCGGGACAGGCATAGACTATTACAGCCTGGTGCGCACGCTGCGCGCCATCAACCGCTGTGATGTGGCCCTGCTGGTGCTGGACGCCACCGATTTCATTGCCGCGCAGGATACGCATATCGCGGGCTATATCAAGGATGCCTGCAAGGGGATCGTGCTTTTGATAAACAAGTGGGACTTGATAGATAATACAATGAGGGAAAGTTATCTCGGCGAGGTCGACAGGCGTATGAAATTCATCGCTCACGCCCCTGTGCTGTTTATCTCGGCCCTGACGGGCAAGGGCGTTAAGGACGTAATACCCACTGCCATGGAAGCATGGCGGGAGAGGCAGAAACAGCTTCCTGCTCCGGTGATAGACAGGCTTATCAAGGACGCGGTAGCATCCCATGCCCCGCCTCCCAAAGGCACACGGAGGCTGCAGGTCATCAGGGCCTACCAGGGATCCGTAAACCCGCCTTCCTTCACCTTCGTGGTGAACGACCCCGCGCTGGTGCATTTCTCGTACGAAAGGTATCTGGAAAACAAACTGCGGCAGACCTTCGGCTTTTCAGGCACATCGCTGAAGCTGCTGTTTAAAAAGGCAAATAGACGTTCTAAAAAGATTGGAGGTGACATCTCGTGATCATTGCCCTCAAGCTGGTAGTAATAGCAATAATAGGCTATTTGCTGGGCTCCATCCCATTCGGACTCATCATCAGCAGGAGCATAGCACATGTCGATATCAGAAAGTTCGGCAGCGGTAATATAGGCGCCACTAACGTCTTTCGTACACTGGGTGCGAAACTGGCCGTCATCGTGGCCTTACTCGACCTGGGCAAGGCGGCGCTGGCCGTGGGTCTTGGTATGCTGATCATAGGAAACGATCCTGTTATCGTGTTTGGCTATGATATCCACATGCAGGCGGCGCAGGTGCTGGCTGCCCTGGTAGCCATTGCCGGGCACAACTGGTCGGTCTTCCTCAAATTCAAGGGAGGCAAAGGCGTTGCCACCTTTATGGGCGGCCTGTTTGTCATCAACCCGTTGATCGCCCTGGTAGGAGGCATAACCGGCGTGGTAATCGCACTGGTGACCAAATATGTCTCGCTGGGCTCGATTCTGGGCTCACTGGTCATCCTGCTCATGATCACTGCCTTCGCAGTGCTCTGCTTTGTAGCGCCCATCTATATAGTCTATGCGCTGATTGCGGTGGGCTTCATTATCTTCCAGCACCGCACCAATATCCAGCGGTTGCAGGCGGGCACGGAACTGAAGCTGGGCACTAAAGGCGCCAAGATAGATATTTAACAGGCCTTCAGACTGTCATTACGACCCCGATGTAATCGGAACGCGGCAATGCCCTGGCCCATTTTAATACCAGGCAGTAGATTGCTTCGCTACGCTCGCAATGACACTTGAATAAAAATGTAATTGCGAAGTCGATTAATAACCATGTCATTGCAAGGAGCCTGCAGGCGACGTGGCAATCTCCTGTTCTCCCACAATACCAGGCAGTAGATTGCTTCGCTACGCTCGCAATGACACATGAATAAGAATGTCATTGCGAGGAACAGAGTGACGAAGCAATCTCATGGCTTTGCATCGGGACAGCAGGTTGTTTCGATGCCCGGGTTTATTCGCCTGAGCTGTTCAGCTTGTGCAGCAGATCTTCACCGGGCTGTGAGTAGTCTTTCACGGTAGGCAGGCTCTGCAAAAGCTCTTCCAGCAGTTTCTTCTGCTGGGTGTCGAGGTTGTCCGGCGTTATAAGCTTTACTATAACCACCTGGTCTCCCCTGCCCCTGCCGTTGATCTTGGGGAATCCCCGCTCCCTGATGCGGAAGACCTTGCCGTGCTGCACGCCAGGGGAGATTTTCAATGTGAATTTGCCGTCCATGGTGGGTAGATCCACGGCGCATCCCAGCGCAGCCTGCGCGAAGTTGAGAGGCAGTGCCATGATGATATCGGAGCCCCTGCGCACGAAAAACTTGTGCGGTTTGATCTGAAACTGGATATAAAGGTCGCCCGCCGCCCCGCCATAAAGGCCGGCCTCGCCTTCGTGGGACATGCGCATCTGGTTGTCCGCGTCCACTCCGGCGGGTATGTTTATATTGATCTTACGCTTCACCTTTTCCCTGCCCTTGCCGTGGCAGTGGGTACAGGGATGCGTGATTATTGTGCCCTGCCCCTGGCAGGCCGGGCAGGTGGATGTCTGTGTGAAGCGGCCGAAGATGCTCTGCGCTGTGCGCCGCACCTGTCCCAGGCCATTGCATTCAGGTCATTTTTCGGGATTGGTTCCGGGCTGGCTGCCCACACCCTTGCACACGGAACACAGCTCTACGCGGGCGATCTCCACGTCTTTACTCACCCCGGAAAACGCCTCTTCGAAGGTAAGCGCTATCTTGGTAACTACATCGGCGCCTTTGCGCGGCGAGCGTTTCTGGGCTGTGCCTGTGGCGCCGCCAAAGAACGCCTCAAAGATGTCCCCAAGTCCACCGAACTCGAAAGTATCGAACCCGAACGGTTCTCCGTTGCCGGGAGACCTGCCGTAGCGGTCATAATAAGCCCGCTTCTGCGAATCCGAGAGCACCTCATAGGCTTCGTTAATCTCCTTGAACCTTGCCTCCGCTTCCGGATTGTTGTTGCGGTCGGGGTGGTGCTCGAAAGCCAGCTTGCGGAAAGCTTTTTTTATCTGCTCGTCCGTAGCGCCGCGGGGCACTCCCAGCACGCTGTAATAATCATTTGTCGTCGCCATAAGTAAAAAACCTCAATTTTTCAGTATAACCGAATGAAGATTGCATTATCAAATTTTAGATTCACCGGTGGGGCAAAGGAGGTAAACCGCGGCAATCGTTTGGCTTGGTGCAAAGCCATGGGATAGCCACGTCGCTGCGCTCCTCGCTATGACATGAGAAA
>JAQUQM010000136.1 GCA_028716085.1 Dehalococcoidia bacterium | reverse complement strand
TGATAATTACGTTTTTTGAAACCAATCCCCCTTTACCGTCACTGACTGCTACAGATATTGAGCAGGCACCGCCTTTATCCGGGGCAGTCCAGAGTATGGCTGATTCAACACCTTCGATGCTCCCCGCCGAGGCTGTCCATTTATAGGTCAGGTTATCGCCTTCTGCGTCCTCGGCCAGGCATGTAATGCGTGTTCTGCCTAACTGCTCTATGACCGCGTCCGCTGCCGTCAGGTCTTTAATCACCGGAGCTGTATTTACTGGTTCTGTTACAGGTGGGGTTTCATCGGCTGGTTGTTCACTGGAAGACTGGCAGCCAAAGATTAATACAAGGATGAAAAAGCATATTATCGAGAGCAGTATGTTTCTTTTTAATATCATTATGCGCAGAGCTCCTGTCATAACGGGGAATAACGGATAACTATATTTTATTCCTGTTAAATATCCTGTCAAACCAGAATTGATGTGAGAAGAAGGGTGCGGGGTGCACAATAATTATGAGCACCGCCAGAATGAACATCCCCACATCAATATACATGGACTGCAGTGGAGTAACCGCGCCGAGTATTCTTTCCCAGATTCCGAAACAACCGCAATCCGGGAATTCAGTCAGGCCCTCCATGATCATGTAGGAGTTGTTGGCCATGAATCCAAATACGAGCGGCAGGAACAGTATTGCCATAACGCGGGGCCAGATGCCTATGATCAGCAGGAGGCCGAGAGCAAGCTCGGCAATGGGAAGTATCCATGGTATGAAGTATGTGCCAATGAAATAGGCGAAATCAGGTGTAAACAGGAAATCCGGGATGAACCTGTCTAGGAATTCGGTCTGTCCGGGGAACTGCCCCAGTCCGGCTAATTTGCCGGTGCCTGAAAAAACAAGTATAGCGCCCAGAAGTACACAGGCAACTATGCTGACAAAATCGCGCACCATAGGGCGGTTCTTATATATATCAAAAACTGACATAAATTTATCCTCGATATGAGAAATATAGGGGTCTTGACTTCAGAAAGATTATAATCTACACTTATGCACGTATGCAAACCTTGGTTTATGGCGAGTCTTAGACTGGCAACCTCTTAGGTCGGGAGACCGTATTGCCGGGACTCAGACTCCCTGCATATGTTTCAAGAGGTCTTGAGCCGAATAAAGACCGTACCAGAACCACCGGGGCATAGTTATTATCAACAAGGAGGCATCAATGGCCCTAGCGGACAAGACCTTAACATGCGCCGAGTGCGGCAAACCGTTCATCTTCACGATAGGTGAACAGGAATTCTACGAATCCAAAGGACTGCAGAACGAACCCAAGAGGTGCGCTGAGTGCAGGTCAAACCGAAAACAGAGTCGTGGTCGCAATCCCGGACAGCCCAGGCAAATGTACCAGGCTACATGTGCCAGGTGCGGTAATGATTGCGAAGTTCCTTTTGAACCGAGGCAGGAACGGCCGGTCTATTGCAGTAACTGTTACGCAGAAACAAAACAGACCCGCTAATACGTAGAAAAAATCCCTCCCGCCAGTCTCCCGCGGGAGGTTTAACAATCGGACAGCTCTGGAGCGGATTCTTTCACTTTCGGTGAATACAGGCGTTTGCAGGCTTAAGATACACATTCCTGAGAGTCAGTGCCTCAAGGATAAGAGGCACATCGTCAAATCGCTCGTCTCCCGACTTAGAAAGCAGTTCAACATTTCCATCGCCGAGGTCGATGACCACGACCTCTGGCAGATGACGACCATAGGTATTGCCTGTGTAAGTAACCATAATCATAGGGTGGACGAGATCATCAATTCTGTAATCAGCACTATTGACCGGGACTATCCCACTATAGAAATTGTGGAAAAAGAAATAGATATATTTACCTGAATTTCCCGGCTCCCTGAACCAGGCATATGGAATACTCTGCCCGGAAGTTGTGCCTTTGAGCCCACTCCTGTTTTTAAATTTTGAGCTTTGGAATTGTTTGGAGCTTAGCGTTTGGAATTTAGGGTTTTTATGAGTGTGGTGAGGTTGATAAAGAGTATAATTACCCTGATATGGATACCACGGCCTTCCTTGATTTTCTTAAGAATGATCCCGAATACAAAAATCAGATAGTTTACACCCAATATATCCCCGCTCGTGATGCCAGACCGGGCTGGCTGGACAGGCCTCTTAATCCAGTTTTTCAAGAGCAGCTCGATAAACTCGACATTACTACGTTATATTCCCATCAGGCCGATGCCATCAATGCCGTCCGCGGCGGGAAAAACGTCATGGTGGCTACACCCAGCGCCAGCGGCAAAACCCTCTGCTATAACATCCCGGTGCTGGAAGCCATGCTGGAAAACACGTCGACCCGGGCGCTCTATATTTTCCCCACCAAGGCACTGGCACAGGATCAGCTCAGGAGCCTTACGGAACTGGCGGGAAAAACTATCAACCTGCCCTGGGAGTGTGCTACCTACGATGGCGATACCCTCTCCGAAGATAGGGCCGGTATTAGGAGACGAGCACGAATTGTGCTCACTAATCCCGATATGGTGCATGTGGGGATACTGCCCAACCACAAGGCATGGTCGACATTTCTACGCCGCCTGAAATATGTGGTTGTGGATGAGGCCCACGTTTACCGGGGAGTATTCGGCTCGCACGTTGCCAACATTTTGCGCAGGTTGAGGAGGATCTGTGATGTATACGGCAGTAAGCCGCAGTTCATCCTCTGCTCGGCCACGATTGCCAATCCCGGCGAGCACGCTGAGAGGATCAGCGGCCTGCCGTTTCAGGTGATCGAAGCTGATGGGGCGCCCTACGGAGGCAAGGCCTTCGTTTTCTGGAATCCTCCGGTAATAGATGAAGCCCGCAGCGTACGGCGCAGCGCCAATAGCGAGGCAACTTATCTGTTTACGGAGCTTATCCGCCGTAACATCCGCACCCTGACCTTTGCCCCGACACGCAAGCTCACCGAGCTGATCTATGTTTACAGCCGCGACCAGCTGGGACATCCGCTGGGAGACCGTATCATGTCATATCGTGCAGGCTACTTGGCGGCGGACCGGCGCAATATCGAGCGGCAGCTCTTCAACGGAGAGCTTCTGGGAGCGGTGGCTACCAACGCGCTGGAGTTGGGCATAGATATAGGTGACCTGGATGCCACGGTGATAACAGGATATCCGGGCAGCATAGCCAGCACCTGGCAGCAGGCCGGGAGAAGCGGCCGGCGCGGGGAAAAATCACTCAGCTTTCTCGTGGCCCAGAACAATCCGCTGGACCAGTATTTCATGAACAATCCCGACTTCTTCTTCGGCAAGGCTTTCGAAAACGCGCTGATCAACTGGGAGAATAGCAATATTTTGAATCCGCACCTTCTCTGCGCCGCCTGGGAGAAACCTCTTGATGAAGCGGATGCCCGTTATTTCGGGGATGCACTACTGAACGCCGTGGCGGAACTGGAGGCTGAGGGGCGTTTAAGGCAGGTGGGAAAGCGCTGGCATATTGCGCCCCAACTCTCGCATCCGGCTCATGACGTTAATATCAGGTCGGCGTCCGGCCACGATTACCAGATACTCGATGCCTCACGGGGCTACGAATTGCTGGAAACCGTCGAGGAGGACAGGGCTTTCTGGCAGGTGCACCCGGGGGCCATTTATCTGCATCAGGGCGACTCTTATTTCGTTAAGGAACTCGACCTGGAGAAGCATATAGCCGTTGTCGAGCCTGCCGCTGTCCCGTATTATACGCAGACTATGGAGCTCACGGATTTGAAGGTATTGCAGAGAATTGCCGAGAAGCAAATCAACGGCGTGCGCGTTTGTCTGGGCGTGGTGGATGTGAGTAACCAGGTAGACGGCTACAGGAAAAAGAAGCATTTTACGGATGAAGTGCTCGGCGAGGAATTGCTGGACCTGCCGCCGCAGCGCTTCATTACCCAGGCGGTGTGGTTCGACCTGCCGCAGCCAGCCGTGAATATGGTTGAGCGGGGCAAGCTCGATTTCCACGGCGGCCTGCATGCAGCAGAGCATGCTGCCATAGCTATACTGCCCCTGTTTGCCATGTGCGACCGCAATGATATCGGAGGTGTTTCCACTCCCTTGCACGCCGACACAGGAAAGGCGCAAATATTTATTTACGATGGCTACCCGGGAGGGATAGGCATTGCAGAGAAGGGCTATCAGATAATTGAAGAGCTGTGGGCGGCTACGCTAAAAGCCATCGAAGAATGTCCCTGCCGAGATGGCTGCCCCGCCTGTATCCAATCCCCCAAGTGCGGCAACAATAATGAACCTCTGGATAAAAAAGCGGCAGTGATTTTGCTGAGGGGCTTGATAGGTTAAACCAGGCTATTAATGCCTGCCCTTAACCACCAGTTTCTTTTCGCTCCAGATACGGCGGACCAGGGGATCGCCACGCGCGTTGCGGTAATCGAAGTCGCTGCGGGACATGCTGGTCAGGTTTATACGGACCGATGTCTCCTCTTCTATCTCGGCAATCAATGCAAGAAGGCTGTCCCTGCCGATATCGCCTATTACGAGCAGCTCCACGCCGGACAAGGGGATTTGCTCCTGCCTGGCTGAATCCCCGTGGATGAGCGCCAGGTGGATGGTGCTGACATTGATAAATTGCTGCCGCAGGTATTCAACCAGGTCGCTCATAGAAACAAGCGAAGGCTGCCTGATCGCTTCATCATAGACGGGTATTGACGGAGGTGCAGTAAGAGGTACTTCAGCGGCCTCCGGAGGTTCCGGCGGGATTGTCTGCCTCATGATCACGCGTGCGCCGGGCACAATGGGTTCTTCACCCGAAGGTTGACGCGTCTCTTCCCTGCTTGCGGCAACAACGACGGGTGGGGGAACAGGAGGCTTCGGAGCTGCCTTAGGTTTTTTAACTACCTTTTTGCCTGTTGTGGTATCAGGTGTACCGAGGATGATTTTTTCCCACTCGGACAGGAAAGGGAACGCTTTGATTATTTCGTAATACTTCAGGTTCCCTTGCATGTGGGATTTAAGCAGCCCCGCTTTTTCCAGGTAGCCAAGTTCCCTGCGCACCGCATTTAGCGGTTCACCCGTCAGGCGCGCGATTTCCCGGGTATAAAAAGAGGTGTTACGGTTGAAAAAGAATAGTTTTAAAAGGTTGCGCTTGGCTTTCGAGGTAATAAAGTACCTGAGCATTTCCTATTCTGCACACTTATTATGTTCCAGCGTACAGCATATGTGGACATTTTTCAACTCTGCTGTCTAGTCGGCGCCGGATATTTTAAATGCTGTACAATACTATATGTCCTCAAGATAAAGCCCTGACCAGGTGGTTGGTATGGAGACAAAAGATATCCGCCAGCAGGTGACTTTCAAAGCCGTACCGCACGAGGTATATGAGATCCTCATGGATTCGAAGAAGCATACAGAGTTAGCTGGAGAGAAGGCCAGCATAAGCCGCAAGGTGGGAGGAAAGTTCACCGTGGGCGATTATATCG
>JAQUQM010000135.1 GCA_028716085.1 Dehalococcoidia bacterium | reverse complement strand
TCGACCGGGAAATTCCGGGCAGGGTGAAGCGCGTGCCCGACGCCGACGGCCGGAGGACTGAGATCCTGTGCGCTGCCTGCGGCGCGCACCTGGGGCATGTCTTCGAAGGAGAGAGGCTGACTCCCCAAAATACCCGGCACTGCGTCAACTCCATATCGATGCGTTTTATACCGGAGGAAGAAGGGGCATAGCGTGGAAAGCGCGGTTTTCGGAGGCGGCTGCTTCTGGTGCACGGAAGCCATCTTTGCCGGGCTGAAAGGCGTCAGTAAAGTCACGCCCGGCTATGCAGGTGGCGCGACGGCAGATCCCACTTACCAGCAAGTATGTGGTGGAGCCACCGGCCATGCCGAGGTCATTAAAATTGACTACGATCCTTCCCTTATCAGCTATGACGCTTTGCTGGATGTCTTTTTTCACACGCACGACCCGACCACCCCGGACCGCCAGGGCTATGATGTCGGCGAGCAATACCGCTCCATAATCTTTTATACCAGCCGCGAACAAAAGGAGGCGGCCGAGCAGTATATCGATGATCTGGGTATTTCGGGAGAATTCGGACGCCCCATCGTGACGCAGGTAAAACCGCTGACTGCATTTTACGAGGCGGAAGGATATCATCAGAACTATTACGCTGCCAATGACGCGCAGCCGTACTGCCGCATGGTGATCGCCCCCAAGCTGGCCAAATTAAGGGCAAAGTACGGAGATTTGCTTAAGCCTGCCTGAAGTCCACGGTATTGACGGTTTAAATAGTGGGAGAGGTGAATCGGGGTGCCTTAAAAATATTGAAGCCGTCGCGACAACTTTTGGTTTGAGACCTTGTGCGGCGGCACCAATAAAAATGAGAAAACAATGATTAAGTTGATTCATAGTATATTGTATGTTTCCAGGGATGTGAATCCCGTAAAAGTACCGGTTGGCTTAGTACTATGGTCATGGTTGTATTGAAAGAGCTGATTGGCGCAGGCTTTCCTATTGACTTTTCATAAAGCTATCCGTAATATGATGCTATCTGACAAACGACTTTTTTGAGGGAGGTTGGCATGGCTAACAGTGTATACAAAGTCATCACATTGATAGGGACAAGCCCCATATCCTGGGAGAAGGCTGCCGCAGCCGCTGTAGAAAAAGCTGGCAAGACAGTGCGTGACCTTCGTATTGCAGAGGTGGATCAGTTCGATATGCAGATCGAGGGCGGCAAGGTTGTCAACTACAGGGCCAAGGTCAAGGTATCCTTCAAGTACGAGGGCAAATAGCTTTAGTTATTGCTGCCTTTCCCTGCTTCGAAATGCAATCCGGTTTCAGGTTACGCCGTTAGCAGCGCCCTGGCGATGACCATGCGCTGCACTTCCGATGTACCTTCGTAGATCTGCGTCAGCTTGGCGTCACGGAAGTAACGCTGCATGGGCGAGTCCATCATGTAGCCGTAGCCGCCGCAGACCTGCATGCCGTCAACCGCGATCTCCATGCTGGCGTCGCTGGCAAACAGCTTGGCCCTGGCCGCTTCCCTGGAAAAGCTGAGCTTATTATCCAGCAGCGAAGCGGCATGGTAGGTCAACAGCCTTGCGGCCTGTACCTTGAGGTCCATGTCCACCAGCTTCCACTGGATGGCCTGGTTATCGCCGATGGGCCTGCCGAACTGCCTGCGCTCCTTCGCGTAGGCAACCGCGTGATCCAGCACCGCCTGCCCTATGCCCACGGCCTGCGCCGCTATGCAGATCCTGCCCTCATCCAGCGTGTAAAGGCAGATCTTCATGCCCTTGCCTTCGTCGCCCAGCCTGTCGGAGGCCGGTATCCTGGCATTCTCGAAGATCAGTTTGCAGTTGGTGCCGCCGTGCATGCCCACCTTGATGTAGGGCGTGCTCCTGCTGAAGCCCGGCGCGGAAGATTCAACGATGAAAGCAGTCATGCCGCGCGGTGCCAGCGCAGGTATGCCGGCGAAGATTATCATGATATCGCAGGCCGGCCCGTTGGTGATGAATACCTTGCAGCCGTCTATAATATAGGAATCGCCCTCTTTTACCGCCGTGGACTTGGCGCCGGATATATCGCTGCCGGCATCCGCCTCCGTGATGGCAAAGGCGCCGATCTTGCTGCCCGAAGTGAGGGGTGGCAGGTATTTCTTTTTCTGCTCCTCCGTGCCGTTGAGCAGTACGGGGCGCGCGCCCAGTATGAGGTGGGCGTTGAGTATATCTGCGGTGGAGGCGCAGGCCTGCGCTATCTCCTCCATCACTGCCACAGTAGCCACCATATCGCCGCCGATGCCGCCGTACTCGGGCGGGATGAGCAGCCCGGTAAAGCCCAGGGCGGCCATCTTCTTGAAGTTGTCCATGGCGAACTCCTCCGCCTCGTCCACAGCGGCCGCCGCCGGCCCGATCTCCTTCCTGGCCAGCTCCCTGGCCGCAGCCTGCAATTTACTCTGCTCTTCGTTCAATTTGAATTCCATCGTGGCTACCTCCGTATCGGTAAACTATCTTGATCGCGGTGGCTGCTTCTGGACTGCGTCCTGGAACTCGGGCTGGAACTTCACCCTGCCCTTCCTGCCCGCCAGCGCTCCCGGCCTGAGCTCGATCGCCATCCACGCCTCATCCGGGGCCTCGAACTCGCACTCCAGTCCCAGCGCATTGGCACGGACGAAGCCGAAGCGCGGGTAATATTCCGGGTGTCCCACCAGCACCACGACCTCATGGCCCAGCAGGCGGCATTCCTCCAGGGCGGCGCGGATCAACTGCGAGCCGATGCCCTGCCGCTGGTATGCGGGCAGCACCGATACCGGGGCCAGGCAGAGAACTTCGAAAGTCGGGTTGTCCGACTCAACGGTCGCCGGGCTGAACAGGATATGCCCGACCACGCGGCCGTCGATCTCCGCGACCAGGGAGACTACGGCCCGGCCGTGTTCGCGCAGATGGTTGACGAGATCAACTTCGACCTGCTGCCCGAAGGCCTGCCCGGTCACCTCACCGATCGCATCTATATCCTGCTGTGTTTCGGGACGGATTTCAGGCATTTTATATACGTGCTCCTTAAGAGATATGATCAGATAGCTTAGGATATTTGTGTTATAATAGCAAGCCGTTCGGACCGCCATGCATATCAGTAAAGTCACGCTGCAGCCGCAGCAATATCCTACCAGGGAGTATTACCCCTTCAGCCTGAAGATTTTTCAGGATACCCTCAGCCTGGACTTTGCGCACCCCATCACCTTTTTCGTAGGCGAGAACGGCTCGGGCAAGTCCACGCTGCTCAAGGCCATCTGCCAGAACTGCGGCATACACATCTGGGAGGACAATGAGCACAGCCGCTTCCTGCACAATCCCTATGAAGCGGAGCTGTGCCGCTATCTCAATGTCGAATGGGTGGACGGCCCCGTGCCCGGTTCATTTTTCAGCTCCCAGATCTTCCACGATTTCGCGCGCTACCTGGATGAGTGGGCGCGTGTCGACCCGGGCATGCTGCAGTATTTCGGCGGCAATTCGCTGCTCACCCAGTCGCACGGTGAGTCCTTCATCTCCTTTTTCACATCGAGGTATACGAGGAAGGGGCTTTACTTCATGGATGAGCCCGAGACTGCGCTGTCGCCGCAGAGCCAGCTCAAGCTGCTCAAAGTGCTCAAGGACATGAGCAAGGGCGGGCACGCGCAGTTCATCATCACCAGCCATTCACCCATCCTGCTGGCCTATCCTGATGCCGTGCTCTACGACTTCAACTGCTCGCCCATCGTGCCCGTTGCCTACCGGGATACGCAGTACTACCGTATTTACCGGGATTTCATTAACAACCAGGAAAAATACCTGCAGGACCTCTGAAATTTATCGGGCGCTTTTCTGTAAACCCGGGTTATATCTCTACTTGATCCACTGCGCCGAATTGGCTGTCTGGTCGATTTTATCCTCCAGTGTGCTGAGCTGCTCGGGCGCGCTCAGGTCGCCGTGATAGTGTACGATGGTCTTGGTCTTGCCGTTCCGGGTGATGGAGGTGGTTACCGTGGGGGAATCAGTGATTGTCACCTGGGTATAGGCGTCGTTCATGGAGAAGTAACCGATCCTGTCGAACTCCGCGGCAAGTTCGAGAACCTTATCCTGCCCTATGGTAGCCTGCTGCAGGCCGGGGGTCCTTACGTAGTCCTTGCCCTGGTAGATGACCATGCCGTTGCCGTCTATGGTCAGCGAGTAGACCGGGCACCTTCCCTTGCAGGCGGTCCTGTCCACGGTGATGACCAGGCCTGCCTGGCTGCCGGCGGAAGGTTTGGCTGACCTTTCGCTCTCACAGCCCGTGATCAATGAGGCTGCGAGCATCGCAGCGGTTAAAAGCAGAACGTAATTCTTCATGGGGGACTCCTTTATTCAAATGGCAAAGCACTATTATTTTACTACTATCCGGGCGGAAATACCTTTTGTACGCTCCGCTTAAACGGCAAGTACAGTTAATTAACGCGGAAGCCGGCGGGATGTTGCATGTTGAAATATTCACATCGGCAGTCTATAATCCAATTAGAATCATTGTATAGGGATATCGTTTGATTCAAAAATCAGGGCGTAGAATGGCGGGCAGGCTGCTTTTACTGCTGGTGGCCCTGCTGGTGCTGGCCGGCCTGGCTGCAATCTGGATTTCTGGTAATCCGGCGTGGAGTGGTGCGGGTATTACCGGCATATCCTGCGGCGAGCCTTTTATCCGCAGCGGGAATTTGAACCTTGAGGGCAGCCCCGAGCCGGGCAAACCCGTGGAACTGGTATACAGCGTTGAATCCGCCCGTATAGGAGAAAATATTTCCCTGGAAGTGGTATTGCCGGAAGGGATCAGGCTGAAGAGCGGAGACCTGCGCCGCGCGGGCCCGGTGCCCGTTGGCGGAACAGTCGGGATACGTTCCATGGTAGCGGTGGAAACGCCGGGCGACTGGATCATCACCGCGTGGGCCGGGCCTGCTGCAGAGCCGCGCCTCAGCGGCGATGTATTGTTCATTTCGGCTTCTAAAGAAAAATGCCTTGCGGGCAAAATTCCTCTCTCACTCACTCCGGTGCGGGAAGGCGCGGGGAACCCCAGGCAGGAATACTTGATTGCTTTCCGCGAATACAATCCCAGATACAAAACCATCATACTTATGTTGCCCGGTATGGATTTCCTCGGGGATACTTCATACGGCGATCAGAATAAGCCCGCCATCCGGGTGACGGCCGCCAGGGACCAGATCACTGTCATCCGCCAGCTCGACTTCGTGCTGACTGCTTATGCGTCGCCGTCGGGAGCGGCCACCAACTCGGGGGCAGACAGCATGCTGGTGAGGAACATACTCATCTCGGCAGCACTCATTATCGTTGCCGCTGTGGTGTTTTGGGTGATTGCTAAAATCATATAGCGGCCGGGCAGTCACCTCATCTTATTTATTCAGACGCCGTCCAGCGCCTGCCTGACCCCGGCTATGAAGTCCCGCAGTTTACTGTAGGAGCCGTTTTCCTCCATGAGCTGGATGATGCGGCTGCCGATAATCACGCCGTCTGCCAGCTGCGCGGCCTGCGCAGCCTGTTCGGCATTGGAGATGCCGAACCCGATG
>JAQUQM010000134.1 GCA_028716085.1 Dehalococcoidia bacterium | reverse complement strand
CGGCTACATCCTGCCGGCCAGCCCGGACGGGCGCCCCAAGGGCAAGTTCCTCTCCAACGCTATCTGCCCCTGCGACGGCGCGGACATTAATGGCCCCACCGCCAACGTGAACTCGGTGGGCACGGTGATCGGTGGCAGGGCTGTTTCCGGCGATGGCGACTGGCAGGACTATATAAACCTGCTTCCCAACGGCGCCAGCCATACCATCACGTTCAATCCCTCCATGCTGCGCGATCCGGAGCACAGGGAGAAATTCAAGGCCTTCCTGCGCGGTTACGCAGAGAACGGGGGCAGCGCACTGCAGCTGAACATGATTAACGCGGACATGCTTTGCGATGCACAGAAAAACCCGGACGCCTACCGGCACCTTGTGGTTCGCGTCACCGGCTATAACGCATACTTCACCTCCATCGGCCGTGAGCTGCAGAACGAGATCATCGCCCGGGAAAGCCATCGCATGTAAAGACCTCTGCTATGAAGATTGAACAGGCGCCATCGGCAGCTACATCCGTTGCGAGAGACCGGGAACGGATTGAAATCCCGGACGCCGGCGATACGGCCCTTATTTTGCACACCCAGAGGCTTTCCACTGAGGACGGACCGGGCATCCGCACCACAGTGTTTTTCAAAGGCTGTCCCCTGCGCTGCAGCTGGTGCCACAATCCTGAAAGCATCTCTGCCAAGCAGCAAATCCAGTGGCTGGAAACACGCTGCATCGGATGCGGAACGTGCATCAAAACCTGCGACCGTGGCAGCCTGAGTAAAACTGAAGCAGGGCTGGTCAGGGACAGGTCGGTTTGCCTGGTTTGCGGGAAATGCGCGGAGCAGTGTCCGGCCAACGCCATGGAAGTGCTGGGCAAACGTGTGGGATTGGAGGAACTGACAGCAGAATTGCTCAGGGACAAGGTATATTACGCTAAGTCCGGCGGCGGTATCACCCTTTCAGGTGGTGAGCCCCTGATGCAGCCAGATTTCTGCGCCAATCTGTTGCGCGCGATGAAGGAAAAGGGTATAAGCACAGCCGTGGATACCTGCGGGCTGTGTTCGACCGCCTCGCTGGAGCAGGTGCTGCCCTATACCGACCTGATACTCTACGACCTCAAGGAGATTGACCCTGCACGCCATAAGGAGTTCACGGGCAGGGATAACGGCAGGATACTGGAAAACATCATCTTCATCCGCGATTACCTGGCTGAACGTGACGATGGCAAGATCCTCTGGATACGCACGCCGCTTATTCCCGGCGCTACAGCCAATCGCGAGACCGTTGAAAGGATAGGTGAGTACATATCCAAAAATCTGGGGACTTGCGTAAAGCGCTGGGAACTGTGTGCATTTAACAACCTCTGCCGCGACAAGTATCGCAGGCTGGGGGTGGAATGGCAGCATGCCTCAACGCCGTTGATGAGCAGGCAGGAATTGAAGGAACTGGAGCAAATCGCCAAAAATACGGGCGTTAATCCGGATATCATTTTTATTACGGGAGCCAGCAGGCTGGAAAGCTGAAATAATGAGGAGGCCAGAGATGCAGCAGCAGAAACATGTTTATACTACATTTTCGGAATCGGATATTGAGAGCTTCAAGCCCGAGATGAAGATCGGGCTGCTGGCCACCGTCAATGAAGAGGGATTGCCCCATTTGACCCTTATCTCCACCCTCCAGGCGAGTTCCCCGACCCAGCTTTTCTGGGGGCAGTTCGCGGAAG
This sequence comes from Dehalococcoidia bacterium, assembly GCA_028716085.1. Classification (GTDB taxonomy): domain Bacteria; phylum Chloroflexota; class Dehalococcoidia; order GIF9; family UBA5629; genus JAQUQM01. The sequence goes on along the minus strand of JAQUQM010000134.1, from coordinate 3,913 downwards.
GGTTGAGCAAGGTTAACATCCGTAATAATCCTAAGACAGGCTTCCTGATTATGACGCTGGATAAAAACCTCTGGCGCGGCAAGGCCGGCTTTACGCGCACTGCCAGGGAGGGCCAGGAGTTCGATGTGCTCAATAACACTCCCATGTTCCGTTACAACTCATATTTCGGCATCCACACGGTCTACTATATGGACCTGGTCGAACACCAGGGGAAGGAACCGCTTCCCATGGGCAGCGTGGTTCAGGCCGCCATTAAAACCATGGTGGCCAAAACGCTTGCTGGCAAGGGAGACACCACCGAAATTCTCAACCTTTTCACCCGCAAGCTGATCGATAAAATCGACAACCTTAAATTCCTGGCCTATGTTGATAAAGACGGCTATCCTTTCATCATCCCTGTCATCCAGTCACAGACGGCGGGTACCACCCGCCTGATCTTCGCCGCCTCGGTCTACCACGGAGATCTGCAGGTCATCCCGCAGAATGCTCCTGTGGCCTTTTTCTGTATGTCCTTTGAAATGCAGACGGTGCTGGTGCGGGGTATTTATCGGGGAATCAGCAGCATAGGTGGGATTGAGTGCGGAAGCATTGAGGTAAACTGGGTCTATAGCCCCATGCCGCCCAAATCCGAGCAGGTTTATCCCAAACCTAAACTGGAGCCTATCACTATTTTCTGAGAAGCACAGGGCTATATTATAACGCCGTGCCTTTTCATGAAACCGTTGATGAAAATCCTGGTGGATTCTCTTGCTTCGATAAAGAAGCCGTGCCTTTTGTCCTGTAAAAGCACGAGCTCCGCTCCAGGGATCCTTCCAGCTATGAGCTTGCTGTTTCCCGGGTTAATAATCCGGTCAGCTGTGCCTGTGATGATCATAGTCGGCGCTTTAATATCAGGTAATCCATCCCATGACGTCCACTCGAATACAGCCTTCCCCTGGTATTTATAGGTGTTTCCCGGTGTGAGATATTCCACGGTCACCTTGTGATAGTACTGATATACATCGGGATTTTCCTTAATGAATTCTTCCGTGCAGAGAAAGGTGAAGGTTTCCATGGTCTGCTGCTCAGGGGTGAGGCTCTTGAGGTATTCGGCATCGAATAAAATCCTCCTCGCCGCGGCATCGGAAGGTATATGATGTTCGCCGGAAGGGGTTGTGCATCCCAGTACAAGGTTGAGCAGCCTGTCGCTGTGCCTGATGGCGAACTCCTGTGCGATCATCCCTCCCATGGAGATCCCGAAAACGTGTGCTTTTCCCGTCGAAGTTGCGTCCATAACAGCGGCAACATCGTCTGCCATCTGGCTCATCGTGATCGGCCCCTGCAGCCTGTCGCTCCTGCCGGCGCCCCGGTTGTCCAGCAGGATCACTTTGTACTGTTTCGCGAAATCATCTGGAAGTTGTCCCCACTGTAACAGGTGCCCGCCTATACCTATTATCATAACCAGAGGCTCTCCCTGTCCCCTGACTTCGTAGTAAATATTGGCATCGCCGGATTTTACAACAGGCACGGAATCCTCCTAATAATACGATATTGATGCAATCCAGATGATTATACACGGCGCAGGGAGAAAATAGAATGCCCTTAGCCCGTGTATCGTGATGCGTTTATCATATGCTATACTTGATTTCAGGACCTGCGCAAAAGTACGTCGTTACAGCAATAAACAGCAATTTTGGTTTTAACATGTATTGAGTGTCCAGGGGGAGAGGAGAAATATGATTGAAACAGAAGTGAAGTTGAACTGGTTCGAACGGCATCTAAACTGGACATATAGCATAGTAACATTTTTAGCTATCTCATCTATTATCACTTTGTTGTACGACTTAATTATTCGACTTTCTATACTTGCATCAACGATGTATTGGGAACTAGTTTTGATATGTTGCATGATAATCATAGTTACAGGAATTTGGGTACTTATCAAGAAAGGTAGAAGTATGTGGTTTATTATTGGAGGTCTTTGGCCTTTAATCCCAGCTATTCCTTTACTCACAAAATCACCCTATGAACAATGGTTCCCAAGTGTTGAAGGTTATATAGTACTTTTCCTTGGCATGTTAATAAATATAGTAATTGTACTCCTATTAAGCAACATAAAATATAAACGGATTATCACAAACGAGAACGGCAAGTCAGTAGAGAAATGGTATAAAATCGAGAAGCCTGCCAATAACTGATCCCGTAACAACGTCTTATTTACTTTGCCTGCCTTTTATGGTATAAATCTGCTTAAGAAAGCGAAGATTAATTTTGCCTCATACTCACTGGAAAATCCTACCCGAAGCCGAACAGCCCCTCGATCCTAAACACCTGCACGCATTGGTAGCCAGGCTGCTTCACAACAGGGGCATCACCGACCATTCACAGGCTGAGATCTTCCTCAAAGCAGATAAGCGCCTAGAAATCGACCCGTTCCTGTTGCCCGATATGCACCAGGCGGTCAACCGTGTCTACAAGGCCCTCCTCTCCGGTGAAAAGATCGCAGTTTACGGCGACTTCGATGCCGACGGCATAACCGCCACCGCACTGCTCGTGCAGGGTTTAACCGAGATGGGCGGCGATGCCATCCCCTATATCCCCCACCGCCTCTATGAAGGCTACGGCCTTAAAATACCCGCCATGGAGAAGCTGCGCAAACAGGGCGTTACACTGGTTATCACCGTCGATACCGGCATCACCGCCTTTGCTGAGATCGAGAAGTCCCACAAAATGGGACTTGAAGTGCTGGTCACAGACCACCACGTCCCCCTGGAACAACTGCCTGACGCCGGAATAATCGTGAATCCCAAACGGACTGATTCCTCCTGCCCCTTTATCGATTTTGCCGGCGTGGGCGTGGCCTTCAAACTCCTGCAGGGACTGCTCGCCGGCAGCAACCGCCGCGACCTCACAGACCGCTCGCTGGAGCTGGTGGCGCTGGGCACCATTACCGATATGTCGCCCCTTGTCAGCGAAAACCGCTACTGGGTCAAGGCCGGCCTTAACATGCTGAATAAGACCAAGCGGGTCGGCCTTCTCGAGCTGATGAACACCGCCGGCATAGAGCAGGGCAAGTTGACCGCTGAGACAGTTTCCTACCAGATAGGGCCACGGCTGAACTCGGCGGGCAGGCTGGATGACGCCGGCACAAGCTACCAGCTTCTCGTCACCGAAGATAAGGTGCAGGCCAACATGCTGGCTATGGAGCTCGAGGAGAAGAATAAGGAACGCCAGCGCGTGGTGGCTGAGATGCATGAAAAAGCGCGCAAGCAGATAGTGGAGGACGGCACAGACAGGCCGCTGCTCATGGCGAGCGACGCCGATTACGCGACGGGTGTCATGGGCTTGGTGGCAGGCAAGCTTGCTGACGAATTTTACCGGCCCGTGGTGCTGATAAAGATCGGCTCGGATACCTGCCGCGGCAGCGCCCGCAGCATAGACGAGTTCGACCTCATGGAAGCCTTGAAAAGCTGCCATCACCTGCTTACGAGATACGGAGGCCATGCCAGGGCAGCCGGATTCAACGTGAATACGCGCGACCTGCCCAAGGTGCAAAAAAGGCTGCGTGAGATGGCGGAGGAGAAGCTGACAGGCCTGGACCTCAGACCTCACATAGATATAGATGCTGAAATACCATTATCCGTCTTCGGCAAAGGCGTCTTTGATCAGATCCGCCAGCTTGAGCCCTACGGTATAGGCAATCCCGTTCCCGTTTTTCTCAGCCGCAAGGTGGAAGTGGTAGAACAGAAGCTGGTCGGCGGCGGCAACGACCATCTCCGCCTGAAACTAAAGCAGGACGGCGTGGTCTGGGATACCATGGGCTTCCGGCTGGGAAGCTACGTGGGCGAGCTCGGCCGGCATATCGACGTCGTATATTCCGTGGAGCTGCACCGCTGGAACGGCAAGGATGACCTGAGGATCAACCTTCTGGATT
>JAQUQM010000133.1 GCA_028716085.1 Dehalococcoidia bacterium | reverse complement strand
ATGACCTCCACGAAGAAAATGCGCTCGAAGGCGCTGGCAGTATCCCTGATGCGGTCAATAGCATCAAGCGCGGTATTGACTGCCGTATTGAATCCTATTGTGTAATCGGTGCCATAAATATCATTGTCGATCGTTCCGGGAATGCCGATAAAACCGATGTCGCACTCCTCCTGCAAGGCTTCCACACCGCGGAAAGTCCCGTCACCCCCGATGACGACACAGCCGTCGATACCCTCGCTTTTCATGGCATCGATGGCCTTCTTCCTGCCTTCTTTCTGAAACATCTCGGGGCAGCGCGAGGTTTCCAGAATAGTGCCGCCTTTCTGGATAATATTGGCCACCGAACGGCGGTTGAATTTCTGAAACTCGCTGTGGATAAGCCCGGAAAATCCCCTGCGTATGCCTGAGACATCAATGCCATGATAAACAGCGCAGCGGACAATCGCCCTGATGGCTGCATTCATGCCAGGGGCATCCCCGCCACTGGTGAGTACGCCAATTCTTTTAATCTCTTTCGGCATTTCTGACTATTAAGGTATCAAATTTATAGAATAAACTCAATAAGGGTTTCAGCGTATTTTTATACATGGTTGCAGGAAAACAACGTACATATGAACGCTAAACGGAAGCTTTAACATTCTGGTAGGCCTTTAAATAAAAACGCTGCGTATATTCCTTGGCCATGCGCCTGGAGCTGAAAACAGGCGTATTGGAACGCATGGCGGCTTTCATCATTTTGATCCAGCCGGTGGGTATGCCGTTCAGGTCACGCTCATAGTACAGCGGGACGATTTTATTCTCTATTATATTGTAGATTTCCCCTGCAGTGCGCCTGTCACGTTCTGCGACATCACAATTGTCGGTATTTTCCTGAACAGCCCAGCCGTTGGTTCCGTTGTAACCTTCGAACCACCACCCGTCCAGAACACTTAATTGCACTACGCCGTTTAAAGAAGCTTTCTGCCCGCTGGTGCCGCTGGCTTCCATAAGAGCCCTCGGCGTATTAAGCCAGACATCCACTCCGGCAACAAGGTCCCTCGCCAGGTGCATATCATAATCCTCGACAAAGGCTATCCTGCCGCAAAAGTTGGGGTCCTTGGCAATATTGTATACTTCCTGTATCAAGCGCTTGCCGTACTCGTCGCTGGGATGGGCTTTTCCAGCGAAGATTATCTGCACCGGCTGCAAATCACGGTTGAGAATATGTTTCAGCCTTTCGATATCTTTGAAGATCAGGGTGGGCCGTTTGTATTCTGTGAACCGCCTGCAGAAACCCAGCGTCAGGGCTTCCGTATCCAGCAGTGCCCCCATGGCCAGGGGCTGAATGGGCAGCACGTGATCGGCCGACCAGCGCTGGCGCGCCCTGTCCAGAATGGAGCTGATAACCTTTATTTTGAGCCACCTGTGCAAAGCCCAGATCTCCGCGTCAGGGATCGTGTCGATCTTGTCCCATAATGCGTGATCATCGTGTTTTTCCAGCCATTCCTCCCCGAACTTGGCGAAAAAAAGCACCTTGAATTGAGGTGATACCCAGGTTGGCACATGTACTCCATTGGTTATGGAATCGATGGGCACGTCATCCTCTTCTTTATCGGGCCACAGAGGATGCCACATTTTGCGGCAAACCTCTCCATGCAGCTTGCTGACGCCGTTCCTGTGATCGGCCATCTTCAAACCGAGAACGGTCATGTTATAGCTGTTACGTTCCGTTTCCATCGTGCCGAGCTTAATGAATTCGTCCCGGTCTATTCCCATCATCCCCCAGTAGTTGTGAAAATACTTGTCCACCAGGTCCAGTGAAAAAGTGTCGTTACCAGCCGGCACAGGGGTATGTGTGGTAAAAATGGAAGTTGACTGAACGGCTGAGATAGCCTGTTTGAAATCAACGCCCTGCTGCACCAGCTCCCGCACGCGTTCCAGCATCATGAACGAGGTGTGCCCTTCATTGGCATGCCATACAACCGGATTTAATCCGAGCGCCCTGAGTACGCGAACGCCGCCGATCCCGATGATAAGCTCCTGCAACAGGCGCATCTCGCGGTCGCCGCCGTAAAGGCGTGCCGAAAGGCCGCGGTAAGCCGGCGGATTTTCATCAAGGTTGGTATCCAGCAGGTATAGTTTGACCCTGCCCACTTTCAACTCCCAGGCTGAAACATAGACGGAGACGCTGTCCAGCGGGACGGCAACAGTGAGACGCTTGCCGTCGGCGGTATATACCTTGGAGAGCGCTACATCCGCAAAATCCAGCTCGTCGTACTCTTCGTTCTGCCAGCCGTCCTGGGAAATATGCTGATGAAAATAGCCCTGCGGATACATGAAGCCCACACCCACCAGGGGCAACCCCAGGTCGCTGGCCTCTTTGCAGTAGTCGCCCGCCAGCACACCCAGGCCTCCGGCGTACAGGGGCAGGGAACTCTGGATGGCAAATTCCAGAGAAAAATAGGCTATTAAAGTATCTTTATACTGGGGGTATTCTCTCTCAAACCATGTGTCGGGCGAGGTCATACTTTTTTTAAAAGAGGCCATGGCATGGTTATACATGGCCATGTAATTGGCATCGTCCGCACAGGCAACCAGCCGGTGGTAGGGGATGTCCTTAAGCATCTTTACCGGGTTATGGCCGGTGGACTTCCAGAGATAGCGGTCAAGCCTTTTAAACAGGTTGCGGGGCTCGAGGTGCCAGCTCCACCACAGGTTATAAGCCAGCTCGGCAAGGCCGTTAATACGCTCTGGGACTTTTAATTTACGGGAAGTTTCCATACACCACCATATTTTATGAGTAGATTAAGTTTACCAGAATTACCTGCATCATACTTGCCGTAAATATCTTTGCAAAGAATGGTTAATTATAAAGAAATGCCTGCCACTGTACAAACGCGTTTACAAGTGTGATTTAATTTGCACACAAAATATTTTATGCTGTATACTTATGCGCGTAACAAGACTGCGGTTAACATTGCAGCCGGGGGATTTAGAATGAAAATTAATGTAATGCAGGATGTTCTGCAGGCCAACGACAGGATTGCCGCGGAAAATAAACAGCTCTTTAAGAAAAACAACAACCTTGTATTGAACCTGATGAGCTCGCCCGGAGCGGGCAAGACTTCTTTACTGGAGAAAACCGCAGAGTTGCTGGCGGGCAAGCTACGGCTGGGCGTGATCGTGGGCGATATCGAGACCACGCGTGACGCCGACCGCATTGCAAAATACAATATTCCCAGCATCCAGCTTACCACGGGGTCGGCCTGCCACCTGGACGCCAATATGGTGGCCTCCGCTTTGCCTCACATTGGACTGGATAAGATAGATGTGCTGGTGGTGGAGAACGTGGGGAACCTTGTATGCCCCGCCGAGTTTATCGTGGGAGAGGACTACAAGGTGATGATACTGAGCGTGACTGAGGGAGACGAGAAGCCGCTGAAATACCCCATGATGTTCAAAGAATCGTCCCTCATGATCATAAACAAGGTGGACCTGCTGCAGTACACCAACTTCAACCTGGAAGAGGCCAAGGCTAATGCGCGCAAGGTGCACCCCGGGATCGACATTATCGAGGTATCGTGCACAAAGGGGACCGGGTTGGACGCCTGGATCGCATGGCTCACGGAGCATCACAAGAAGAAGGCGGGCAGCCGGTAGATGCACGAGATGGGCGTGGCCCAGAACATACTGGATATAGCGGTAGCAGCTGCCCAGAAAGAGGGCGCGCAGAAGATCACCAGGATCAACATGATAGCAGGTGAACTGCGCGGCATCGTGCCCATGCAGCTTTCCTTCTGCTTCGGCATCGTCGCCAAAGACAGCATCGCCAGCGGCGCATATCTGAATATAGAGGAAGTCCCCGTAACCGCCCACTGCGAGAACTGCAATTCCGATTTTGCGGTAGAGGAATACCAGTATATCTGCCCTAAGTGCGGCAGCACCAAAATTCAGCTGACCGGCGGGACGGAGCTGCGGATCAAGGATATCGAGATAGAATAGCCGTCCACTGCCCAGTTGTGCGAAAATTAACCTGATTGCATGCAAATACGTAGTATCTGCGTTATTACACTTGTCCTTCTGCTCGGCATTGCAGGCTGCATTATGCCCGTTGCCCCGGCGGAGCAGTCTGTACCTTTCCAATCAATCGCAACACCCAGCCCCGATATTGAAATAACCATCGGATCGGCGATCGGCACCACAATCAGACCCTTGCTGGGAGTTAATGTGGGTCCGCTTCCCGCCGGGACCGATCCCAGTTATGCTGACCTCACCAACGCTTATAAAGAAATAGGCGTGAACCTGGTACGTACCCACGATTACTACCAGGCGCTGGATATGTCGGTTATGTATCCCGATGAAACCCGCGACCCGGCCAGCCTCTCGTCTTATGATTTCACCAAAAGCGACCAGGTATGGCATTCCATCATCAGCGGCGGGTTCGAGCCTTATTTCCGCCTCGGCGATTCCTGGAACGACTCCAAGCCTCCGGCCAACGCCATCGAACGCGCCAACTGGGTCAAGGCGTCCATCGAAGTATTACGGCATTATTACGGCAGCAAGTGGAGCGGATTTAACACCAAATTCCGCTACGTTGAAATCTGGAATGAGCCCGACAACCAGCAGTTCTGGCCCAGACCTCGTACACCCAAGGAGTATTTTCAGCTATACGTTGATACTGCTTTTGCCATCAGGAGTGAGTTCCCTGCGCTGAAAATAGGCGGGCCGGGAGTGACTCCCGCCGGCGCTTTAATGCCGCAGGGGAAAAAATGGACACAGGATTTATTGGATTTCGTCAGGCAGAACAATGCACCTATGGACTTCTTCTCCTGGCACATGTATTCAAATTCCCCTCAAGAATATGCGGATGCCGCCGAATTTTATCGTTCCATGCTTGATGCGCGGGGATTTACGCAGACAACAACGCACATTACCGAGTGGAATACCCAGATGAAGAAGGGCGAGGAAAACAGCCCGGAATCGATCGCACTTCGCACGGGCGGCAAGGGTGCCGTGATCCTGAGTGCCGCCTGGATAGAGCTGCAGAAAAATAATCTGGAGGTATCCACCTTCTACCGCGGGACCGACACCGATATTAAGGCGCCAACCTTCTATGGAATGTACTATGCCGACGGCAGGCCCAAACACATAGCGTTGGCTTTTTCACTGTGGTCCAAAATCAGCGGCTACTCCCAGCGCCTGGGCTTGAATATTTTACCTGCAACATCACTGTGGACGCTCGCGGGGCAGGACGGCACGCGCAAAGCAGCACTCCTCATAGCTAATCCGGGGGAGAAATCCATGACCGCAGGCGTGGGTTTTGCCGATGGTCGCCCAATTGACAAAATCGCCTTATACCAGGTCAATGACAGCAGCAACCAAGTTCAAATAATCTCACTGAGCACTCCTCAATTCGAAATCCCCATCAACACCGTGCAACTGCTGGTTTTCGAATAGTATGCTTGATTTACCTTTTCACGACTTACAGGGTCACAACAACAGGGTCAGGTAGATTGAATAGCTTTTTAGCATTAAGTCCCAATATTTTATCCTGATCTTCTTCGGCAAGACCCAGGTCATTACACACGATATCGATATGCTCTCTGGGGCTTATAGGCACCGGCCCGTAATCCGTCCCCAGAA
>JAQUQM010000132.1 GCA_028716085.1 Dehalococcoidia bacterium | reverse complement strand
CCAGGTCTTCAGCTGTAATCCCTATCAGTTTAGCAATGCCGAAAAGCTTGTCCTCCTCTTGTTGGGTGAGCTTATCATCCTGCAATACCTCTTCAGCAAATTGTGTGAAGCTGTTCTCAGCTATCTTCCTTTCCTCACTATATTTCAACCCCGCTAGAGCAGCTAATTCCTTGAGCTTGCTGGACAGTTCGGCTTGCGCGGTTTTGCCCAGCCAGACATCCCTCAAAACAATTGAGTAGTCCTGTTTTGCCTGCACTTTGATCTGCTCGGCTTTCTGGCGACACTCAGGGCATATGCTGTCACCGGTCATCCTACCCCAGAACTTCAACCTGGCGCCGCATTGTGAACATTGAGCCGCCATCACAGCCTCCTATTGAACCTGATTGTCGATCTGCAACTATTATTATCGTATTTTTGGAGCGGGTGAAGGGATTCGAACCCTCGACGTCTTGCTTGGGCAGCAAGCACTCTTCCGCTGAGTTACACCCGCATCGCAAACTTTATATTAGTTACAACTACCCGCCCTGTCAAGTGGTTACTTATGAGACTTCTTTACCCAGTCCGGCAGCTTTATCTCCGCTGAAGGCAAATCCTCTGGTATATAAGGCTTGATATCCAGAACTGGCGTCCCATCGATAGCGTCCAGTCCGGAAACAGTCAAAATATTTCCCGACCTTTTGACCAGGCGGGCCGTGGTGATACCGATGGGATTGGGACGAACCGGGCTGCGCGTGGCGAATACCCCCTGGAGCGGAATACATTCATCACCGCGGGGATGGACTTTGAGCACGGAACGTTCACTGTCACGGATCAGGTGAATCCAGAAGACCACTACGATGTGCGAAAAGCCGTCGAGGCCTTCCAACCCCTCCAGGTACTGCGGATAAACCTCGATCTCCGAAACTACGTCCGCGGCCTCGAAGCGCTTCCTCTCCTTAATGCTGTTGCGGACGATGCCTATAGGCGTGAACTCCGCTTTCATGCCCTAAGTATATACAATCGGTTCTTTGCAAGGCAATGAAAAAGATTTACCATATTAAAGTTGATTATTGAGCCAGGTTCGAGCTAAAATCTCAAAGGCAGTCCGCATACCGAACGCTTAGTCGGTCTCCCGGAGAACATAATGAATAAACCATACCTCGATTTCCTCTTCCACCCGCAGTCGATGGCCATAGTGGGCGTCTCGCCCGATACCACCAGGCCCAACCTGGCGTTGAGGTTCCTGCAGAGCCTGAGCAAGTCCGGATTTAAAGGCAAGATCTATCCCATTCACCCGGCCGGCGGGGAGATCAATGGCCTCAAGGTCTACCCCAGCCTTAGGGACGTGCCGGGCAACGTGGACTACGTCATCTCCGCCATACCTGCAAAGGCGACCCCCAAACTGCTGGAAGACAGCGCCGCCAAGGGGGTAAAAGCGGTACACCTTTTCACATCGGGCTACAGCGAGATCGAGGACGTGGTGGGCAAGGGCCTCGAAACGCAGGTGCTGAAGATCGCCCGCGCCAACGGCATACGCATCATAGGCCCCAACTGCATGGGCGTTTACTGTCCCGAGTCCGGCCTGACCTTTTCCGCCGGTTTCCCCGGCCAGCCGATGTTCCCCTCCATTCCCGGGCCGCTGGGACTGATATCGCAGAGCGGCGGCAACAGCATGTTCTGCATCAGGGAAGCCACCGGCAGGGGCCTCTATTTCAGCAAGCTGGTCAGCTACGGCAACGCCGCCGACCTCAACGAGAGCGACTACCTGGAATACCTGACCGAAGACCCGGATACCAGGCTCATCGGCATGTACGTCGAGGGCGTCAAGGACGGCAGGCGCTTCCTCAACACATTGAAAAAAGCAACGGACATGAAGCCGGTCATCATTTATAAAGCCGGCGTCACGGAATCGGGAGCGCGCACCTGCGCTTCACATACCAGCTCCATCGCCGGGTCGGCCGGCACATGGCAGGCATTCCTCAGGCAGTTCAACGCCATACAGGTATACAGCATGGAGGAGATCGTGGATGTGAGCCTGGCGATGCTCAAACTGCCGGTCCCGCAAGGAAGGCGCACCGTGGTGATCGGCACGGGCGGCGGCGCAGGCGTGATTGCCGCGGACGATTGCACCCAGGCGGGACTGACATTGCCGCTGCTGCCCGCGGACGTGCGGAAGAAACTTAGGGCTATCTACGGCTCCGAGGCGGGCAGCATGTTCAGGAACCCCGTGGACGCGCCGCCCATGGCCACCAATGAAAGCTACTTCGAAGCGGTTAAAATCCTGGCGGACTCCGACGCCATAGACATAGTCATCATGCAGTTCTCGCTGGACATCTGGGGCATGGCCTACCGCGGCGATATCATCCTGCCGTTCATCGACGTGACCCTCAAGGCTGCGAAATACGTGACCAAGCCGATGGCAGTGGTGCTGCACAACTGCGCCACGCCCGAGGCCAGGCAACTGGCAGCCGAGGTGCAGGAAAATTTCGTCAAAGCTGGGCTGGCCGTCTATCCTTCACTGGGCAGGGCGGCAGGCGCACTGCATAAATACCTGCTGTATAACGAGGAACGTAAAAAGCGGGGACTGTAGGGCAGGCGGAGGTCAGTTGCTTTTGGCGGGCTGCGCCGGCAGCAGGGTAAAAGAGCTAATAATCGTCTTGAACAGGGCAGTATTATACATATCTTTTGAGCAGGACAGGCTGATGCGGTAGAGGCTGCCGGAAGGCGATAATTTATAGTAGTCCTCTTCGAAATAGGGCACGCCCACCAGGGCGTAGGAATACGATGTATACCAGTCCCAGGCAGGTAAACGCGGCTCACTGGAGATGATTTCCAGGTCCTGGTTCATGCCGAGCATAATGGTATCCAGCGCTTCCACCTCATCTTTGAGCGCGTTGGGCTGTTTTACATAAAATACAGACAATGAAAGAGGGTGCCTGGAGGAGTTATTGCCGACCGTCATCATAGTTGCACGCGCTCCCGCCTTCTCATCCGTCAGCCATTCAGGCGGGCGCGACCAGTTGCCGGGGTACTGGATGGAATAGCCGGAGGAATCGGATTTAAAGGTTTTCAAAGACATGCCGGCGCAGGCAGGGATGGCAACGGTCAACACCAGGAACAGCGCAAAATATACGGGGATGCTTGCAGTCGACCTCACGCGACTATTTAACACTATTTTCAAGATAGACGCAAGGTATTAAAGGGAGTTTTTGTGAAAAATCCTGTGTAAAAAAACATACGGACGAAGAAGGCCACATACTGTGGTCCCCTCCGCCCGTAATTTACCAGTTAAAATGCGTTATGCAGTGAAGTTTAGCCGGGTTTGCCGACTTTCCAGAGAGCCTTGATGGCTACGACGATGGCAGCCGGCGCCATCAGCGTGGCTACGTAGCTGAGCATGTTGCCGAGGATTTTGCCGATATCAAGCACGGTAAGCGGCGTGAATACGTTGCCGACAACGATCAGCGCTATGGTGGCCAGCAGGAAGAGCATCACTTCGGTCGCCGTGATGTTCAGGAAACCGATGATAAGGCCGAGTACCAGTAAGACCAGGATAATCACCGAGTTTGCCGGCATCACCAGGCCCCCAACTACTGCGATTACCAGGCCGATGATGAATGCCCAGAACCCGATCATGCCAAGAGTCTTTGCTTTATCGACAGCCATGAATACCTCCTCAATTTTTATTGGATGTAAAAATATTATATGCCCATCCGGAAGAAAGCGAAAGTATTATATAAGCTCGTTTATAAATTGTATATAAGTAATAATACTTAATTTGCTGCCCCGGATCGAAGCCTGCGCTCCGTTATTATTCCGGGACCATGCCCAGGCCCGAAACCCTCACCATCCAGTTCACATATTTTTTCTCGCCGTACCACTTGGATACGGGGAACGGCCAACTCTCAAGGATAGTGTCTTGGCCGCTGCTGCTATCGCGTAACGTGACGTCGGAGTGTGTATTGGGCGTGTCATCGTCAACCCCCATGTGGAATCCCAGACCCATGTTCACACCTGCGTAAATATGGATATAAAAGTCACCGCCTGCTTGGACCTCGGGCAGTTTCAGCTCCACCCAGCCTCCCTTGGATAAGAAGTTAGACCCTATATAGCTGATCTCGGGGAACTTGTTTGCCGCCAGCATTGTCTTGTAGAGGGTTTTTTTGTTTTTATCCCATACCTGTACTTCCAGGTCCCTGAGCTGCACTCCAGCGCCGCCGAAAGCCACCCCAAATAGCTTGATTTTATCGATGGAAAACATGTCGGAAGGCGGTGAAAAACTGACAAGGTACCCGGTGGCAGGCTTATCCAGCGATATATAATCCCGCGCATTGCCGTCGTCATATTGCAGTTCAAATGCACGGGATACGAGCGTGGATTTGACAATAACTTTTGAGCTCATGCCTCCCACGTCGATTTTATAGGCGCCGGCAGTATCTTTCTTAAAGGTGAAGGCTACAGCCTGGGTGTCACCGGGATAAATGTCGATGGCTTTTGTCTGTTCTGCCGACCCGTTGACTATAAGCTGAAGGGAGTACAGGCCCCTGGTTCCACCCGTGTTCGTCACACTGCAAGAGATGGTCGCCGATTGACCGGTATCGATCTCAGGGGAACTGATATCCAGTGAAGTTACCTCGATAACGGCCGGCGTTGTTACCGGCGCCTGGCAGGCTATCAAGGCAAGCAGGGCTGCGAGAACAACAATACTGGTAAAAACAACTTTTTGCATCATCATTAAAGGGCCTCTGATATTACTTTCCCGGTACCCGGTTCAAGGGTAATATATTGGCGCAAGAGGAATCCTATAATATTTTCACCAGCACGATTTCAAAAGTCAGGTCCTTGCCGGCGAGCGGGTGGTTGGCGTCTACCTTGACCTTGGAATCGGATACCTCGATAATCGTGGCGTAAATTATGGAACCGTCGGCCTGGGTGGACTGCAGCTTCTGCCCCACTGCAGGTGTAATGCCGGCGGGCAACTGGTCGTTGTTTAATTCAATAATCAGTTCATCCAGGTGCGGGCCGTAAGCCTCGCCGGCCGGTACGGTGAATGTCTTTTTCTCCCCTACCTTCATGCCTGTAACGGCCTTATCGAACCCGTCGATTACCTGGTTGGAACCAAGCGTAAACTGCAGTGGGTCGCGCCCTTCCGATGAATCGAATACCGAACCGTCGGACAGCTTGCCGGTATAGCTCACCTGTACGGTGTCGCCTTTTTTAGCGACGGCAGCGGAAGCTTCAGGAGCTGCCGGGGCTGCAGGCTGTGCAGCAGGGGTGCTGTCTCCCGGTGTTGAGGGCTGCGATACAGGGGTTGCGCTGCAACCTGCTATCAAAAGAGCTCCTGCCAATATTATTGCACTTAATAATGCCAGGTTTATTTTCACAATTAACCTCCGAATACTGTGGATTTTCAATCAATAATGCACAGGGATATTACAACGTAAAGCCGTAGCTGTCAATTATTAATAAGCCGTTATTGCTATCTGTACTACCTTTCGGAACAGGGCCTGTATAATTCAGACAAAAGGGCTGCTATAATTAGAGAAATCCGCCATCCATCAGATGGGAGGTACTGCCAGGTCTATGAATAACGCCTACCTTAATTTCAAATACAAACCAGTCAAATTCTATCTGTTAGTCTTCCTGATCTCATGGGCCGCGTTTTTTTTATCCGCGTATTTCAGCTACAGCGAAGCCACAGCGTCTTATAAATT
>JAQUQM010000131.1 GCA_028716085.1 Dehalococcoidia bacterium | reverse complement strand
GAAGAGACTACCAGGCTTGGCGGAGGGGTGGCCCCGTGACACTCGACAAGATTTATGCACCGGTAAGAGATGATCTGGCGCTGGTTGAAAACAAGCTGGCGGTAATTGCGCGGCATGATATTCCCCTGCTCAGCAAGTTACTGGAATATGCGCTGGTAAACGGAGGGAAAAGAGTAAGGCCTGCACTGACCTTGCTGTGCGGGAAATTCTACCGATATGATCTGGACGTCCTGATTCCCATGGCGGTGTCAGTTGAACTGCTGCACATTGGCACCCTGGTTCATGACGATATCATCGATAACTCGCCGATGAGGCATGGTAAATCTACAGTCAGCCGCACCTGGGGCGCCAACAGCGCTTTATTGCTGGGAGATTACCTTTTTGCCAGGGCCGGCAAACTGGCAGCCACGACCGAAAATATGAGGGTGATCAGGGGTTTTGCCGAAACCCTGATGACGATTTCCGGTGGTGAATTGCGTGAAGCCGGCACCAGCTTTGATATGACCGATGCCAAAGAAAACTATTACAAGTGGATCAATGATAAAACCGCCAGCCTCTTCATGATGGCTGCGGAATGCGGATCAACGCTGAGCGGATGTCCCGAGGAACAGATTCAGGCGCTGAAAGAGTATGCCAGGAATTTCGGCCTGGCTTTCCAGGTAATTGATGATATCCTTGATTTTGTGGGTGATTCTTCACAGATGGGCAAGCCTGTCGGCTCAGACCTGAGCGAAGGGGCAATTACGCTTCCTTCCATAATTTACGCCGAGAAATACCCGGACAGCAGGATTATACAGAGGATCATACTTGAAAAGGATAAAAGCCTGGTTGCCGAAGCTGTGGAAAAAATACGTGCGTCGTCAGTGATAACGGAGTGCAGAGATATAGCCAGGAACTATTATGATAATGCCTACCGCTCACTGCAGAAGCTCCCTGATTGTGAGGCACGAAAGTCACTAGAGGCCCTGGTTGACTTCGTAATCAAACGGAATAGATAACCGGGCCCGTACGTTAAGATGCAGGCGCGGCCTGCAGATAGGATGAAGGGAGGGGGTCCTTCAATAGCGCTTCGAACGTAGACTCATCCAATGTTTCTTTCACTATTAACTGCTCGGCTACATATTTCAGCCTGGCTTTATATTCTGTGATGATCTCAAGCGCCCTTGTATAAGCGTTTTTTACCAGGTGCTCAACCTCGGAGTCGATTTCTTCCGCTACCTTGTCGCTATAATTCTGCTGTTCATGGATTTCTTTGCCCAGGAAGACCAGTTCTTCCCTTTTGCCGAAGGTTCTCGGCCCCAATTTCTCGCTCATACCGAATTCGGTAATCATCCTGCGGGCAATCTGTGTTACCTTTTCCAGGTCGTTCTGTGCGCCGGTAGTCAGTTCACCGAAGGCAACCTGCTCGGCAGCACGTCCGGCAAGGCTTACAATCATCATGTCCTTGAATCTCTCGTATGTTTCAAGATGCCGTTCTTCGGTGGGTAAAAACCTGGTCCATCCTCCCATCATGCCCCTGGCAACGATGGATACTTTGTGGACGGGATCGGCGTTGGGCAGCATCTTGGCTGCCAGGGCGTGACCGGTTTCATGGTAAGCTATCAGTTCCTTTTCTTTCTTGGTGATGACCCTGCCCTTTTTCTCCGGGCCGGCGATAACACGGTCGATGGAATCTTCAAGCTCCTTGTGGCCGACATCTTTGCGGTTTCTCCGTGCAGCCAGTATGGCCGCTTCATTGATCAGATTAGAAAGGTCAGCGCCGCTGAAACCCGGCGTCTGGCGGGCTATGACCTCCAGGTCCGCTTCCTTGGCCAGCGGTTTTCCCTTGGCATGGACAGCCAGGATCGCCTTGCGGCCTTCAATATCCGGCTGGTCTATGACAATATGCCGGTCGAAACGTCCCGGACGAAGCAGTGCCGGATCAAGAATATCGGGCCTGTTGGTGGCTGCCAGGACTATTACATTGGTATTGCTGTCGAAACCGTCCATCTCAACAAGTATCTGGTTGAGCGTCTGTTCGCGTTCATCGTGACCGCCTCCGAGACCGGCGCCGCGGTGTCTGCCGACAGCATCGATTTCGTCTACGAAAACAATGCAGGGAGCGCTTCGCTTGGCCTGGTCGAAAAGGTCTCGCACCCGGGAAGCGCCGACGCCAACGAACATTTCGACGAATTCACTGCCGCTGATGGAGAAAAACGGCACTCCGGCTTCTCCGGCTGTCGCCTTGGCAATCAGGGTTTTTCCACATCCCGGCGGACCGACCAGCAGCATGCCGCGAGGTATTCTTGCGCCGAGCACAAGGAACTTCTGCGGAGTTTTGAGAAATTCGACAACCTCCTGTAATTCCCCTTTGGCTTCATCGACACCGGCAACATCCGCAAATGTAACGGAAGGCTTATCTCCTGAGACAAGACGGGCGCGGCTCTTGCCGAAGTTGAATGCCTGTGTGTTGGCGCCGCGCGCTGAACGGAAAAGAAACAATAGGAGCGCGCCAAATAATAAGAGAGGCAGAAAGCTGAGCAGCAGGCTGCCCCAGTCGATACCGCCGGTTTTTACATCGAATTTGATACCGTTGTCACCGAGATTTATGCCTGCATCCTTAAGGCTGTCAATCAATTCCTTGGTGCTGCCTACGAAAGATGCCCTGACTACAGGCTTTTCGTTTTTTACCCCGATAATGGTAGTGCCATCCTGCTGGATCGTATCGATAAGGCCTGTCTTGGCACTCTCGATAAAAGTGTTCAGGTCGACTTCCTTGGGGCCTTTGTTAACAGGGAAAAAGCTGAAGGCCAGAGCCAGTAAGGCTACCAGCACCAATAGATAAAGCAGGCTTCCCTGCCACCATTTAGCTTTCATTGTTTGTCCTGTCTAAAAATGATTCTTTAATTATAGCAAATGTGAAGCCGATGAAAAAAGAAACCGGTTTTGCAGACGTCCGGTTAGATATAAAATATGAAGCAGAAAATGTATTGACGCCCGCTTGCACCATCGGCCTCTGAATTCAGCGAAGCGGGCGTCAGTATTTTTAGCAAGTATGTTGATTACGGCCAGGGAAGTGCGCGGGGGCCGAGGTTAAGTTCTTTCAAGCCGGCCTCTTTGAGCGTGGCCAGGGAGCTCTTCAATTGCTTGCGCTGCTCCTCGGTCAGTTTGGATAAAATATGCTTTACGCCTTCTTTTTTCATGGACGATTTCAATGCCTGTTCACCTTTTGCCGTAAGCGTCACCCTGATCAGGTTCTTGCGCTCCATGTTCTTGGTTCTCTTGAGAAGCCCCTGTTTTTCCATCCTCATCAGAATGCCGGAAACGGAATGAGGTTCACGTAAAAGCATGCGGGATATCTTGGCCGGGGTCACATCTTTTCCCATGGCCTCTACGAGGAAAAGGATTGCCGCCGAGGTTGCTGATAAATTCTGGTTGAGGAGTTCCCTTTCCCTGACTTTTACGAAAATGTCTGCCACCTGAAGCAATACAGTGAGTAAAGTATAATCTCTGTCCGCCTTGATTACTTGAGCCATATCTATACCTCCAAGGTAATTTTCAAATTAATTTCGTTGATAAATCCGTGTCCTCTATTCCCAGCCAATATTACTCGCATATGCTTTCGTATTGACACTACATCTGGTTGTTCTTATGTACCTATTAATATTATGGCACATTTTTTCAATATGTCAAAATGGAAGGTCGCTGGGACTGTAGCGCATATGCTCATTATCAGCGTTTATGAAGCTGATATTGAATTATCCGTCAATCATTTTATTTTTTTATACGACGGAGGACGGAGACAGATGTAAAAGGTCATATTGATGTTTAATTCATTATGATATAATGATCTTAAAGGGGCCGTATATAGCTGATAAGAAAGGAATGCAACCAGTAGAAATTGCCCGCCGCGCTGTGGAAATGGCATCGGAGAAACAGGCGGAGGATATTGTTCTGCTTGATGTGCGGCAGGCCTGTTCCTTTACCGACTATGTGGTGATCTGCCACGGCGAATCAGACCGGCAGCTCGACGCCATCCGCAAGGAAATCGTTGACAACCTTAAAAGCAGCGCCGTCCAGCCTCATAAAAGCGAAGGCAATTCCGACTCAGGATGGATCGTGCTGGACTATGCAGGAGTCATTGTCCATATTTTTTCCAGGGAGCTGCGGAATTACTACAGCCTTGACAGCGTTTATGAAAAAGCGCCGCAGCTTGTCAGGATCCAGTGATCCATTTATCAATATCTCTTTTGTAAGTTAAAATCTCTTCAGGCTTAAAGAAAATCTCTATCTCTTTTGCGGCGTTCTCAAGGGAGTCCGACCCGTGAATCATGTTCTGCTCCATGCTGAGGCCCAGGTCAGCCCTTATCGTGCCCGGAGCTGCCTTTCTAGGATCGGTGGCGCCCATCATTTGCCGGATAATCTCAACGGCATTTTCGCCCTCGAAGACGGCCGCAATAATGGGGCCGGAAGTAATAAATTTCACCAGGTCGGCGAAAAATGGTTTTTCCTTGTGAACTGCGTAATGCCGCTCGGCGAGCGCCCTGTCCATCCACAGCATTTTCATGGCTGCTATTTTCAAGCCACGCTTTTCCAGGCGTGTAAGGATTTCTCCGGCAATAGCCCTCTGTACGGCATCGGGTTTAATTAATATAAGGCTTCTTTCCATCTGAACTCCCTTTTTTATTTATTAATGACAGCCATTGATTTTAACTTGAATGGGATAATTTTGCCAAAATTATTTTCGTATTACCACGGATTTTTAAGTTATATGTATTGTTAAAATCCGCCTGATTGGATAGAATTTCACAAACTATCTTTGAGTAGCTTATTTTAATGGACGTACAACCGGGCGTAGCCATATTCGTGGATTTCATCGTTGCCCTGATATTAATCTTCAGTTTTATCGGAGGATTAAAGGAAGGCGCTGTAAAGGAATTCTTCTCACTGATCGCCCTTATCATTGCTTTACCTTTAGCCGGTTTTTTCTACGGGTATCTCTCGTCATGGCTGACTTTTATGCAGGACAGCGACTGGAGAAATATAATAGCTTTCCTGCTGATGACGGGAATCATCACGGTCATACTTATATTTATTTTCATATTGCCGCGTCACCTGCTGGATAAAATCTGGAGCGGCGGCTGCATATGGAGCATCGCCGGAGGACTGATAGGCCTGGTAAACTCGGCAGTCGGGCTGGTTGTGCTGGTCACACTTGTCGAGGCCAATCCGAACGCCGGTTGGGCCCGCGATATTACTCTTGCATCCAATATTTTGAACTGGCTTATTTCCAATTTAAACCCTGTTGTACAGTTACTGCCCGAAGCACTGAGATAGCTGAAAACAGAGAAAATTCGAAAACTGCTATTTCTTCTTACGCAGTGTTATGGGAGGCTGACGCAGGTAAATCGGTTGCAATGTCGAAGGATTATCCTGTTTGCCTTCCTGCAGCCTTTGCCATCCGAGAACCGCCAGATTGCCGGGTCGGCGCAGGCATGTTTGCCAACCCGGAATCACAGCTTTTTCACCAAGGCTTTTATTGAGGTGGGATATATAGTCCGGATTTATTTCGCCGCAAAATACGGTTTTGTGGTGCGTTTTACGGCACAGCTCGGCTAACGTTGTGAGATGTTCCTCTTCAGTACACTGCCACTTATCACGCAGTGTATATGACGCAGTCGCGATTTCTCCCCTCCCGGCATCGTGTATGGGATTAACAGGTAATAGGGTGAAGGCAAAAGGATACGCCT
>JAQUQM010000130.1 GCA_028716085.1 Dehalococcoidia bacterium | reverse complement strand
CATCCCCAGGTCCGCAATTAAAGAACGGCTGCTTACCTTCTGTGCCGGCTGTCCGCATCGGGCGTCCTACTGAGCCATCAAGAACGCGCTCAGGATGGACGGCCGGGACGGCTTTGTCACCGGTGATATCGGCTGTTATGCAATGGGCGTGGGCCCGGCGGGATTCTTCCAGAACCGCACGCACCAGTGCATGGGCGCCGGGTCGGGCATGGCCAACGGGTTCGGCCAGCTCTGGCGCTTCGGCTTCGATCAGCCCGTGATCGCCGTTTCGGGTGATTCAACCTTCTACCATGCCGTCGTGCCCGCGCTGATCAATGGTGTGCATAATAAATCCAACTTCGTGCTGGTCATCTTCGATAATGGCGCTACGGCCATGACCGGCTTCCAGCCGCATCCGGGCACCGAGCTTACCGCCATGGGCGAAGAAGCGCAGGACATCAGTATGGAAAACATCTGCCGCGCCATCGGCGCGCGTGTGGAGGTCTGCGATCCCTTCGAACTAAAGGCCACCACCGCCACGCTGCTGGATTTATTGGAGCAGAAAGAGGGCGCCAGAGTGGCCATTATGCGGCGCACCTGCGAGCTGGTCAGGGGAAGGACGGAGAAGCACCCTTATAAGATGAGGATCGATCCTGATAAATGCCTGGGCGATGACTGCGGCTGCAACAGGTTGTGCAACCGCGTTTTCCGCTGTCCCGGGTTGGTCTGGGACGCAGAAGCAGGCAAGACGAAAATCGACGAGGTGGTATGCAACGAGTGCGGAGTGTGTGCCGATGTCTGCCCCGAGGGGGCTATCATCAGGGAGGTGGCGGCATGAAGCAGCTTGTCAGGGACCCCGTCAACCTGGTGGTCTCCGGTGTGGGTGGCCAGGGCAATGTGATGGTATCGCTGGTGGTGGGCAACGCGCTGGTCAATGACGGCTATTTTGTTACTATAGGTGAGACCTACGGCTCTTCGCAGCGGGGCGGTTCCGTGATGAGCCATGTCAAAATATCGGCGGTCAAGCAGTACAGCCCGCTTATTTCTGAAGGGCAGGCGGATATCATACTCGGCATGGAGCCGGGGGAGACGCTCAGGATGCTCAAGCAGTTCGGCAACAGCCGGGTGGTCACCATCGTCAACCCGCGACAGATCCACGCCATCGATATCACCGGCGGCGAGGGCTACACCGGCACGGAGAAGCTGCTGGAGATGATAGAAGGCCTCTCGGCGAAGACCTACGTGGTCAATGCCACCGAGGAAGCGCAGAAGATGGGCAATCCCATCCTTGCCAACATGATTTTAATCGGCGCCCTGGCCAAAACCGGCCTGCTTCCTATAGAAGAGAAATCCCTTGATGCTGTGATCAGGCAGATGTTTCCCAAAGCTGTTGATGTAAATAGGAAGGCGTTGGAGGTGGGGATGGGGTTGGTGGGCAAACGATGAATTTATATGATAATATTGATATACAAGGAAGCAAGTATGCAGAAAGTGAAATTGATATATTTTGCTGGAGGTGTTATTTTCTGCGCTCTGTGGGCCATTAAGTAGAAATTGCTGATAGTAAACAATTCTTGCAGTGTAGTTACGACGATGGTAGCATTAGCTTAATCTGCAATGGACGTGTCCCATTATGTAGGATTTGGTATATCAAGAACGACTTCTAAGGGAGAATTAAAAAAATGGGGTTGAATGAGGAGATCAAGAGCGGACGTGCAATTATCCATAGTGATGGATATCCTATGTCAATCGGTGAATTAACTAATCTCTATCGTGATGGTGAACTTGATATCCATCCCGAATTTCAGCGTTTCTATAGGTGGAACCAGGTTCAAAAATCAAGATTAATTGAATCAATATTGTTAGGGATTCCCCTTCCATCTATATTCGCAAGTCAGCAAGAGGGGGGACAGTGGGATATTGTCGATGGATTGCAGCGTCTGTCGACAATATTCGAATTGATGGGCATACTCAAGGATGAGCACGGTAAAGTATGTCCGCAGCTGACTTTGACGAAAACACGTTATTTACCGTCCTTGCAGGGGAAAAAATGGAAGGATCAGGAAAATCCAACCAATGAAATTGGAGAAACAAACCAATTATTAGTAAAAAGAGCTAAGATCGACGTTAAAATTATTTTACGAGAAAGTAGTGAGCAAGCTAAATACGAATTATTCCAGAGATTGAATACCGGTGGATCGCAATTATCTGAACAGGAATTGCGAAATGTACTATTGATAATGGTTAATCGAGAGTTCTATCAATGGGTAAGAGAATTAGCTACCGATCATAATTTCCATTTATGTATAGGACTGTCGGAAAATGCTGGGTTGCAGCAATATGACGTGGATTTAGTCATGCGATTCTTGGTTTTACGAACACAAGAAGAAAAAAGGCTTAAAGGCATCGGTGATATGGGGGAATATCTGAACGATGAATCAATAGAGTTGGCACAAAAAGTAAATTATGACAAGCGTAATGAAAAAGCAGCATTTGAATTTGCCTTCTCAGAATTAGCAAAAACACTAAACGAAGATAGTTTTCGCCCATTTGATGTAACGAAAAACAAATATGCGGGTGGATTTTTACTTTCTGCTTTTGAAGTGCTAGCTCTGGGGCTAGGATATAATTATGAAAATTGTAAGGCAAAAAATGCAATGCCGAACATTAAGAAAATTTCACGTACTCTCTGGTCAAATGCAGAATTCCTGAAGTATAGTGGATCAGGTGTGCGTGCGTCTTCCAGAATACCACATACAATTCCACTTGGTCGCTCGTTAATGAAGCCATGAAAATTCGAAGTTTGTCGGAATTAAACGAATTCTTAAATAACGAATTAAGCTGGCGGAAAAAGGAACTAACCGCTATAGCATTAGTACTCAATAGTCTTAGGGATCATGAACAAAGGGCCTTGCTCCGAGCAGCTATTTGTTTATTATATGCCCACTGGGAAGGTTTCATTAGAGATGCAGCCACATGCTACATAACTTATGTAGATAGCAAAAGGCTTAGTTATTCTAAGCTATCTCCCAATTTCATTGCTCTTGGTTTTAGGCGACAGATAAAAGAATCTGGCATGTCGAACAGCCCGTTATTACACGTCAAGCTTGTTGATTTATTTATATCTGGTCTGGGTTCCCGGGCTAATTTGTCAATGAAAAATGCTATCAACACTTATTCAAATCTTAATTTCGAAATTTTCGAGGAGATTTTATCTATTGTGGGACTTGATAGAACCGTATACGAATCACAAAAAGTTCTAATAGATGAACGACTGTTAAAGAATAGAAATGAAATAGCTCACGGTCGATATTTGGAGATCGACGAAGATCAATATCGTGAGTTATACACCAGAATCATAGATATTATCAACTTATTTCGTGACGAACTGGAGAATTCAGCTGCTTTAAAAGCATACATGAGATGATATATCCTCTTGACTTTGTTTAAATAATCAGCAATGTGAATAAAATGGAAGAATTGTCCCCGAAAAAAGTATACAGAGAATTATTAAAGGGCAAGACCGTGGCACTTGTTATGGAACATGAGTTGCGTGATGTTACGCCGGAGATGATCGACTGGTGGTGGGACAACATGGACAACGACAGTTACATATTGTGGCAGCCGGAGGACCATGTAGCGCTGGAATGGCAGGTCCCGCCGGCCAGGGTGGGTCATGCGGGCGCCATCCACATGGCCTGCGAGAAGATCAGCGAAGTGCCCGCGCACATCTTAAGGATACGCTGGGAAGAGCCGAGCGCCGCACCCATTAAAACCATCTACAGCCACGTCAATGTGGGCAGCGCGCTTGGACCCGGTCCCGAAGACATACCCATGAGCAGCCTTGTCCATGAGTACGAGGCAACGCCTTACGGGACGAAAATGCGCTCCACGTTCACACTGCCTGCCGTTGTGCCGCAGTTCTTTCTCGATGCACTGCGCAGGCATAATGAGGCGGAAATGGGACAGTTCCCCGTATTTCTGCCGCAGCTCTACAGGCAGAAGACCGGGAAGTAGCTAATTGCTGCTTCGACTATTTAAAGGAGGCATTTCCCAGTGAAATATGAGAGATTATTGACGCCTTTTACGGTCAGGAAAACGACCTTCCCCAACCGCATCGTTTTCCCGCCTGTCCAGACCAACTTCGCCTCCGCGGACGGCGACGTCACGGACCGGCTGATCAGATTTTACAGGCGCATAGCTGAGAACGGCATTGGCCTGACCATCGTCGGCGCCACCGGCATTTCGCCTGTCTCGCGGCTCGGCGACCACGCATTCTGCCTCTATGATGAAAGTAAAATAGGCTCCGCAGCCAGGCTTTTCGACGCGATACAGTCGGCGGGTTCCGTCCCGGCAGTCCAGCTCAACCACGGCGGACGTGCCATGAGCCTGAAGCTTGCCGGAGGCCAGCTGGTAGCGCCTTCCGCCATTGCAGCGCCTGCATCCAAAAATGTTCCAAGGGAGCTGTCAATCGAGGAGATCGATGAGATCATCGGCCAGTTTGCACACACGGCGGAAAACGCGGTAAAGGCGGGCGCCCGCATGGTGGAGTTTCACGGCACCCACAGCTTCCTGCTCAACCAGTTCCTCTCACCGCTGTCCAACCAGAGGAAAGACAGGTACGGCGGCAGCACGGAGAACCGGGCGCGCATCGTTGCGGAGATACTGGAAAAAGCGCGGGCACTGGTGGGAGACGATATCGTGCTGGGACTGCGCATCAGTGCCGGGGAGTATATCGACGGCGGAATGACCGTGGACGAGTGCGTGAAGATGGTCAACATGTTCACCGAAAAAGGTCTCGATATCGTGCACATCTCCGCCGGCGGAAGGGATTCCGGCGGGCGCATGCTCACGGAGGCGAGCAAGGGCAACCTCATCAGGCTGGCGGGTGAGGTGAAGAAAAAAGTGAAAATACCGGTGATTGCCGTCGGCGGCATCCTGCGGCTCGACCAGGCGGAGCGCGCCCTCGAAGAGGGACAGGCCGATATGGTGGCCATAGGCCGCGCGCTGATTGCCGATCCCGAGCTCGTCACCAAGACATTAAGGGGAAGGGAAAAAGATGTGGTGGAATGCAATGCCTGCCTGCAATGCTTCGTGCCGGGTCCGGAACCCGGTATTATCTGCGCAGTGAACGACGACCTCTAAACAGGCGCCCGGTTTATTTTATGGCAATGACCTCGATCTCGATGGGGAAGTTGCCGGGCAGGGATTTGACGGCAACGCAGGACCGAGCGGGTGGCTTTTCGGGGAAGAAGGTTTTGTAGACTGCGTTCATGTCATTGAAATTGGCCATATCGTTGAGGAAAACGGTGACCTTCACCACTTTGTCCATGCCGCTGCCGACGCTCTCCAGAGCCTGTTTGATATTGCTGAGGACAAGCTCTGTTCCCGTTGTGACATTATCCGTAATGCGTACGTTTTTCTCCAGGTTTACGGGCACCATGCCTGAGAGGAAAATGAACCCGTTGGCTTCGACGATATGCGAGTAGGGCCCCAGCTTGTCGAGGAAATCTACATTGTAAACCTTCTTTTCCATAGCTCCACCTTTTCCTGATTGATCGGATGATATATAACATCCGCATGCTGTCAGTGTCAATATGCAGAGGACGATAAGGGTAAATTTTGATTTGTGCATTGTTACCTCCGGTTAAGTAGGTTTGTGTTTATACAATATTAACACATGTGATGAAGGCCAGGGGATTGCCACGTCGCCCCGATAGATCGGGACTCCTCGCAATGGGCATAAATGTTGTAAAAAGTTGCTGGATATTTCTTATACGCTATATATTTTGAGACTATATTTCTATAAAATATGGCTATTTAGTTTTAAATAATTCAACCGGTTCAATTATTG
>JAQUQM010000129.1 GCA_028716085.1 Dehalococcoidia bacterium | reverse complement strand
TATTGATTATTTGGCTTTTTATAACGGCAGACGCACACATTCAAAATTGGGCTACCAATCGCCATTGGAATTTGAGCGAGAATTTTATAGGAAAGTGTCTTAAGAAAGTGTCCGGTTTTTGTTGACCCTTACAGAACGCCCTGGATCGGCCGGTCCATCTGGTTGATGGTTTTCCGATGCCAGTCTGTAAAATAACCCGCGCCTATGGCAACCATTGCTTCAAAGGTGAGGCGGCCTATGGCTACTATGCTGCGAAAGATGAGACATATGACGGCTTTGAAGGACAGGTTTTAGTCAGTTCCGAGGGCGTTATTTGCAGCTATACCTTTGCTGCCGCCAACAGGGATGAGCGGGACATGCTCTTGGAGATAACCCAGGGACTCAAGGGGTTACTGATCGGCGATAAAGGCACTATTCGCCCCAGCTTGAAAGAAGAATTGGCCAAACAGGCACTGGACTTAACAACACCTTTACGGCGAAATATGAACGACTCACGCCCTAAAGCGGCTGTCGACCAGCTGATGAAAGCCAGGCGATTAGTTGAAACCGTTATTGGGCAATTGACCGAGCGTTTTCATAGTGAGAAGGTTCGGACGCGAGATCGGGGGCATTTAACCAACCGCTTTATTCGCAAATGTCTCGCCCATACGGTCGGTGTCTTTTTGAATAAGTGGCGGGGTAATCAACCCTTGCATTTTGAAGCATTGGTTGAGGTTTAAAAGTTGAACATCGCGTTAATATATATAAAAAACCCTCGTTACTTATAAGTAACGAGGGTTTTGATTTTAACTGTTTAAGTATCAGTTAAATTAATTCATCATTAAATAAATGAAGGAATTAAAGAAGAATCTACCATAACCATTTGACGGTTGCCTGCTTCATCATAGAAGAATAACAAACCAGCAAAACGGCTGTCTGGATCATAGATCAAGTCAGCTAAACGATAAACTTCCCATGCAGCATCAGATGCAGTTACTTGGATTGTTCTTGTTTGGCCCGGTGCGAGTGGGCTGTTATCGCTAACAGTCAACCCTTCCTCAGCCAATAAGTCATCTGGATATCCAGTTGTATCTTCCGTAACCTTAGCATCTAAGAAACGAACGCCTGCAGTATTAAACTCACCCAAACGTACAGCTGAATCGCCATTATTAGTAACGGTCAGCGTCATTTGCATAGCACGACCTGGTACGCGATAAGTAGCATCATCAACTTTGACTGCAACTGTAGGTGCTGGCATTTCTATAGACTTCATACCGCGCAATAAACCTGCTTGCAAAGGAGTTGTTACAGGATACTGTTGGTTAGTACTGCTCATTGACATCGCAACAATCGCGATAGAACCCACTGCAAAAGCCAATGCCACTTTCCTATCTGTAGGACTAATTAACGAATCAGCCTTGCCTGAATCTACTGCGATTAAACGCGGTACGAACATAGGTTTACGAGCCCAATATGCTAACCAAGCCAAACCAAGCGCATACCAAAAAGCATGCCAAAAGTATGTATTGCTCAGATTATAAGTCTCCAAGTCAATAGTTTCGCCGGTCAATGTTGTAATCGGATTAGTAAACTGGCCCATTGAACCAGTTATAGTTACCCATTTACCTGGACCGATGATGGGACCACCACCTTTAACATTCATCATTGTATGAACATGCCAATCACCCGGACGACGTGCTTTCAACAATACTTTGAACTCATAAGTTTCGCCCAGCTCCAAACTAACAGAACGAGGAACTAACTGGCCACCAATCCACGATCCTGCACGGATAAATACAGGCCCTGGAATACCAATGTTTAAAAAAGATATCTCGGGTTTATCAACAGTTTCAGGCCATCCCGCAAAAACGTGAAATTTACCTGAAATAGTCATTGTGTCATTAACCTTTAATTCTTCTTTTGACCAGTTCAAGTCAAACCAATGAATTGTACGCATACGCATAAATGCGGCTTGTGACTTTTCACCATGCGCAGAAGCAGTAGGTGTATAAAACATCGCTGCTGTAACAGTTACCAGCAGTGCGACAAAGGATAACTTAGCAACCTTGTCTTTTATTAATTTCATATATCCTCCTCTATAATAGAGAATCTATAGTTTTCAGAGTATCTAGTAGTAACACTATTTTCTGTTATTACCGCCAGTCTTTTTTATTTTGTTATAAAGTAATTTATTCTTAGGTACTTTGCACGAAATTAGTTTTTCCGAACCATTTACCGAAAAAATGCCACAAGAAATAAATTATGATACTCACGAAGCCAGAGAAGAACGCTGATACTGGAGCAACGTCTTTACCGAAAGTTCTTAGTGTACCTTTTTCCACCATCCTGATGTATTCAGGTGTACCAGTTCTTACATAGTGGTAACCTTGTAAATCAGCAAGCGTCATCATCATGCCATTATATTCTACAGGAACATGTAATGGCGCTATGATTGGCCAGTTTCCAGGATAGAATAATAAACCATAAGCCAGACCACCAAGAACCGCTGTTAATACCATGCTGTTTGACAGCATTAAAATAACATCAAGAACAATAGCACCAGGCATGAAGTTTGATGGAAATACAAAATTAACTGGGAAATATGTCCAACCCCAGAAATTCAGATATCTGTTAACCCATTCACCAAAGAGCAGGCCCAAAACTGAAAGGACCGCGCCAAAAGGGAGACGATAACGCCACCAAAAAATCGACTGAACAGCAGCTGGGAAAGTAATTCCTACAATTGGAAGTACAGTCACCCACAGACGCCTATCTTTCCAATCAGTCCAGAAATCCCAGTCTCCACCAGTTAACATGAAATGAACATGATAACCACCAAGTATAACGAAAAACAGTGTAAAACAAATTAGCCAATCGAACGTGCGTGAAACTTTAACTGCTTCAGCGCGTGAACGTACAGCTGATTGAGATGCGCTCATTAGCTTACCTCCTAAAGGATTTAAAATTATTTTTATTAAAACTATCTTTCACTTTGCCGCTTCACCCTAAAAAAAGACAAAACGGCAGGAGGAGATAGTTATTACAACTTGACTTAATTTTAAGCTAAGTCTTTTTTCAGAAGCTTAGCGATTGCTTGAACTTCTATATTTAATACACCTAATACACCTAAAGCTGCCCATCCGAAGAATACGAAGCCATAATGTAAAGGAGCAACAAACAGTTCTTCCATAAACCAGAAAGTGTGACCCCATTCATTCAAACCGACATTTGGCAGAATCATAAAAGGACCCACTACCGCTACCAAATATTGCAATGCCAAACCTTGTTGATAAGTAGGCAATCTTGTTTTTGCATATAGGAAAGAAGCGCCACCAGTGATGATATAAATAGGATAGCTCAAATAGAATTCAATGATATGACTTGGTGTAAAGTCAGTGTCACGAACTATTGTTTGATGCCATGTACCATCTTGCTCTGTAAAGTAGCTAGCACCGTAATAAATAGCTATACCATACATTACCAACCATGTCCAATGAGTAAAGTGCCTTCTTAACTCTTCTCTTGGTGTTATTGACATTACTTTACGGTCACGAGACTTCCAGAGATATCCCCACAGAATACCTGCAGTGGAAACTTCCAAAACAAACTCAATATAAAGAAAGTTCATCCAATATGTTTCGAATTCAGGCGCAAAAGAATCCAGACCAGCTGACCAGCCATAGACGCCTTCATACCAACGAACCCACGCATAAAACACTATATATAGTGCAGCGCCTGCAAACATATTTCTTTTATTTAACAGCGGTGCTTCCGCAGCATCAGTTTTTACTGATTCAGTTGTAGCTGCCATATCTACCTCCTAAAAATTATCAAATCCCTAGTCAAAAATGACCAGGAGTCTATAGTTACAACTCCATTTTCTTATTCTTCCTTAATAAATTAAGAACAGAACACTCACCAAGTCTATTTAGTGAGCAGTCAGTCTACCAGTTCAATTAACCTTGTCAAGTCAAAATACTTGCTCTATTAATTAATTTCTTACACCTCCTTTATTTTCCAAAAATCACTACTTTTAAGGGGTTGATTCTGTTATGATTATTAATCTTTATCACCGTTGGCTTTTTATTTTTACCGTTAAATTTTATGAAGAAATATTCTCTTTTAATTTTGATCGCGGGCTTTGCCGTTCTAATTCTGATAACACAAAAGCTTATAATGCCTCTGGTTCAAGACGTTATTAAATCAGATTTATTTCTTGTTGATAGTAAAGACCAAGGAAGCCAATTACCTATATCCACCCCCTTAACTGACTTAGCTTTCATGCATTGCAATAATTATATTAAATCCGAGCTTGGCCCGGATGTGGCTATTAATTTTCATGAAAAACCTATTAAAGCTTGGAGCTTGGGAAATTATCAATATGTGATAAATGCAAAAATTGACATTACTGATGAGCTTAATAAGATTATTACCAAAAAATATGTATGCAGAATTACTTATAAGAGCGGGGACAATGAGGAGGAGGGAGCCATGGACTTTGATAATTGGTCAATAGAAGGATTATCCGGGCTCGATAACATAAACTAATACTATCTAGTAGTCAGTCATTATAAAACAAATCGATAGGATGTATTTTAAACCAAACTGTTATAGCATAGGTCAAACGATTCCCGAGGTTTGCCCATGCCCGCCATTAAATATAAAGTAACACTGTCTGACGACGAAATTCAGAACTTAGAAAGGCTAATACACAAAGGAAAAAGCGCATCCCGAAGCCATACGCGGGCACGTAGTCTGTTAAAGGCCGCCTCCGGTTTCCAAGACCAAGCGATCATCGAAGCCCTGGACGTTTCCCCTTCAATGGTCTACAAAACTCGCCAGAGATGTGTTGAGGAAGGGCCCGAGGCCGCACTAAAAGACCGCCCGCGCCCCGGAAAAGCGCCAAAGCTGACGGAGAAGCAGGCAGCTCATATTATTGCCGTGGCTTGTAGCGATGCGCCGGAAGGCCATGATCATTGGACCTTACGACTGTTAGCTGGCAAAGTTGTGGAGCTATGCTACGCCGAAAGCTGTAGTCATGAAACCATCCGTCATCTTTTAAAAAAACACCCTAAAACCCTGGCAGAAGCAGGAATGGTGTATTCCAGAGGTGAGCTCTGATTTTGTGGCTGCCATGGAAGATGTGCTGGATCTTTACGAAGAACCCTATGATCCCAAACGGCCGATGGTTTGTTTTGATGAAAGTCCCAAGCAACTCATCGCCGGCGTGCGTGAACCGATACCCGCCGGACCGGGATCACCGGTTCGCTATGATACCGGCTACGAACGTAAAGGCGTCTGCGATTTAATGATGATGTGCGAACCCAAACGCGGCTTTCGCCAAGTGGACATCACGGACCGGCGCACCAAAATTGAATTTGCTCACTGCATGAAACAGATTGCAGACCTTTATCCGGATGCGGCCGTCATTCGTGTGGTACTGGATAATCTTAATACGCATAAAATCGCTTCTTTATATGAAGCATTTCCCGCAGAACAGGCACGGGAATTGGCGCGAAGATTGGAGCTCCACTACACCCCAAAACATGGAAGCTGGTTGAATATTGCAGAAATTGAGCTGGCAGTCTTGTCCAACATGTGTCTGTCGCAGCGAATTCCAGACAAAGACACTTTGCGTTGTGAAGTTGAGGCAAATGTGCAGGAACGTAATTTAAAGGCTAAAGCGGTCAATTGGCGCTTCACCAATCAGGACGCTCGGCGTAAACTGGCTCGACTCTATCCTGCTGTTTCAACATGACTGACTACTAGTACCCAACTTCTGAAATACATTCGATAACCTAAATCAGCAGAGGTTTGCCAATATAAGTCCATCGAAACGGTTTTGCCAAGGTCTCATTAAAAAACTCGATGAACGCCAGGCTACGTTGATT
>JAQUQM010000128.1 GCA_028716085.1 Dehalococcoidia bacterium | reverse complement strand
ATCAAACCCCTGCATTCCCCTTCAGTCACATGGATTTTTCCATCCGGTTCGGCTATGGCTGTTACGCACCTGAACCTGGCCTGCCTTTTGCCCTCGGGGGTATCTGCGAGCTTATTTAGGAGGAAATTCACCCGGTCTTCATCAGTGGCATTCTCTCCCGCGTAACGGGACGATCTCACTCCGGGCTCGCCTCCCAGGGCATCTACCTCCAGGCCCGAATCATCCGCTAAAGTAACAAGCCCGCTCAAGGCTGCGTAGAATTCAGCCTTGGAGCGGGCGTTCTCTTCAAATGTGGGGTAGTTTTCTTCTGCCTGCTGGTCAATGCCGGTCTGGTCCAGGGTGACCAATTCAATATCCAGCCCTGCCAGCAGTGAGCGATACTCATTTGCCTTGCCTTTATTGGTGGTAGCCAGCAGGATCCTGAGCATCAGACCCTTTAAATTTTCTCAAACCGCCTTTGAAGTTTCCTCTTGACCTGAGGCATGGTAGTATATTCCATCTCGGCCAGGGGTAATCTGTGCGGTTCGAAGGGTCCGTGGCGCCGCAGCATATCGGCCATATCCAGGGCCTGCTGCCTGGCGTTATTGAATGCAGGGTCGTCGAACATATCCACAGGGCCGACGAGTTTGCCGTCAGCCAACTGGAAGCCCGCGGCTATAACCCTGGGTGGGCCGTCAAAGCGGGTGGGGGTGCTCTCGCGCACGGCCACCGGCATCAAAGGACCGTGATGCGAGCCGCGCATCCAGCCTTCCACGATGTGGGGGCGGGCAAAAGGTTCCAGAACCTCGCCCACTGCAGGGAAGATACCCTGTGCTCTGACAATGCAAACCGGGTCATCCTTGCCCACGTAGCGCCCCGCAATCAAAGAAAGCTTCTGGGTTGACGAACTTGAGGCTATTTCGCCGGTCTGGCGGGAGTAAACGGCTTTAACCGAATAGCGGGACGGCGCCCCGATTAAGATCAGCATATCGTACATTTCCTCAGGACAATTGAAAAATATCCTTTTGCTTTCTTTTACATCATGCACTTCAAATTTGAAACCCTTGTGCATATTGGCTGCTATGACAAGCCCGATAGTGTTGAATGGATCGCAGAAAATAGAGTAAAGCGGCAGGTTCCAGGCGCCTGATGCGGTCTTATCAGCCATATATACGATCACTGCTTCGGCTTCGCGTTCTTCCAGCTCCATCTCAGCCACACCGGGTCCCTGGCCTTTGACATTGCCGGAGAATGCGTCTGCCAGCAGGTCCTGGCCTGCTCCGTGCAGCTTCAGCTTTTTAGCAACGCTGGTACAGCTTGTGAACGTATTCCAGGCAAGCTCGTGGACTGTCTTATCGTCCGTCCCCTGTTTGTGTGTCATGATGAACTGCAAATCATCACCACAGCGTGTGACGTGGTAGTCGATAAGCAGCCCTGATTTTTTCGCCTTTGCCAGTGATGCTTCACCCTCTGCAATCAAATCCGGGTGCATGCCGCAGTGGCCTACCCATCCACCGATGTCGGCCTTGATTACACTCAGAGTAATTTTCATTTCAACTCCTTAAAATATTTATTTTCGATCAAGCGGGTTGGGTCTGCTAAAAGCGGCGGATTATATAACTGGAAAATAGATAAAGATACCCCATTGATAGGAGCTCATTTAGAATAATTGCTGAGTTCACACCAAAGGTTCAGTTTATCAGAAAAATGAAGCTGATGTCAAAGCAATAATCGGGCAGGCTGTGCCGCCCAATGATATAATTGGTTAAGGAGGCGAGGTGGTTAATGCCGGAAGCGCTGCTATGTGATAAATTGCCCGGGCAAAGGGTGCGCTGCAACGTGTGCCAGTGGCGCTGTGAAATTAATCCCGGCAAAAGCGGCGTCTGCCGCGTCAGGATAAATGAAAACGGTACGCTCCGGCTGTTGAATTACGGCAGGGTATCTTCCATTGCTGCGGATCCCATAGAAAAAAAGCCTCTTTTTCATTTTTTCCCCGGCACCTTCGTCCTCTCCCTGGGAACTATCGGCTGTAATTTTCACTGTAATCACTGTCAGAACTGGGAGATCGCCTGCGTGGAGGAGCCCGAGCCGGTGAGCGGGGTTCTCCGGGAGATCTCGCCCAAAGAAACTGTGCGCCTGGCCAGGCAAAACGACTGCGCCGGAGTAGCCTGGACTTATAACGAACCCACTATCTGGTTTGAATACACACTCGATTCCGCCAGGATTGCACGGGAGAATGATTTATATACCGTTTATGTTACCAACGGTTACATAACACCCGAAGCCCTGGACATGATCGGGCCTTACCTCAATGCCTGGAGGGTGGATGTGAAAGGGTTTACCGATAAGCTGTATCGTGATCTGGCCAGGATATCCAACTGGCGCAGCATACTGGAAATGGCCGAAAGGGCCCAAAAAAAATGGAATATGCATGTCGAGGTAGTGACCAATATAGTCCCCACCATGAATGACGACACAGGACAGCTAACCGGCATTGCGCGCTGGATTAAAGATAAGCTGGGTGAACTCACGCCGTGGCATGTCACCAGGTTTCAACCTCATCGGAATCTCAGGCATCTTCCGCCGACCCCGGTGGCGACCCTTGAGAAGGCTTATAATATCGGCCGGGAGGCCGGATTACGTTTTGTGTACGTGGGCAATGTACACGGCCACGCCCGCGAAAATACCATTTGTTACAGCTGCGGCAACACGGTTATTAAACGGGTCGGCTATAATACGGATATAATTGCCGTTAAGGGATCGAAGTGCTCCATATGCGGCGCAGAGCTTAATATCAGGACTTCTATGAGTGTGGAGGCAGGAAAATGATCAGGAATGCTGCTGTTGCCGGGCAGTTTTACCCGGCGTGGCCGGATGAACTCCGGGAGATGATCAAGTATTTTTCCCCGGAAGATGTTACCAAAGCTGATGCCGTCGGCGCAGTATGTCCTCACGCCGGTTATGTGTATTCCGGTCCCGTGGCAGGGGCGGTTATTTCGCGCATTAAGTTAACTGATACTGTAATTATCCTCGGGCCCAACCACCGCGGCATGGGTAAGCCTTTCAGCATCATGAAGGAAGGAAGCTGGAAGACACCCCTGGGAGAGGTGAAGGTGGATACCGGGCTTGCGCAGGCCATATTAAAAGCATCGGGTAATATTGAGGAAGACAGCCTGGCGCACCGCTACGAACATTCCCTGGAAGTGCAGGTGCCCTTTCTGCAATACTTTAAACCGGATGTACAGATAGTACCCATAGTTCTTTCTCTCGCCAACCCGGAGGTTTACAGGGAGATCGGCAGGGCCATTGCTGCGTCGCAGAAAGCAACGGGTATTGATGCGGTCATCCTGGCCAGCAGCGATATGACGCATTATGAACCTCACGAAAGCGCCAAAGCCAAGGATAAGCAGGCCATTGAAGCGATACTGAACCTCGATGCCGATCAACTGGTTAAACGTATCGCCAAATACGATATTTCCATGTGCGGCTACGCTCCCGTGGTTGCATTAATCACAGCAGCCGTCGAGCTGGGCGCCGGAAAAACAGAGCTGGTTAAATATCAGACCAGCGGCGATACTTCCGGTGACTTCTCGAGCGTGGTGGGCTATGCCGGGATTATAATCTGGAAATAAGAGGTGCCTGCGATGGAAAAAACGATGCATCCGATAGTGCAACTGGCCAAGAAGGCTGTAGAAGCCTATGTTGAGAAGCAGGAAGTAATCAAGCCGGAACAACTTACACCTGAGATGCAGGATCAGGCCGGGGTATTTGTCTCACTGAAGAAATACGGTCAACTGCGCGGCTGCATAGGAACATTTGAGCCCACGCAGCCCAATATTGCCGAGGAGATTGTACGTAACGCTATTTCATCGGCTACATTCGATCCCCGTTTCCCTCCCGTACATGCCAATGAATTGAACGACCTGGAATACAGCGTTGATGTACTCACGCCGCCGGAGGCAGTGAAGAGCCAGGCCGACCTCGATCCCAAGAAGTACGGCCTGATAGTAAAAGCGGGCTATCGGCGGGGCCTGTTGCTTCCTGATCTTGAAGGCGTTGACGATGTGGCAACCCAGCTTTCCATTTGCCGCCAGAAAGCCCATATAGGCCCCACGGAACCTGTTGAGCTCTTCCGGTTTATGGTAAAAAGGTACAGATGATAGTCTTCCGGTTGCCTTGCCCTATTATATCTGTTATGGTATATAACAACTTAAAGCTATGCTTTGCCTGATTCACTACATGCAGGGCACGAACTGCATACCATTTGCAGGACGTTTGTCCGGGACCTCCCTGGAGGTTAATTAAAAATGAAGCTTGTGTTAATCGGGATCGGTGATTGCGGTTGTAACCTTGCGGCGGAATTCGTCCGTCTTTCTGCAAAAGCCAGAGCTGAAAACGGTGTGGAAGTTTTGGTCAGGTCTTATGCTATAAATGATGATCAAAACAAACTTAATGCCCTGGGCAAAGTAGGCGACAAACTCCTCACCATAGCCATGCCAGAACCTGCGAGTTCGCGCAGGGAATCTGAAGTAGGCGCAGATTTAATGCGTGCCAACGGTGACCGTATCATAGCAACCATGAGGGCAGGAGAATTCTTTGAGACGGATGCCTTCTTGCTGGTTGCCAGCAGCGCCGGGCGCATCGGTTCTGGGGGGATATCGATCCTGGCCAGGAAATTAAAGGACAGGTATGTAAACAAGCCGGTCTACGCCCTGGTCGTCCTGCCGCTTGCAGCCGAGGAAAATGTCCCCACCTATATCTACAATACTGCATTGTGCCTCAAGGCAATCGATAAAACCGCTGATGCCACCTTCCTTTTCGATAATGAGAAGGTAAGGTCCGAGGCCAGTGTTACATCTTCTGCGGATAATGATGCTTTGAACAGAGAGATCGTTACCCCCTTTTATGATTTCCTTCGCGCCAGCGAACGGGTCGATCCCAGGTTCCTGGGTACCAGCCACGTAGGGATCGGGGATATCGTGCAATCACTGAGCGGATGGAGCGTCATAGGTTATGGTACGGCGCAGCTTCCAACCGCCGGGTTTTCACTGTTTAAAAAAGGGGAAAACTTTGAAAGCAAAAGCGAAGAGACCGTCAAGGCTATGGAAGCAATGAGCGCAGCCTTGAGCCATTTTTCTATTGAATGCCGGCTGGAGGACGCGCGCAAAGCCCTGTACCTGCTGTGTGTACCGGCCAAGCATGCCAACATCGGCATGACGCGGTCGGTTGGCAATCACCTTCGTGAGCTCACCCATGACGGCGAGGTGCATGGTGGGGATTTCTATGGCGTTAAGGACTACGCCAGTGTTACCCTGATAGCTTCCAAGTTGACCTATATTGAGAAGGTAAAGAACTACTATGAGCGGGCGTCCGAGCTGGCTCAGGAACTTAAGAATAAAGAGACGCAATCGCTATGACCCTTTTCGACCTCGGTGGTCCGGAGCTCAAGGGCAGGAAGGACACCGGGGATAGCACCGATTCTACCACTGCAATGCCGCTTGCGGCCAGGATGAGGCCGCGCAACTTCACCGAGTATGTCGGGCAGCAGCACCTCATCGGTGAAGGCCGCGTGCTCCGCAAATCCATAGAATCGGACCAGCTGCCTTCTCTGATCCTGTGGGGGCCGCCGGGGAGCGGCAAGACAACTCTGGCGCACGTCATTGCCAATGTGTCACGCTCATTTTTTGCCCCTATGAGCGCGGTTACGGCGGGCGTGGCGGACCTGCGGCGCGTAGTCGAGGAAGCCAGGTCGCGCCGCAAGGCTACGGGACAGCGGACCATACTTTTTATCGACGAAATTCACCGCTTTAATAAAAGCCAGCAGGATGCCATCCTGCCTTACGTAGAGAACGGCGAAGTAACGTTTATCGGGGCTACCACGGAGAATCCTTCCTTCGAAGTCATCTCGGCACTGCTTTCCAGGAGCAGGGTTTTTACTTTAAACGCGCTCACGGATGAAGAGATCAGGTTGATCATCGAACGCGCTTTAAAGGATAAGGAGCGCGGACTGGCCTCGTTGAATGCCTCCTTGGCTGA
Organism: Dehalococcoidia bacterium; assembly: GCA_028716085.1. Classification (GTDB taxonomy): domain Bacteria; phylum Chloroflexota; class Dehalococcoidia; order GIF9; family UBA5629; genus JAQUQM01. The sequence goes on along the minus strand of JAQUQM010000128.1, from coordinate 223 downwards.
TGATGCCATGGATAACCTGGTGGTCATGTCCAACGGCGACGCGCGCATTGCACTCAACGCCCTGGAGCTGGCGGCGCAGGCTACGCAGCCGGGTGGTGATGGTGTTCGTAAAATAGATCTTGCAGCAATTGAAGACTCGCTGCAGAAGCGTGCGCTTCTCTATGACAAGGCCGGCGACCAGCACTATGACTTCATCTCGGCCCTGCACAAGACGCTTCGCGGC
>JAQUQM010000127.1 GCA_028716085.1 Dehalococcoidia bacterium | reverse complement strand
AACTGATCGGCATCGAAAGTTCTGGGTAAAATCGCCTGTGCGCCAGCCTGGAAGGCCTCAATCAACATCTCAGGCGCATCATGCTGGCTGATGACTATGATACCTATTTCAGGGCTGAGAAAGCGTGCCCTCTGCAGCAGGTCAAGGCAGCTGTCCTTGGAAATGGCAAGGTTGATAATAAGAACATCGATGGATTTTCGTTGAATAATGGAAAGCGCTTCGTTGCAGGAATCGGCTTTAATTACAGCATACCCATCTCCTGCCAAAGCTGTTTTGACAGCAAGTAGCGTTGCCCGTTCACCATCAACTAACAGGATATTTTCTTTATACATTACTGTACTCTAAAGAAACGGGCTCCAATAATATATTCAATTTAATATCTATTTTATTTTGTCACTTATGAATAAATTTTATTTCTTCTTTGGCCACCAACCCCACCAGTTTTCCTGGCCGCATTTAGTGCATTTTACTTTAACTGCCACCACCCCTACGGAGCCGCATGAACTGCAGTTGAATACCTTATTTATATTGTAGCCAGCTGTGCCCCTCAACCCCTCTGTAATAACTTCAACCTGGCTGTTGACATTCTGTATCTGCTGCAGCGCGGATTTCAAAGCTGCAGTCGAAGCCTGGCTGGCCGGGCTGTTACCGTTTCCTTCCAGTTTGGCAACCATAACCTCAATACGGGCTAATTTATTGGTTAACTCGGTCACCCTTTCATTTAGCGAGGCTATCTCACCGGCAGCAATACATTCGTCATGATGCCCGCCCTGGTCCGGGGTAACAGTCTGGACTTTGATCTTCTGTACATTCGGCATGGCAGCAGGAGCAGGAGCATTAGCGGATACGGTTTTATGAGGCGAGGCAGGTTTGGCCGCAACTTTCTTAGAAAGCATCGCGTCGATTTCTTCTTGTGTCAGCATTTTACTCGTATCATCCATAGCTCACCTTTCCATATCCGTTATTTTCTGCGTATTATTAATAATCACTCAGTTCATTAATCAAGACATTTTTCTGGTTTTCTTTTGCCAGGTCGATATCGCGTTTGGTTTCTTTTTTCAAATGCTTTTCATCGCATTCGAGCTCACACCCGGTGCAGATATCCAGCATTTCCCTGCCTGATTCACGCCCGCCGCTGATAATCCTTACCTTGGGCCTGCGAAAATATTCCGGATTGGATTTGCATACTATACCGCTGCTGCCGTCATTCAGTTTGACCATGGCGCCTGCGGGATACAGCGGAACCAGTTTGGTGAAGATCCGCACCAACTCGGGATCAAATTGCTCGCCGCTATAAGCTACGATGTATTCGATGGCATCCTGCGCCGAAACGATGCTGTGCTCGATGGCAAAGGATGGTAAAAATTCTTCCCTGTGAGGCCGCTTGGAAGCCAGCGCGAAACAAACATCCGTAATGCCCAGGATGCGCGCTGCAACACTGATATCCTGTTTCTTAAGTCCGAGGGGATAGCCGCTGCCGTCCCATTTTTCATGGTGCTGAAACACCATGTTTGCTGTTTCAGAACCAACATCCGTATACCTTTCCAGTATCTGGGCCCCGTATACGGGATGGCGCTGGACCGCTTTCATTTCCGCATAGTTCAGGAATCCGGATTTATCAAGTACTCCCTGGGGCAACAGCACATAACCGATATTTTGAAACAGCGCAGCCATGCCGACCTGTTTAATCTCTTTTTTCTTCATTCCCTTTGCTCTGGCTATGAGCATGGAAATGCTGGCAACTTTAACCGGGTGGACATAGTTATAATCCCTCAGTGAAAAACATCCGGCTATCGAAGGATCCCCCTTGATATCACCTGTAATTATCTCCAGCAGTTCATCCATCATATTATTTACTAAGACCAGGTCGATCGGCTGAGGATTCCTGCCGATCAAGACTGTCCTGCACTCGATCATTACGCGGCGCAGTGCTTTGGAAATTGCCCCTTCCAGTTCCGGCGGGACTAACGGGACTACCTGCACTTCACTGGCCTTGCTATTTACGATTAACAGCTCGCCAACGCCTATATCATCTATCTGCGCCAGGTCCCGGGCATCCAGAACTGTACCCGTCGGTATGACCACATCCCCCCAGTTATCATATACAGGGCCGGCAAGCTCCATACCGGGTTTAGCGTAGATTGCTGATATTCTCTGCATCTAAATCACTCTGTATTAAATCACCATTTATACAATGCGGTATTTAATATTCCATCACCTCGGTGATTATTTTCTTCTGGTGTTCCGGTGAAGCAAGATTGATATCATATGGTTTGTCAACGTCACGCAGTTCATTATCATAGCACATACGTACTTTCGGTCTGGCAAAGTATTCCAGATTGGGGTTGGAAACAATGCCGATCTCGCCAGTATTCAGCTTCACCATCAGGCCTGAAGGGTAGGTGGGTAACTGCCTGGTGAAAATCTTGACCAGGTCGGGATCGAATAATTCACCGCTGTAGGCTACGATAAATTCCATGGCCTGGTGCGGCCTCAAAAAATCCGCGTCGCCGAGATCACCTGTAAAAGCATTAATAAATTCCTGTGCCTCTTTGGGTAAGATACAACCGCGATGCGGCCTCTTGGAAACCAGGGCTACAACGCTATCCGTGATAGCAAGTATACGCGCCCCATGGCAAATCTTTCTGCCCTGCAGCTTGGCGGGATATCCACTTCCGTTCCACCTTTCGTGATGCTGCTGGATGATAATGGCCGTCTCCTGGGCGACCTGGCCATAGCGCTTGACTATCTCAGCCCCATAAGCGGCATGCCGCTGTACGATCTGGACTTCGGAATCCGTCAGAGGCCCTTCATGATCGAGAATACCCTGTTGCACTGCGGCATATCCTACATTCTGCAGCAACGCAGCCATGCCCAGATTCACCAGCTCCGTCTGGCCCATTCCTGCAGCTTTACCTATTAGGAGCGAAAGACTGGCAACTTTGACCGGGTGGACAAAGTCATAATCTCTCTGGGAATGGCAGCCCACTATTACAGGTTCTCCCATGGCTACGGGGAATAACTGCTGAACCATCTCGAATACAGATTGCCTCACTGCTGCGATATCAAGCATCTGAGCCTTGCCCGTACTGACTATCGCCTGGGCTTTCATTAAGACGGTCCGCAGCGCAGCGGCAGCCGTACCTTCCAGTTCCGGAGTTATTAAAGGCCACGCAGGTACATCATCGACCCGTTTATCGAGTATAAAAACCTCGCCTACCCCGACCTCTTCGAGGTTGGCAACTTGCTGGGCGGTAAGTTTGGTGCCTTCCCTCATGATCAGGCGTCCGAAATTGTCATAGAGGGCCCTGCCCAGCATCATTGTTGGTTTTGCATATTTTGCAGAAATTCTTCTCATGAATCTATCTCCTTTCGGAATTGTCTCCTTATCTTAAATTTGCCGAAACGGCAAAGGGCATTTTCTGGTAAAAACTCGTGCCGATCTTGTTAAATCCGGCTTTGTTCGGATTCATGATGAACTCGGTCGCGCCGATAAAAAGAATGCCATTGCTTCTTAAAGATTCATAGAAGCGCTGATTGAGTTTCTCTTTGGCCTCTTCGGTAAAATATATGGTTACATTGCGGCACACAATCAAATCAAAGCCTTTGTCAAAAGAATCGGAAAGAAGATTGTGCCGTTTGAAAACCGTATTCCGTTTCAACTCGTCTTTTACCCAGTAATCACTACCCTGGCAGTTCAGGTAGCGGGATAAATAGTATTTGGGCATGCTCTTGATAAAATCTTCCCTGTAGGGGCCTCCGTTCCGCGCTCGTTCCAGGCTGAGCTCGTCCATGTCCGTTCCCATGATTTTATACGTTATTTTCTTTTCACACTCATTCAGTAATACAGCCAGTGAATAGACCTCGGAGCCATTGGAACATCCGGCGCTCCAGATATTAAGATGGCTCGTATTCTTAGCCAGCGTGGGTATTATATTTTTTTGCAGGTCGTTGAACGCCCAGTCATCCCTGAAAAACTCCGTTACGTTAATAGTCAGGAAATCACACAGTTTTTTCAGGTGGGTTTCATCACGTTCCAGGACCTGGCAATATGAAGCTATATCATGTGCCGTGGAACTTTCAATAAAAGAATCCAGGCGCCGCCGCATTTGCTGGCTTTTATAGCAATTCAGGTCGATGCCTGTCATATTGAGGATCTTCTTTTTTAAATATAAATATTCCTGGTCCGTCATCTTGACACCCTTGTAAGAGAATTTGCCGGTTTTTCGCACATCGCCATGATCTCATTTACTATGGCAGGTAAAGGCAATATCTTATCGGCAAGGCCGGCTTCCGCCACACTTCTGGGCATGCCGTAGATCACGCAGGTGGATTCGTCCTCGGCTATAATCTTGCCTCCTCCCGCTTTGATCATTGCTGAGCCCTGCGTGCCGTCACAGCCCATGCCGGTCAGGATAACCCCGATACAGCGTGAACCGTACACCTGTACAGCCGCTTCCATGGTTACATCGATAGCAGGACGCACTCCATTGCGTGGCCTTTCCTGATTCAAACCTATCTGCCCGTTATTTTTAACGACCATATGAAATCCGCCCGGCGCAATATAGGCCTGGCCGGATACCAGTATGTCCCCGGCATCAGCTTCTTTTACCGGTATTTCGCTGAGCTCGTTCAACCTTTCAGCTATGGATTTGGTGAATTTGGGAGGCATATGCTGCACTATCAATACAGCTGCTGGAATATCCTGGGGGATATTGGGAACCACTTCGTACAATGCGCGTGGTCCACCTGTGGAACTCCCGATAATCACTATATTTTGTAGTTTTGTCCGTCCCGGGGAGCGTGTCGAGCTTTTTTTACTGGTGCGCTGCTGTATGCTGCTGAGTATATTTCTTACCCTGGAATGAAAGCTTGAAACATCCACCGTGGATGCGGTCTTGATTTTGCGGATCAGCTCGCTGTTCATCTCTTCGGATCCTGTCGGATTGATCAACGAAGGCTTGAGGAAAAAATCCAGTGCTCCCACTTCCAGTGCTTTTATGGTTACGTCCGCCCCCTCTGCTGTCAGGGCGCTCAACATCACGACCGGCACGGGGCACTCTTCCATGATACGCTCCATGGTAGTAATGCCATCCATTTTGGGCATCTCGACATCCAGCGTGACTACGTCCGGCTTCAATGCCTTTATTTTGTCAATGGCATCGATCCCGTCTTTGGCTGTCCCCAGTATCTCAATGTCGGTATCAGATCCCAGGTTTTTAGCTATCACCAGCCTGGCAAATGCGGAGTCGTCTACAATCAAAACCCTGATCTTCTCAGAGGAAGCTTTCATATAATCGCATCCTTACACTATCGCTTTAACAATTCGTGCGTTTTGAATTGCATCAACCGATCATTTTTTTAACAGCCGCCATAACTCTATCGGCATCGAAAGGTTTGACCACGAAATCCCTGGCGCCGGTTTTGAGAGCTTCCATGACCATGGATTGTTGCCCCATCGCTGTCACCATGGCCACCCTGACACCCGGGTCTATCCTGATAAGCTCTTTCAGTGTGGATAAACCATCCATATTCGGCATGGTGATATCCAGCAGAACGCCGTCAGGCTTCTGGTCCTTGTATTTTTCGATGGCCTCAGCGCCGTCTGCTGCCTCTTCGGTCTCAAAACCGTTGTCCTGGAGCAACTTTGTGCATCTCATGCGCATGAAGGCTGCATCATCCACGACTAATATCTTTGCCAAAGTATGCCTCCTGCTTTTTTATTCTTTTATTTTCGCGTAGTATTGCCAGTTTAATCCTTATTGTTTCCATCTCAATTTTCACTGTTAATCCGTTTTTACTCAAGGTACATTAGTTTATCTTTGTCGAGCCAAAAGGCTACTATCCTCCGCTGCCGTTTAATTTGTATTTGGATACAACCTGCTTGAATGCGTCGGCCATCTTGGACAGGGCGCCTCCGGAAGAGACTACTTCCTGCACCTGCGCACCTATCTCCTCGGCTGCCGCAGATACCTCCTGTGTAGCCGCACTGTTCTCCTCCGCTACCCCTGCTACCTCCTCCACCGACCGCGATACCGTCTTCGCCGTCGCAGCCATCTCCTCCGTCGCCGCCGTGTTCTCCTCCACTATCGCACTGATGTTGTCACTCAGTTTCACCATCTCAGTACTCATCGTACTCAGCTGCTGCGTTGCCCCCGATATCTGCTCCACCTGCTCACCCATCTCCCGCGATCGCTTCAGGATCTCTTCCAGTGACCCTCCGGCCCGGTTCGCCAGCTCATACCCGCTGGCTATCTGCTCCGTTCCCTTCTCCATCG
>JAQUQM010000126.1 GCA_028716085.1 Dehalococcoidia bacterium | reverse complement strand
TAATGGTTATCACGATATCCAGTAAGTTAAGCGCCACCTATGAGAGTGCAATACAGGCTAAAGAACTTGTGGGTAATACGTGCCGCATAGAAGTCATCGATTCGCTCTGGGTTTGCGGCGGTATGCTTATACCGGCGCTTCATGCAGCCCGGTCGGCTCTGCAGGGTATGAGGCTCAGTGAGCTTGTGAAGATGGTTAAAGACCTGTTATCCAGGGTCAATGGCTATATAATCTTCGATACGCGGGAATACCGGAGAAAAGGTGGGCACATTGGCAAGGCCGAGGCCCTGCTGGGCAGTTTGCTCAAGCTAAATCCGGTTATCACGCTCAAAAACGGGCTGGTGTCACCGGTCGCCAGGACACGCAGCCGCGCCAGTGCGATTGATACGCTTGTTGAACTCATGGAAAAGGTCGGCAGCATAGAGGAGATGATCGTCGAACATGCCACGACTCCTGATGAGCTTGAGGTACTGGCCAACCGCCTCAGCCATATATTTCCCGTGGAGAAAATGCTACGTGCCAGGATCAGCCCGGTGATAGGGGTGCATACAGGCCCCAGGGTGCTGATCGCCGGCGGTATTGCCGGAAAGTAAACAGCCGCCCTGACGTCAAAATCGGCTTACTCTGCTATACTTAAACTATGATGAAGCTGTCACGGCAGACAGCATTGATTGCGCTGGTGGTATTCATCGCCACGCTTGTTCTAACCGGTTGCATAATAAATAAACCGGCGCCTGCAATACCATCTGATGAAAATGTAACATCCAGCCTCCCCAAGTATACATGGCCCCGTATCAATGACTTTATAGCTAACACGGATAATATTGATCCCGGCCAAAAAGCTATTCTATCCTGGAATACTGCGGGTGCTAAAGTCATAACAATAGAACCAGATATAGGCGTAGTACTCGCGACCGGTTCAGCCGAGATCTCTCCTCAAAAGACAACCAGATATACACTGACGGCTGCATCTGAGTTGGGGCTTGCTACCGGCTGGGTGACTGTTGCCGTTACAGCCTTTTCCGATCTTAAGCCTGACCTGGTGATAACAGGGATTTCATATAACAGCGGGCTGCTTTACTATACCATTAAGAATAAAAGCAAAGTGGATGCGGGACAGAGTAACACCTATCTTTTCGACCAGAGCAAGATGCACAGAGACACAAGCTGGGTGGATGGCCTGAAGGCGGGTGAGGAGAAAACACTGCCGTTCACTAACTTTGATTACAGAGGAGCGGACATCACTATTTGTGCCGATGGCGGGAACGATATAGATGAAGCTGTTGAAGATAATAATTGCTTTGTTCCCACATTCGGCTCGCGTTTCACATATGATTTGGCCCAGTATACTACCAGGGCAACATGGAGGGGAAGCGCCGGCAACATTTACCTGCCTACCGAGTCTGATAGTAAAAATGGCATTGTCCGGAAGCTGGCAACCGCAACGGCTGAAGACGGCAAAACATATACCGGAGTACTGGAGACCGTACCTCCGTTGCAGAGCTATGGATGGATTGAGGGCTATTTCGGCGATTGGCAGGAGAACTGGCAACTTGGCGGAACAATGCTGCCGCTGGAACTCCCGAATAACACCAGATTCAGGGCAAAAGCCGGCTTTATCCAGGGGAATGAAGGCGCAGCAGCGACGTTTCTAATAGGTGTGAGGGATATAAACCATAATATCCAGTGGCTCAAGATCGTAAAAACTATATATGACGGTAAGATGGATGATATTGAAATTGACTTTTCTGGCTATGCCGATAAAAAAATCATCCTCGTTCTGCGAGTGGAACAGGGGATGCAGGCCGACAAAACTTCAGCTGTGTGGATCGAAGCAAAATTGACTCAGTAACGACGGACACCGAGTTCGTGAAATGGTACAATAGGCGGCAAGAAATATATAGGTAATGTTATTGTCTTTGAGAATGTATCGAATGAACGGACTGCTGGCTCTGCTGGCTGTTGTTCTTTTGTATGGTTCTTCTTGCTGTATCGGCCCCGGCCTGGGTGGTACAAGCTGGAAGATGACCGCTCTAAATAACGAAAAAGCTATACAGGATACCTATGTTACTTTATCCTTCGGGCTCGATGGGCAGCTGAGCGGTATCGACGGATGCAACAGGTTCAGCGGGACCTACGAGGCAAAGGATAATAAGATTACTATGAAGCCCTCGGCAACGGCTACGTCAGCATGCACTGGATTTGTGATGAAACAGGCGACTGATTTCACAGGAGCTTTGTCCTCAGTCATTTCCTATGATTTGCAGAGCGATAAATTAACGTTGAAAGATGTTTCAGGCAATGAACTGGTGAGGTTGATTCCGCTGAAGGCAGCTTCGCTGATGGATACAAAATGGACCGCCATCTCTTATAATAACGGAAAGGGAAGTATGGTTAATGTTCTAAACGACATACAGATTACCGCTGTCTTCGGCAAAAATAGTAAGGTAACCGGCAGGAGTGGCTGTAATAGCTATGATGCCAAGTATCAAACAGACGGTCTTAAGATCACGATACAACCTGCAGCCACCACGAAAATGGCATGTGCAGCGCCTGTTATGGATCAGGAACAACTGTATCTGAAAGCGCTGGAGAAAACTGCCAGATACCAGGTCGGTGTGGATATGCTTGAGCTGCGTGATGCAGACGGCAAGCCCTTAGTTAGCTACCGTGTGGTGAGATAGGCTGTAATTAACGCGTGTAATAAGAAGGATACTTACGGTAGCAAAGCCTTTTTATTGAGTCAGTTTTTTTAAGCTATTGCCGAGAACCATCAAACCGGCTGTCTTTTGGCTGAGATCGGATTGCATGCCGGGAAGGCTGGCTTCTTTAGTCAGGATATAACTGATTTTATCTTTTATCGCATGTGGCTGTTGATTTTTAATATCCTTGAGCTGCGCTTTCAGGCTCTTCATCTCTTCAATTATTTCCTGAACCGATTTAATGATATTTGCTTCGGAAACGGTTATTTGATCAAGCGCAGCATTAATCTGTTTGACAGCCTCTTCCGAAGCGGAGTACCCGGGATTTTTGAGGTTGGTAAGGCTGGCTTTAATATTGGTGAACACTGTGAGCATACTGCTTTCTTCTGTCATCAATCCGGCGCCATCGCCCCCTAATATGTGAACAAGAGACTCCACCTTGCCTTTGATTTCACTGTAGGAGGGATGGTTGAGATCTGCATACGTAGCATAATCCACTTTGAATCCTATCATGTACTCCTGTAAATCTTTGCCTGCAGTGGCCGTCTTGCGTATGTTGTTCATAGAGGATTCCATCTTCTCCAGCGGATTTTCAGACAGGCAGCCACTGAATATGGAAAATAAAACGACTGAGACGAGGATAAGCGCACGGATTAACTGGAGTCTTTTCATTTCAAACCTGCTTTCTATACTAACGACAGATGCCTGTCAGATTAAACCAGACAGGCATCCTGATAAAAGCTTTACAAAGGAGATATTATAACCAAATCCGGCTTTATTGGGCAAACATATATTGCACCGCGATGTGTCGACATGTAACAGGCCAACAGATGCATGAGGATCTTCCCGGCCCAGTAATTCAATAGCGCTCCTGCCGAGCAGGAGCGCTATTGATTATCAGGCTTTCCATGCCTGGAGCCTGGCACGGGACATAACGCTCATATATGAAATAACGACGATATTAATTGACGTGGTTATGATGTTACAGCCTGGGCTATTGCCTTGCCCTGTCCTCGCAGCCAGAAGCTGAAGATGATAAGCGCAATGCCAAAGAGGATTAAATAGAGCGCTATCAGCCAGAGTACTGCCAGTGCGCCTGCCAAAGGATTGGCCAGCAACAGGCCGCCGAATATTATAGAAAGTATCCCCCCGATCAAAATCCAGACTTTGCCGGGCAGAACCTTCCACTGCGCAATGGAAAATATGATCTCCAGGATACCTGTAAATATAGCCCAGAAGGCAATAAAATACAGCAGGAAAACGGCTGTCATGCCGGGCCAGACAAATACTATTACGGCAATCAGGATACTCAGGATGCCGTCTGTAAATATCCACCACCTGTGATTGGTTTTTGGATGTGTGAGGGAAAATATGATTGATCCGAAGCCGTCCAGCAGCATGTACGCTCCGAAGAACGCGACCAGCAGCAGAACGGTAAACATGGCCGGCAGGGCAAAGAGTAAGATCCCCAGCACCACAGCCAGAAGACCGCGCAAGAGATTGATCCACCAATAACGTATCATGGATTCCACTGACTCACCTCCTCTAGAAGATACCTTGATGTTACCAGATTGAAAATACACACGCAAATTCATTTTGTACGTATACAATGCGCACGCGACATCTGCTGCTTGTGCTAAATAGAACATATGTACTATGATAGATAGTCATGGTGGAGCTTCTAAAATTTGCGCTGGAGAAACAGCGGTACGATGCTGCGGCGTATGCTATTGTGTACGGATTGCTCGTGGTGAAAAAGCATGGTAAGAAAGCAAAAAGAAAAAACCGTAAAACGCGGATTTTACAGCCCCGCGCTGGATGAAACCTCCGGATTAATGCTGGAAGAAGCCAGCGGCATCGACGGGCTTGACCAGGAGATAGCCGTGCTGCGCCTGAAGTTGCGGGACCTGATAAAAGACTCTCCAGAAGAAAATGAGCTGCATCTCAAGACTGCCAGCACCATCGCCAACCTGGTAAAGATACGTTACAGTATCAGCAAAGAGCAGAAGAAATCGCTCAGAGAAGCCATTACCAGGGTATTGACTGAGCTGGCCATACCTCTGGGGGTTAAAGCCCTGATTAAATGATTCTACGGCCTTATCAGAGCGAAATTGCACGTGCTGTACTGGATAGTATAGAGGGCCGCCTCGGCCTCACTTTTTCCGTGGAGATTGCCCGTCAAGGCGGCAAGAATGAGCTTTCTGCCCATCTCGAAGTGCTGCTGCTGACCATGTTCATGGCAAAGGGCGGCAACTCAATCAAATGCTCACCCACGTTTAAGCCGCAGACCATGATCTCTATGATGCGCCTGAAGCAAAGGCTCGATGATTTCGGTTTCAATGGTATCTGGTCTACTGAAATGGGCTATGTTATACGTCTGGGCGCTGCCCGCCAGATCTTTTTATCCGCTGAAGAGTCATCCTCGGTAGTAGGACACACCGCCGATATATTGTTGGAAATTGATGAATCACAGGATGTTAACAAAGATAAATATACAAAGGAATTCCGTCCCATGGCCTCCTCCACTAATGCTACTACAATCCATTATGGTACTACATGGGATGACGCCACGCTCCTGGAAGCAATCAAGCAGTCCAATCTTGTTCAAGAGAAACAGGATGGCATCAGGCGACACTTTCGTTTCGACTGGCAGGCAGTGGCGCAATATAATCCTGCTTACCTGGCTTTTGTAGAAGCAGAAAAGGATCGTCTGGGGGAGGATCATCCATTGTTCCGCAGCCAGTATGCCCTGCTTCCCATCCGTAGCGGAGGGGGATTCCTCAGCCGGTCGCAGATAGCAAACATGCAGGGCAATCACTGCCGGCTGCACGGCAGGCAGGCCCGCTCAAGTATCTATGTAGCAGGTATCGACATCGCCGGTGAATCCGAGGTCACGGAAGATCTGGAACTGACTGTGGGTGGCAGGGATGCAACAGTGATTACCATCGCGGAGGTTATATTGCCGCAGGCGGATAACTTGATGGTTGAGCCGGATATCAGGGTGGTGGAACACTATAGCTGGGTGGGTAAAAAACATGCCGGGCTCTACAGTCAAATTGTGGAAATCCTGAAACATACCTGGGGTTGCATCCATATAATAGTGGATGCTACGGGCATCGGTGAACCTGTGGCTTCGTTCCTCAGGCATGCCCTGGGTAACAGGGTTCATGCTTTTAAATTCACCCAGTTATCCAAGTCAAAGCTGGGTTTCGGCTTGCTGGCGGCGGTCAACTCCGGCAGACTCAAGGTCTACGGTGCTGACGGATCACAAGGCTATCGAGAGTTATTCTTTGAGCTGGAAAGAGCCAGGAGTGTTTACCGTCCCAATCAGACGATCAACTTCTTCGTCGATCCATCGGAAGGTCACGACGATTACATGATAAGCCTGGCGTTGTGTGTGGAGGCTGCTTCGTTATGCGCACCGCGCAAGGCTACCGGTATTGTCCGGGAATGAAAATTAATGCAGTCTGGGATTATAATAGGCCTGATTTTCATCATTTTTAGAGGAAGTTAAATTGAAGTGTATAGTCCTTGACGCCATGGGAGTAATCTACGCTGTCAGTGATGATGTGAAGGACCTGCTCTACCCCTTCATAATAGAAAAAGGCGGTGCGGTTGATTACAACCATGTTAGAGACAGGTATATTGAGACCAGCCTGGGCAGGATGTCAGC
>JAQUQM010000125.1 GCA_028716085.1 Dehalococcoidia bacterium | reverse complement strand
CCTGCAGCACCGGCGACTGTACTTATGCCGACCACCTGCCCTTCAACTACCCCGACCTTAGCATAGCGCGCATGCTCGACGAAGCGCAAAGTGATATTACCAGGGCGACAGATTATTTCAAGCAGGGCAACTACAAGGATGCCGGCTACCGATTGATAATGACCTACTTCGATATACAGGTATGCGAGGACCTCATCAGGGAAAAGCCTGATTACGCAGCCCTGGCGGGCACCGACTCCATCAAGTACACCGATCCCAACGCGATCACCGTAACCCCGGGGTCACCCTACAACACCATGGTCATCGCCGAGCTGGAGAAATACCGCGCGAAACTGCTCGACATTTCGCAGCAGATGAAGGCCGGGGACTACGCTAAAATACTGCCCGGGTTCAACCGCGTGCAGCAGGAGATGTCCACCGTCTCCAGCCTGGCCAAAAGCACCATCGACCTGAAGAGCAGGATGATTTTCGAATACCCGGACGCGCCCTCCAGCGCGGACTTCCTGCAGTCCTCCATGCGCTCGCTGCAGGACCTGCAGGATTATCTGGCGCGGCCGGATGCTGACGCGGTGGAGGCCGCCAAGAAGCTGTACATCGCCAAGCTCAACCTGCTGGTGGGCAAAGAGGTGCTGGAAAACCAGAAGCTGGTTTTCGAGAGCTGGAGCACGATGGACTGGAAGAAGCTACAGCAGTACAACCTCGACCTGCAGGCACAGGAGATAGCTCTCTATAAGGCCAAGCAGGATATTATGAAAACGGTCATCATCGCGCCCTCGGACGGCAACGTGGTCAGCGTGGACCTGAAGAAGTCCTCCGTCCTCTCCTCGCAGGACTACTCTACGCGCACGGCCGTAAGGCTGGTGGATATCAGCACCATCAAGTTCGAGGGCACCATCGACGAGGTCGATATCACCAGGGTAAAGCAGGGGCAGAAGGCCAATATCACGATAGACGCCCTGCCCGGCAGGACGTTCACAGGAACGGTGAGGTTCGTCTCCCCATACGGCGTGCAGACGGGCAAGGTGATCAAATTCGCCACCACTATTTTACTCGACCCCTACGAGGCCACGCTCAAGGGCGGCCTCAGCGCCACCGCCAAGATCACAACTTACAGCGCCAAAGACGTGATGCTGGTACCGGTATCGGTTGTCGTGCACTCGGCCACCAGAGGAACCGTAGTAGCGGTGATCGGCGAGGGCATGGCACAGCCGGAATTCAGGAAGGTTACCGTGGGGCAGCAGAACCTCCAGTTCGCCGAGATACTTTCGGGGCTGGAGCCTGGAGAGAAGGTTACCATATCAACGGCTTCGCCGGATGCGCCCCAGCCACCCAACCAGGCATCGCCACCTCCGGGCACAGGAGTACCCCAAATGCCTGTCCGATAATTGCACGGGAGGGCAGTAAAGCTATAAAATCATGTCTATGGATACGGATACCATCAGGTTAGAGAATATAAACAAGGTCTACGACCTTGGAGAAGTACAGGTCAATGCTCTGAACGGCGTCTCCTTCACCTGCCGGAAAGGCGAGATGATCTCCATCATGGGGCACTCAGGTTCCGGAAAATCGACCATGATGAATATACTGGGGTGCCTGGACCGCCCGTCCTCGGGAAGCTATTTCCTGGACGGGGAGGACGTGGCCAGCCTCAACGACAACCAGCTTGCCGTGATCAGGAACAGGAAAATAGGTTTCGTTTTCCAGTCATATAACCTTTTGCCCAAAATCAGCGCCATGGAGAACGTACAGCTTCCCCTGATCTACTCCGGCGTGGACCACCGCAAGCAGCGCGCCATGGAGGCGCTGGAGGCCGTGGGCATTTCCAAGAGGGCGGGGCACAAGCCCGCCGAGATGTCCGGCGGTGAGAAACAGAGGGTGGCCATCGCCCGCGCGTTGATCAACAACCCGCTGATCATCCTGGCCGACGAGCCCACGGGCAACCTGGATACACAGACCAGCCACATTATCATGACGCTGCTTATGGACCTGCACAAGAAGGGCATAACCCTGGTCATCGTGACGCACGAAGAGGACATCGCATCCTATACTGAGAGGACCATCTACCTGCGTGACGGCCAGGTGATCGAGGATAAGACGAGATGAGCATCTGGGAAAGCCTGAAGTCGGCCGCGCAGTCCCTCTTCGCCAACAAGATGCGCTCCTCGCTAACCATGCTCGGCATCGTCATCGGCGTCAGCGCCGTGGTCATCATGGTATCGCTGGGGCAGGGATTCCAGACGAGCCTGAAGTCCACATTCGAAAAGCTGGGGGCTACCGCCCTTTATGTATACGGCACCACGGATAAGACCGTGAAAAGCGTCCGCCCGCTGACCATCGACGACGCCAAGGCGTTGGAGGACAAGACCCAGGCGCCGTCCATTGCAGTGGTCTCGCCCACCGTGGTTAAAAACGTCAGCGTGCAGTACGGCAACAACAGCGCCAACGTACAGGGTACAGGATGTTACCCCCTGGTAACACAGATCAGGAGCTACACCCAGGACAAGGGGAGGTTTATCTCCGACCAGGATAACGCGGACAGGACCAATGTCGTGGTGCTGGGCAACCAGACAGCGCTGGACCTCTTCGGTGATAAAGACCCCATCGGCGATTATGTACGTGTCGACGGCATGAAGTTCCAGGTCGTGGGCACTATTGCGAAGCTCGGCGGTATGACGGGTGACAGCTATGTGCTGATGCCGTTGACCACCATGCAGTCCAAGCTGGTGGGCGGCAATAACGTCGGCCTGATCGCCGTCAAGGCAGTGAGTGAGAGCAAGATAGACGATGCCATCGCCGAGATAACCAGCATCATCCGCACCAGGCACTACATCATGCCCGGCGCAGCCGATGATTTCAGCATCAGGGACATGCGTGAAGCCATGCAGAGCATGCAGGACTCGCTGGCCGGCTTCTCCTTCTTCCTGGGCGCAGTGGGCGCCATCTCGTTGATCGTAGGAGGCATCGGCATCATGAACATCATGCTGGTATCGGTCACGGAACGCACCCGTGAGATCGGCATCCGCAAGGCCATCGGCGCCAAGCGCCGCGATATCATGCTGCAGTTCCTCATCGAAGCAGCGGCGCTTAGCTTCACAGGAGGCCTTATCGGCATGCTCATAGGCGTGATAGGCTCGCAGTTTATGACCAATGTGCCCGTAGGTCAGCTTGTCATCAAGGCGGAGGTTTCCGCCAGCATCGTCGTTATCGCACTGGCCGTATCCATAGGCACCGGCCTGATCTCAGGTACCTATCCCGCCTTCCGCGCTGCGCGGCTGGACCCCATCGAATCTCTCCGCCACGAGTAAACTCACAGCATGGCTAGAAAAAACAAATCCGGCCCCGGCTGGTTCGACAACTTCAAATTAAACCTCAGAAAAGCGCTGGGGATGCAGAAAATCCTCTGCGATTCATGTAAATACGACTGGCGCGGCGCCTGCCGCCATCCCGAACGCCCCAATGCCGTGTGGTGCCCCGATTATGGAAAGAGGGGATAAGGGGTTAAACCCTAAACTCTAAGTCCTAAACAAGTTCCAAACCCAAAGCTCCCAGCAGCAGCACATCATTGCGAGGAGTCCCGATCTATCGGGACGACGTGGCAATCCTTGTGTACGCTGTCATTGCGAAGCCCGTAGGGCTGTGGCAATCTCCTGGCCTGCCACAATACCGTACAGCAGATTACCACGCCCCGATTGCATCGGGGCTCGTAATGACGCGAATATATTCTTTTTGGATTTTGAAATTCGGGTTTATTTAGAGCTTAATATTTAGAACTTAGAGTTTCTGACATTATTAGGAGTTTATAATCCGATATCGGGATTTTATTTCGTTGACTCTCCCCGTAGCTGATGATATGATGTAGCCATATCCGGGTGTTCCCGGATTACATATGGAAAGTCAACATACTACATATTTCGTCATCATCTTCCTCTGTCTCCTTGCGTCTGCCTTTTTTTCCAGCGCGGAAGTAGCCATTGTTTCCATGAGCAGGATCCGGGTGAAACACCTGCTCAGTCATGATGTTAAGTTCGCTGATATACTGGAAAGCTTTCAGAAACAGCCGGGGATATTCCTTTCGGCCATCCTGCTGGGCAATACCCTGGTAAACATCACTTTGGCATCGTTGAGCACCATCATAGCCGTCAGCCTTTTTGGTGAGAATCTGGGCGCAGTGGTGGCGACCGTTTCTGCAACATTCCTGGTGCTGGTGCTGGGTGAGGTCATTCCCAAGACGGCTGCAGCGCACAACGCCGAAAAGCTGGCGCTGGCCTACACCATCCCGGTTCAGCTCCTTATCTGGATACTATATCCCTTCGTCTGGCTGCTCAGCAAGATCGGTGCGGGCTTTACCCGCATGGTTACGGATGTCGGCGAGGCCAAGCTGATTATCGATGAGGAGGAGATACGCACAGCCATAGACGTGGGCGAGGCCGAGGGCGTCTGGAAGGAGGCCGAGGCCGATATGATCCACAAGGCCTTCGAGTTCCCCGACCGGCCGGTGAGGGAGGCCATGCAGCCCCGTACCGAGATATCGTTCATCGAGGAAGGTACCTCGCTGGAGGAGTTCCTCAAGATTTACCGCGATCATCCGCATTCGCGCTTTCCGGTCTACCACGAGATGCCCGATAACGTAACCGGCATAGTAACAGTGAAGGACGTGCTGATGGCGATCTCCAAGGGTACGATCAACCCGGTCGATTCCATAGACACGCTGGTCAGGCCGGCTTATTTCGTACCCGAGACCAAGCGCCTTGGGGAGCTGCTGCCCGAGATGCGCGATCATAACTACCATATCGCCATAGTCGTGGATGAGTTCGGCGGAGTGGCCGGCATCGCCAACCTGGAGCACCTGGCCGCGGAGATCATGGGCAGTATCGGGGATGAGATGTCTTCCTCCGTCAAGGAAGTAGTGCCCATAGACGCCAATACCTATGACGTGGACGGGGAGATCAGGATAGAAGAGATCAACGACCAGCTCGACCTGGACCTTCCCGAAGGGGAGTACGACACGCTGGCGGGATTCATCCTCAGCCACCTGGGTCGCATACCCAAAAAGGGTGAGCATTTCCGCTTCCGGGACCTGAAGATATCCGTCACCGAGATGCGGGACAGGAAGATAGAAAGGCTCACCATCACCAGGGAAAAGCATGCACAGGCTGCGAGTTAAATTCGGGCGCGGCGATCAGCTTAAATATCTCTCTCACCTGGACCTGATGAGGCTGTGGGAAAGGGCCCTGCGCAGGGCGGGCATTACACCGGCATATTCCGAGGGATTCACCCCCCACCCCCGCATCTCACTGGCAGCTCCGCTTCCCGTGGGTGTCACCAGCAGCGCCGAGCTGATGGATATATTTTTCAACCAGCGCATTTCTCCCGGGGAATTTACAGACCGCATCAAGCCGCAGCTGCCCGGCGACATCGATGTCATCGAGGTCACAGCGGCGGCCGCAAACGCGCCCTCCCTGCAGTCGAGCGTGCGCTTCGCTGAATACACCGTCGAACTGGAGGACAACCGGGATGCCCGAACGCTTGCCTCCGCTATAGCAGGCCTGCTGGCTGCCGGTCAATTGCCCTGGCACCACAAGCGGGATACGGGCGAGAGGTTTTACGACCTGCGCGCACTCATCGACGACATCTGGCTGGTGGATGCACAGCCCGGCTCCTGCATCATCGGCATGAGGCTGCGTTGCGACCCTTCGGGTTCCGGCAGGCCTGAGCAGGTGGCCATTGCGCTGGGCTTCTCGGAAACACCGCAGCACATAAAAAGGACGAAGCTGATACTGGCTTCACAAGGGTAAATCCTAAACAATTTCAAAATCCAAAGCTCAAATAGATACGGCACTTCGTCATTGCGGGGAGTCCCGATCTATCGGGACGACGTGGCAATCCTTGTGTACGCTGTCATTGCGAAGCCCGTAGGGCTGTGGCAATCTCCTGGCCTGCCACAATACCATGCAGCAGATTGCTTCGCCCCGATGTAATCGGGGCTCGCAATGACGTGTAATATAAAACCATCCGGCTCTTACAATTTTACTGCGTTTCGAAATATAATAAGCAGGCAGAAAAATTCACAGCGGAGGCGTTTCATTAAGCTTATACTGATCAGGCACGGGGAGACCGTCTGGAACCAGCAGAGGATCATCCAGGGCAGCGGCAGCGATACAGATCTCAGCGATACCGGCAGGTCGCAGGCCGAGAAGCTGGGACTGGCTTTAAAGGACACTCCCCTTACAGCCATATATTCCAGCCCGCTGAAGCGCGCTATGGATACCGCTGCAGCCGTAGCCAGACATCACGGATTGAAG
The DNA here is from genome assembly GCA_028716085.1 of Dehalococcoidia bacterium. Lineage (GTDB taxonomy): Bacteria > Chloroflexota > Dehalococcoidia > GIF9 > UBA5629 > JAQUQM01. The sequence continues at coordinate 78 of JAQUQM010000125.1, read as the reverse complement.
GTAGTGCCGGACAGGGAACTCAAGGAAATTCACGTGGGTGAGCTTGAAGGCATGCAGCTGGACCAGTTCGGGCGCAAT
>JAQUQM010000124.1 GCA_028716085.1 Dehalococcoidia bacterium | reverse complement strand
TCCCTATACGGCAGGGCACCAGGTGAGGGTAGCTGACCTGGCCACCGTGATAGCCGGGGAGATGAAGCTGGGAGAAGAACAAATAGACCGGCTGACGATGGCGGCGGTGCTCCATGATATCGGCAAAATGTACGTGCCGTCTGACATCCTTTCCAAGCCGGGCAAGCTGAATGAACTCGAGTATAAGATTGTGAAAACGCACGCACAGGCCGGGTTCGATATCATCAAGAGTATGGATTTTCCCTGCGTGGTGGCGGAATCTGTCCTGCAGCATCACGAGAGGATGGACGGCTCGGGCTATCCCAACGGCAGTGACAGCAAAGATATTTTGCTGGAGGCCAGGATCCTGGCTGTGGCCGATGTTGTTGAAGCCATGGCATCACACCGTCCCTACCGGCAGGCACTGGGCATGGATAAGGCGCTGGAAGAGATAACTATGAACCGGGGCAAGCTTTATGATCCCCAAGTAGTGGACGCCTGCCTGAAGATCTTCAAAGAGAAGCGGTTTGAATTCTGAGATAGCTGTTCGCATGTAATTCAGCGGATTGAAGCTGTGGCACTTACCGGAGGGCAAGTGTTGCAGGAAAAGCATATCTCTGGTGTGGTTACCACCCGAGAGATCGTCTGGCATGCCGACTGCGTATGCGTGGTGGCGCTGGACGAAAAATGACACGTGCTCATGGAGAGGTAGTACCGCACGGCCATGGGTAAGGTGCTGCTGGAGATACCGGTAGGAGGCATAGAGGAAGGCGAATCGCCCGAGGAGGCGGTGAGGCGGGAACTGCAGGAGGAGATAGGATATTTGCCCGGCAAAGTCACTAGACTCAGCGGGTTCTATGCCACGCCGGGCTATTGCACGGAGTACCTGCGCCTGTTCCTGGCTTCCGACCTCAAGGCGAGCAAGCTCGTTGCCGAGGACACGGACGAGATCGAACTTGTGCGAGTGCCTGTTTCCCAGATCAAGGAACTGATCGAAAGCGGCGAGATCTGCGATTCCAAGAGCGTGGCGGGATTGATAAGGTTTATCGGGATGCAGGAATAACTACAAAATTTGCTCAAAATATGACATCATTACTATAGAAAAAAAATAAACGCCTAATCCCTGAAATTAGCACAATTGTTTTTATTTCTGGTAAAATATCTTTAGTCATGGACAGTGTATTCGAACTACTGACGTTGAAACAAGCCTGTGAATGGGCAAGTGGATATCTTGGGAAAAATGTTACTGTTTCCAATATCTCTTACCTAATACAATATGGAAGAATTCCTAAATTTACGAATAACGGATCAACTTTTATTCGTAAACAAGACTTAATTAAATATTATGAATCGTACAATGGCGGGAAAGAAATTGATTGGATTGATAAGCTTGGGGGCGACCTTAACTTGGCACTATCCTTTGATTATCTGAAAGAATCAGAAAGGACAAAACACGTTCATAGATTGCACCCATATAAGGGAAAATTTATACCACAACTAGTGAGATATTTTCTTGATGATCATGTTGATGATTATAAAAAAGAGGTATATTTTCATAAAAGGGATATTGTTCTTGATCCTTTTTGTGGCAGTGGGACAACACTAGTTGAAGCAAACGAACTCGGTATGCATGCTATTGGTATTGACATCTCTAGCTTCAATACGTTAATAAGCAATGTAAAAATTAGTAAGCACAATCTGCATGATTTAAATGGAGAATTAACTCGAATAGCACAAGATCTGAAGTATTTTATTCAAGAATCTGGGATACAGTTGTTTGAAAGTAATTTATTACTAGCATTATCTGATTTCAATAATAAATATTTTCCGTCACCAGATTTTAAAATAACAGTGCATAAAGGGATTATTAATGAAGATGAATATGGAAAACAAAAGGCAGGAGAATTTGAAGCAATATATCGAGATTTGGTCAGTAAATATAATATTGTATTGTTTAAAGAAAATGGCGGCACATTTTTAGATAAATGGTATATAGTCCAAGTAAAAAAAGAAATAGAATTTGTTCAAAGTTTTATTGAAAAGATTACCGATGAAAATATAAGAAAAGTATTGAGTATTATTCTTAGCCGGACCATGCGTTCGTGTCGAGCTACAACCCATTTTGATTTAGCAACTTTAAAAGAACCAGTTTATTCAACGTATTATTGCCATAAACATGGAAAGATATGCAAGCCACTATTTTCTATTCTTGGTTGGTGGTTAAGGTACAGCGAAGATACAATCGAAAGACTTCAGCAATTTAATAAACTGAGAACAAATACGAATCAGATTTGTTTAACTGGAGATTCAAGAAGTATTGATATTGTCTTAGCATTAGAAAACGCTATGCCCGATCTAGCTGAGCTAGTTAAAGAACAAAAAATTGCCGGCATCTTTTCAAGTCCACCCTATGTTGGCCTGATAGACTACCATGATCAACATGCTTATGCATATGAGCTTTTTAATTTGGAAAGAAAAGATCATTTAGAGATTGGCCCTTTGTCAAACGGGCAAGGATATGATGCCAGAAAAACTTATGTGAATGCGATCTCAGATGTCCTAAATAACTGTAAACAATTCATGAAAGAAGACTTCGATGTATTCCTTGTGGCAAATGATAAATTCAATTTATATCCTGTTATAGCCCAGAAATCCAATATGCAAATTGTCAACAAATACAAACGCCCAGTACTTAATCGTACGGAAAGAGACAAGGGTGCGTACTCAGAAACTATTTTTCATATGAAGAGTTGATTATCATTCTGTTTTACAAATAACTTTACTTAGCGCCTATAATCATTCGTTTAATTTGTTCCAAAATACTTTTTTTATCCTGTTCATTAAATGAATCTAAGAGCGGAATAATCTTAGATATTCTCTGGCAGTCAGTAGTGAAGCTGCAAAGTGGACAGTTTCTATTTCCTGCATACTTACCATAGCAAGCTAAATTGTCACGGCTGTAATTCTGTAATCCAGCAAAACCATCAAAATGAGGATAATTCGTCTTTAAACAGTTTATCCAGCTTCGGCGAGGTACACTTTCAATATTTCCCAATTTTTTATGAAAACGCTTTTTCTGATAATCAATATCTTGCAGCGCTATTTCATCATTATTTTTCAATATACATGAATAATGATAGTGATAATCTGAACTATATTTTATCGCTTGTTTAGGCTGCGTTTTACTATCAATTTTACCTTTATATTTGACATAAGCACATTTCCCGGCGAGAACATCATCAAAAGAATAAATATCACATTCGTGTGCGCATCTTATATCTTCACTTATATAATAAAGTGGATTTTCTATATTTGCATAATCATTTATTACTTTGTCACAAAAACCAATCCATTTGCCACATATTGGGCATCTAGGTGGAGTATTGGCATTCTGTGCAGTGACCATTTGGCATTTAAACATAGTGGAGAAATTGCTTGATTGAGTCTCTTTCCCACCGCCAACTTCCACCCCCACCAATTCGCCATTATATTTGATAACTAAAAAATCAGGAGGCTTAAGTGGCGGTTCCGTTCGAGATAATATTCGTTGATTTAGCAACAGGGGCAATATATATCCAGCATTAATGCGCAATAACTGTATATAAACTATTAATTCCCTCCAAAGTCCATGTGGAAGTTTTGGCAATAAAGAGTCCGAATAACTATCAAATATCTTTAAAGCATCTTCACTTTCTTTTTTTCCTAGCATTTGAACTATATTGTCCGGAACAACATTTCCAGCAGAAGTATCGAAATGGACGTCTCCATCATATTGTTTAAGTGCATCAAAAACTCTCTTTGATGTATCATTTGCAAAAAATTCATTTCCCAATTTGTCTTTGAGGGTATCTAAGACCTTATTTCTAAGCGGTTGATTAACGGAAATTGACTCGAATATCATTAATTGATTAATGAAATAGAGAACCATTTTTAAGAACGTTTTCTTTTTCTCTATTTCTGGGGTCTCTAGCATATAAAAATAACCGCGGGCACTAAAAATGTATTCAAAAATATCATTTAGAATCATTTGCCTGCCATCGTCGCCGTAGTAAAGTTGATCTGTAAAAGGAGGTGGAAACATTTTATTAAGATTCCTTATCGCTTGTCTGTTTCGCAAATATTCATTCTTTTCTGGATAAATAAATCCACTAAAAACCTCATCCAATATCTGTAAATGTTCAATCGATTTCTTTAATGATTCAATCCAAATGTCCATTCATACCTCCAGATTACATAAGTACTGACTGGAATTATAGTACATAGAATTTATTATTACTATTAGGCCGGCGAATTTAAGATGTATGCCTGTTTCAACCTAGCGTGTTTTCGCATCCGGTACAGCGTATATCTTCTTGATAGACAATGCCGCCGGCGCAGATATAACATAAAGGGCAAGCAGGCAGAAAAAGGCTATCTTGTAATCGCCGGTGAAGTCGAAGACCATGGAAGTGAGGAGGGGGCCCAGCCCGTTGCCCAGCGCCTGGCTGAGGGAAACAGCGCCGAAGATCCTGGCGTATTCCCTGGCGCCGAAGTTCTCGCTCACCATCATGGACATGGTGGGCAGCCAGCTTCCCGTGCCGAAGCCCAGCACAAGGGCATAGGTGATCGCCATAGACCCGGGTGAAGCCGGGGTCAGGTTGATCAGCAGCAGTATGCCCGATATCTGCAACGCCATGCCCACCACGCTGGCATGGTTGGCCCTGATGCGGTCGCACAGCCAGCCGAAGACGTATTTGCCCACCGCGCTCATCAGGCCGATGATGCCCAGGCAGAGCGAGGCCAGCGCTACCGGGTAGCCCAGGTCATTCATATAAGGCACCTGGTTCTGTATGGCGCCCGCCTGGCTGACCTGCAGCAGAAAGACCACCGCCATAATCAGCCAGAAGGCCGGTGTGGATAACGACTGCCTCAAGGTAAAGCCGCTGAGCGATACGTGCGGCTGCAGCTCAGGCTCCCCGGCGGGAACGGCGGGTGTCTCCTTTGATCTGAGCGCCAGCAATGTGACGGGGATGAGCGCCAGTACCGAGAAGGCGGCCAGAATGATATAGGAAGCCCTCCAGCCGAAAGAGGGTATAAGCAATCCGCCGATGAGGGGGCTGAGTATCAGGCCGCCCAGGCCGATGCCGGCGGCCATGATGCCGATGGCATGGCCGCGCCTCTCATGGAAATGCTGCGTGACGATGGTGCTGGCCGGTATGGGGCCTATGCCCGTCATGCCCACGCCCATCAGCGCGCTGTAAAGGTAAAACTCTACCAGGCTGTTAATGGTGGAAAGGCCGAACATGCCCGCGCCGAAGACGAGGGCGCCGATGACGATTACATTTTTGGCGCCCCAGCGGTGAACGATCGTGCCGGCCAGGGGCGAGAGCAGGCCGGAGAGCACACTGGCGATGGTGAGTGCGGCCATGACGGCGCTGCGCTCCCAGCCGAAAGACCCCTGCAGCGGATTTACGAAGAGGCTGAAGGCGTAATAGCCGCAGCCGGACCAGATGAAGGAGCAGAGGAAGGCGTCCGATAAGATGAGAGCGGAGGATGGCTTGGTCATTTGGGAAACAAGTATAGCAGGACGGAAACACTAAATACTAAACACTAAACTCTAAATAAATACAAAATACAAAACTCAAATTACGTTGGTTTCTTCGATTATAGGGATTGCCACGCCCCAATACAATCGGGGCTCGCAATGACGTGTGGCGCACAATCTGTCATTGCGAGGAGCCATAGGCGACGCGGCAATCTCATGGCCTGCCACAATACCATGCAGTAGATTGCTTCTCCCGATGTTATCGGGATCGCAATGACATGAAGGGGTGATGGTGCCTTCGATGGTAGGGATTGCCACAGGGCTTCGCCCTTCGCAATGACGTGATGCTAAAAAGAGAAATTCCAAGTTCCAAGAACCAAACTCCAAACAATTATTTAAAACCCTAAATACTAAACACTAAGCTCTAAACAAATACAAAATACAAAACTCAAATTACGTTGGTTTCTTCGATTATAGGGATTGCCACGCCCCGATACAATCGGGGCTCGCAATGACGTGTAGCGCACAATCTGTCATTGCGAGGAGCCGCAGGCGACGCGGCAATCTCATGGCCTGCCACAATACCATGCAGTAGATTGCTTCTCCCGATGTTATCGGGATCGCAATGACATGAAGGGGTGATGGTTCCTTCGATGGTAGGGATTGCCACAGGGCTTCGCCCTTCGCAATGACGTGTTGCTAAAAAAAGAAATTCTAAGTTCTAAATACTAAACTCTAAACAATTTCAAAATACGAAGTCCAAATGTCATTGCGAGGAGCCATAGGCGACGCGGCAATCTCATGGCCTGCCACAATACCATGCAGTAGATTGCTTCTCCCGATGTTATCGGGATCGCAATGACATGAAGGGGTGATGGTGCCTTCGATGGT
>JAQUQM010000123.1 GCA_028716085.1 Dehalococcoidia bacterium | reverse complement strand
CTTTGCGGCCCGACGGCATCGTTCTCTCTCCGGGACCGGGCAATCCTGAATTGTTGGATTACGTTGTTACCACAATCAAACAGATGATCGGCAAGGCACCTATAATGGGCATCTGCCTGGGTAATCAGCTCATCGCCCGCAGTTTTGGCGCCAAAACCTTTAAATTGAAGTTCGGGCACCGCGGCGGCAACCATCCTGTCCGCGACTTGGCTACCGGCAGGATCTATATCACATCTCAAAACCATGGCTATGCAGTTGATCCCGATACGCTCGGCGACAGCCTGGAAGTCACGCATATAAATCTGAATGACGGCACAGTTGAAGGCTTGAAGCATAAAGAACTGCCCATATTTGCCATCCAGTATCATGCCGAAGCTTCTCCCGGCCCCCTGGATAATGCTTACCTTTTCGATAAGTTCATGGAGATGATAGATGCGGAAAAAGGGTAATGGATTGACCTGTACTTCAAACGGGCAGTATTTGTGTTCAGGGATATGCAGTTGAGTGTAAGTAGTGAAAGTATCTAAAGTGCTGATCATAGGTTCCGGGCCCATTGTCATAGGGCAGGCGGCCGAGTTTGATTATGCCGGCGCGCAGGCGTGCAAGTCGATGCGCGAGGAGGGCGTCGCCTCCGTGCTGGTCAATTCAAACCCGGCGACCATTATGACGGATCCCGGTATAGCAGACGTCGTCTACATCGAGCCGCTTAACGTTGATGCACTTACACACATCATTGAGCGGGAACGTCCCGACAGCCTATTACCCACGCTTGGCGGTCAGACCGGATTGACACTTGCCTACGAGCTATCCGAGGCCGGCGTGCTTGATAAGTATAATGTAACTTCGCTGGGCACACCTATACAGACAATAAAAAATGCTTCCAACCGTGAACTGTTTAAACAGCTTTTGATCAGCATAGGGGAACCTATGCTGGAGAGCGCCAGTGTTATTTCGCTGGATGAGGCCAGGCAGGCAGCCGGGAAAATGGGACTGCCCTTGATAATACGCCCTTCCTTCACACTCGGGGGCATCGGAGGCGGGGTGGCTTACGCCTGGGAGGAATTCGAGACGATGGTTACCCACAGCCTGGCGATCAGCCCGATCCATCTGGTGCTGCTCGAACAATGGGTGGGCGGCTGGAAAGAAATAGAGTATGAAGTGATGCGGGATGCCGCCGATAACTGTATCACCGTGTGCAACATGGAAAATTTTGACCCGATGGGGGTGCATACCGGCGACAGCATCGTGGTCGTTCCCAGTCAGACCCTGACCAATAAACAGTACCAGATGTTGAGAACTGCCAGCCTCAAGATCATCCGCGCGCTGGGGATAGAGGGCGGCTGTAATATCCAGTTTTCACTTGATCCCAAAAGCGACCGCTATTTTGTAATCGAGGTTAATCCCCGCGTGAGCCGTAGCTCGGCCCTGGCCAGCAAGGCTGCCGGCTATCCCATCGCCCGTATCGCGGCCAAGATAGCCGTAGGCAAAACTCTCGACCAGATCCCCAACCAGATAACCGGGAAAACAATGGCCTCCTTTGAGCCGGCGCTGGACTATGTGGTCGTGAAGATACCCCATTGGCCGTTTGAGAAATTCCGTTCCAGCAACCGTACTATCGGTACACAGATGAAAGCAACCGGCGAGGTCATGGCTATTGACAGGTGCTTTGAAGGCGCACTTCAGAAGGCGGTCCGGTCATTGGAATCTTCCCGGCGATCGCTCCTCTGGGAAGATGCCAGGTGGAAGCCTGAGACCGATATCAATTCCTACCCACTGGAGCCAAATGACCTGAGGTTGTGGGCGGTTATGGCCGCCCTGAGAAACGGCATAACTCCCGAGGCCATCAGGGAACGCACGGGGATCGACCCGTGGTTCACTACCAAGCTGCAGAATATTATTGATATGGAAAAATCACTGCGCAACAAGCCTTTGACCGCCACGATGATGCTGCAGGCAAAGCGGTTGGGTTTCTCCGACGAGCAGATAGGCGTACTAATAAACAAGCCTCAAATGCAGGTCCGGGAAATACGTTCCAACTGGGATATACAGCCCGTATATAAGATTGTTGATACGTGCGCTGCGGAATTTGATGCCAGCACGCCGTATTTTTACAGCACCTACGAGCAGGAGGACGAGGCAAATCCAACAAACAGGAAGAAGGTCGTGGTTATAGGCAGCGGGCCGATACGCATCGGCCAGGGAATAGAGTTCGACTATTGTTGCGTTCATGCCACGTTTGCCCTTCGGGATGAGGGGTACGAAACCATCATGATCAACTGCAATCCGGAAACCGTTTCCACCGATTACGATACATCCGATAAGCTTTTCTTCGAGCCCCTGACGGTTGAAGACGTATTAAATATCTGCCAGAAAGAAAAGCCCATCGGTGTAATCGTCCAGTTCGGCGGGCAGACACCGCTCAATATAGCAGCGGAACTTGAAAAAGCCGGCGTAAAAATATTAGGTACACCGGTGAACTCGATAGATATTGCCTCCGACCGGGGCCGCTTCAAACAGATGATGGAGAAGTACAGCATCCCCATGCCGGAGTCTGGCACCGCCAGCAGCCTCGAAGAAGCACTGGTCTTAGCCAGCAGAATCGGGTATCCTCTCATAGTTCGCCCGTCGTACGTCATCGGTGGCAGGGGCATGGAGATAGTCCATGATGAGGAAGAGCTCAGGCTGTATGTGGATGCTGCCATAAAAGTAACTCCCGACCGCCCCATTCTTATCGAACGGTATCTGGAAAACGCTATTGAAACCGAGGCTGACGCCCTGTCTGATGGAGAGAACACCTTCATCCCGGCCGTGATGGAGCATATCGAATATGCCGGCGTGCACTCAGGCGACGCGGCCTGTGTCATTCCCCCGGTAAGCATTTCTCGTAAGCACATTGATACCATCGAGGAGTACACGCGGCGCATTGCCATTGAGCTCAGCGTGGTCGGTGTCATGAACGTCCAATACGCAATCTACCGGGACAGGATTTACGTACTTGAGGCAAACCCACGCGCCTCAAGGACCGTGCCGGTGGTTTCAAAGGTTTGTAACATCAATATGGCCGGCCTGGCCACGCAGCTCATGATGGGCAAGAAGATCAGTGACCTGAACCTGAAAAAGCAGAACATACCGCATTACGGCGTAAAGGAATCGGTCTTTCCCTTTAACATGTTCCCCGAAGTCGACCCTCTGCTCAGGCCGGAGATGCAGTCGACAGGCGAAGTGCTGGGAATCGCTGATTCCTTCGGCCTGGCATACTGGAAAGCTCAGGAGGCTGTAGCTCCGCTCCCCACCAACGGTACAGTGCTGATCACAGTTGCGGATCGGGACAAGCAAGCTGCCGGTGAAGTAGCCACGCAGTTCAATGCTCTCGGATTTAAGATCAGGGCTACGGCGGGCACGCATGCTTACCTGGCCGGTCAGGGTATACCCTCGGTATCAATACTGAAAGAGCACGAGGGGAAACCCAATATCACAGATGCGATTGCTAAAATGGAGATTCATCTGGTGATCAACACTCCCGAGGGAAAACTGAGTAAATATGACGACTCGTATATACGCAAAGCAGCTATAAAGTATAAAGTGCCCTACATAACAACGCTAACTGCTGCCGTGGCTGCAGCTAAAGGCATATCCGCTTATTGCCAGGGAAAGCCCGCAGTTAAATCCCTCCAGGACTACCACTCCGGCATACCGCGCACATAACGCCGAACTTCCTGAAACTATAATTTTCAGTAGTTGAATCGGGCTGCTGCCCGGGCTTCACCATGATCATCCAGCAAATCATCCTACCTTCCAGCCATTGTGTCGGCGGTTCGAATTCCCAATCCGGCTCCAACTCTTAAAAAAGCTGTGCCTGCTTCAAATCCAGCTTGAAAGATGGTACACTTATGCGGGTTTTTATGGAAAAGCCAGGGTGGTTCCGACAGGTTCGTGCCACAGGAAAGTAATTCTTAATAAGTTCGAATATAAAGGGGTCGTCTCATGCTTTTTCCCCAACGTGTCTTTTGCGGGCAACTTAATCAAAATGACGTCGGCAAAAGGTTGCTGCTTGCCGGCTGGGTGGATGCCTACCGTGATCACGGAGGCCTGCTGTTTATCCATCTGCGCGACCGCAGCGGCATCATGCAGATCGTTTTCAGCCCGGAAATCGCGCCTGCCGATGTCTGCCAGAGGGCAGCCTCCCTGCGCGCCGAATATTGCATTGCGGTCAGGGGTGAAGTCAAAAAACGGCTTGAGGGCACGGAAAACCCTAATATCGAGACGGGAAATATCGATGTCATGGTCACTGCACTGATCGTGCTTGCCGAATCCGATGCTCTGCCTTTCGCCATATCGGAAAAAGCCATGGTTGCCGGTGCGGCATCCGCAGGCGCTGACAGCGTGGCGGAGGATTTACGGCTCGAGTACCGCTACCTGGACCTGCGCCGTCCTTCCATGCGTGACAACCTGGTGTCACGGCACCGCATCTTCCAGTGCGTCCGCGAGTTTCTCGATTCCAAGGGCTTCGTGGAAATCGAAACGCCGGTATTGACGATGAGCACTCCCGAAGGGGCGCGCGATTACCTGGTGCCCAGCCGCGTCCATCCGCAGAATTTTTATGCCCTGCCCCAGTCGCCGCAGCTCTTCAAACAGCTGCTCATGATCGGCGGCATCGAACGCTACTTCCAGCTGGCGCGCTGCTTCCGCGATGAAGACCTGCGTCCCAACCGCCAGCCTGAATTCACCCAGCTCGACCTTGAAGCATCTTTTATCGACGAAGAGTTTCTCTATAACCTCGTTGAGGAGCTTACTGTAAGGATGTTCGCCGTTGGCGGCATTACGCTTACCCGTCCTTTCCCCCGCATAACCTATGCCGAGGCGATGGATACCACCGGCTCCGACCGTCCCGACCTGCGCTTCGGCCTGCGCTTTATTGACGTGACGGACGTGTTTTCGAACACAAATTATTCCATCTTCCGCCAGATTCTCCAGCGCGGCGGCTGCATCAAGGGCATCAATATCAAAGGCCAGTCCGAGAAGCTCAGCAAGAATGTACTTCAAAACGAATATGCCAAGGAGATCGTGCCGTCATTCGGCGCCAAGGGCATGACCTGGATGCGCGCCGAAAACGGCAAGCTCGAATCCAACATCGTCCAGTTTTTCAGCAGCCAGGAACTGGAAGAGCTGCGCAAAAGGTTCGGCGTTGCCGACGGGGACGTCCTTATCATGATCGCCGATCCCTCCTATGCCGTGGTCACATCGGCGCTCGGCCAGTTGCGGTTGCACCTGGCGAACCGGCTAGGCCTGATTCCCGCCGATACCTTCTGCCCGGTCTGGGTCACGGAGTTTCCGCTGTTTGAGGCTACAGAGGAAGGGGGCATCACCTCCAGCCACCATCCATTCACGGCGCCGGACCGCACCGATTTCGATCCGAAGAATATTGAGGAACTGCTGACGCTGCGATCACGGGCTTACGACCTAGTCATGAATGGTGAGGAACTGGGCGGCGGCAGCATCCGCATCAGCGACCGCGAATTGCAGCGCAAGATATTTACGGCGCTGGGATTGAGCGAAGAGGAAACAAAGGAGAAATTCGGCTTTTTCCTGCGGGCTTTCGATTTCGGTGCGCCGCCGCACGGCGGCCTGGCGCTGGGCATGGACCGCACCGTGTCGATGATCCTGCAGACGCCTTCTATCCGCGAGGTGATCGCCTTCCCCAAAAACCGCAGCGCCGCCTGCCCCCTGACAGGCGCGCCCTCTACAGTGAAACGCGAACAGCTGGCCGAACTGGGGCTATTGAACCTGGGCGGCCAGGATGTACTGCCGGGAACGGCCGAAAAGAAAGACAGGATCGATCGTGTTTCATGGGTCTCGCGCATCGGCATTGCAGCGGAGGAACGCGCCGTGATGCAGGAAACCCTGAAGCAGTCCGATGAGCTGGCTTCGCTTGCCGCCGGGAAGGCGGGCAATGAAGAACCTGCCTACAGCGTAGCCCCTGTCGCCAATCGTACACGGCCGGGGGGTGCAGCAAAACGTTCGCCGCTTTCTGAGACGGGCCAGCTGCTCAGGAGCACGCCCTACACAAAGGGCAATTATTATAAGGTCACCAACATCCTGGAATAAGGGGATATACCTTGATTGATACAGTTTTTGTCTATCGCAATTCTGAAGCCTCCGCGCCCGTTGAAGGCCAGTTGAAAGGGTTGAAAATTGCGATTCAACCGAATATCTCGGTCGCAGGCTGGCCTACAGAGGCCGGTTCGAACGCACTGGTCAATTATAAGGCTTTGGAAGACGCCACCATTGTGCAAAAGCTGCGCCAGGCCGGAGGCACCCTTTGCGGTTCAACCCGTATGAGCGAGTTCGGTTTCGGCCTTGAGGGCAGCAGCGCGGGTGAAGCGCTTAGACAGCAGGCCGCCGATGCCGAGATGGTTCTGGACTTTATGGGCGAGAGCCGCCTCGCCGCCCTGCGCGCAGCTGTCTGCGGTTTCAAGCCCAGTTACGGATTGGTATCGCGCTACGGCCTTGTCGACCTGATTCCGTCGATGGAATGCTGCGGCATACTTTCCGGGAGTATTAAAAACATCCGGGACATCTTAAAGGCTATTGCAGGCCCGGACGAGCTGGATTTTTCGCTCCCCGATGAGAAGATCCCTGATTTTTCCCCGCAAAAAA
>JAQUQM010000122.1 GCA_028716085.1 Dehalococcoidia bacterium | reverse complement strand
ACCGTCCTTGCTGCTGAAGTGCCCGCGCTGATCGATAAGCCAGTCCTTCATCAGGTCCGCATAGCGGGCAAGCAGCACGCCTTTGCGGATGCCGCTGGTCTCGAAGTATTCAGGCCTGGTTTTCTCTAGGAATATAACCGACTCGCTGCTGTCGGCCCTGCCGCACCTGTCCTCGTAAGTGACCCGCAGCCGCAGCTCGTCATCGTTGCCGCTGCGCTTCTTGAGCTTCAGGAGCACGAGGCCGCCCCTGGTCTCGCCGTCCTGCCTCTCGGAGGGGAACAGGGTGCTGATTTTCATCAGGTCGCCCGTAGCCATATCCGCATCGGGGCTGCCGTATACCGTTTCTATGTCCCACCCCTTCGCGTCCAGCCTCATCTTGAGGTTGAAGACAAGGGGCGTGACCATGTAGTCGAAGTTGTCCATGCGCTCGGCAAACTCGCCCGGCGAGTGCACGGAGTAGTAGTTCGACCCGCGCACCTTGGAGATGTACTCCACCAGCTCGGTATTGAAGTCGACTCCAATGCCGATGAAAGTGGTATATATACGGTCGCCGGCATTGCGCTTCAAAATGCCGAGAAGGCTGGACTCCCAGGTCTCACCCTGGTTGGGCATGGCGTCGGTGAGGAACATGATGCGGTTCTCATAAATGTCCTGGTCGGCATCCCTGTATTTGGAGACCATATCGGTGGCAAGCTGTATTCCTGCGGACAGGTTGGTGCTGCCGTTCGCCCGTATTTCGTCGATGCTGTCGGCCAGCTCTTCCATATCCATGTGTCTGACCTGCTCCATGGACTGCAGGAGATATGACCTGTCGTTGAAGAGCACAACGCCCAGGCGGTCGTTGCCGGTCAGCTGTTCCAGTATCGTATTGATCGCGTCCTTCGCTACCTCGATCTTCTGCATGTTGCGCTCGGAGTAACCCAGGGTCTTCCGCATGCCTGCGCTATCGTAATAATACTCATCGAACGGGCTGGACATGGATCCAGAGATATCCAGCACGATCACCAGGTTCAGCAATTTGCGCTCGAACTCATCCTGCTTCATGCCCGAATTCAGCCCGACCGAGAGATAGTATTCCGTCTTGCGGGAGATCGGGTCCTTTGTGACGGCGCAGTTATAGGAAGGATAATAGAGCTTATCGCACTGCCTGTCGCTGCCGGTATCGAAGTAGTAATCATAAAACAGCCCCTCGTAGGTTATGTCGGTGGGAAGGGGCAGGTAGTCACGGGTGATGTTCTCGCGGAAGTTGTTTATGTCCTTAGCCCCGCCGGCCGAGAGGCCGATATTATCGGTCCGCGTTTTTCCGGCAGGAGCGCTCCACTGCGGAGACGCCGGGCTGGATGGTGCGGGCGCGGAAGGTGCATGAACCACCCCGGGTGCCGCCGGTGTCGTGCCCTGCGGCTTGGTGGCCGTCTGCGGCGCTGCCGGTTGTGAAGGGGCGGCAGGAGATGTGGCGCAGGCCGCAGCTATCAGTTGGGCCAGTATGAGGAATGATAGTAAAACGGCGGCGAGCCGGACGTTTAACGAACACTTTGTCTTCATGGATAAACCTCCTGTAGTGCTTTCTGAGTATATATACGCACCAGGTCAGAAAGTATTACAGCGGTCTCATGAGACATCCGGATAATATTAGTCGGCTGCCGCCCTGAAATGCAAATGTGACGTAACGTCAGAGTCAAGCAGCACATGCAGCCCGGCCCGTTGAATTGTAAACGGCCGCTGAAAGGCGCCTACGCCACCTTGGCGAAGAGGACCACGTAGTTGTGGCCGTAGAGCCTGGCGCACTTGGGGCAGGTCGTGAAGTAGAAGTAGTATTTCTCGAGCTTGCGGCCGCTGTCCGCCACGTACCTGTCCATCGCCTTGATCCATTTGGGCACTGCGTTGTAAGGCCCGTCGAAAACCTTGGTCAGGTAATTTCCCGATAGCCGGACGTTCTCGGCGCCGGGTATCTCTTTAGTGGAGTTGATATAGAGCTCGCTCTTCCACGGTGAAGGGTCGTATGCAAGCATGAGGAAGTCCTTCGTGTCGGGGCGGGCATCGGCTGCCTCGATTTTCCCCCACATCCGTCCCACCGCCCTGGCAAAGACACCGGGAAGCGGGATATGCATGAACTGCGGTACGCTTTCCTTAATAAAAAGCTTGTCCTGCCAGGCGACCTCCTTCTCATCCCAGGGCGCCGGGTCGAACGGGGGACAGCATTGAGTTGCGTTCTCGCCTTCTTTACCGCTCATAGAAACCTCCTTCACAAATGGTCAGGATTGAATTATATACCAGAATGCTGCCGTGTGGAACCAGGGGATAGGGGGGCTGAAGGGACAATGCAAGGCCACCCGAAAATAACCCTGTATGCCACTTGACAAGAATGTAAAGCTTGCTTTACAATTAGTGCATCTAACTATACAGGAGGCATTCGGAATGCAAATAAGTAGATTTCGTATTTACAAGGCGTTAATAGCCGGGGGGCTGGGCATTGCCGTGGCAATTGCGATTGTTACCAACACGCCCATAATCGCGCTGGCGGCGGTGATTGCAGCTATCGTTCTCGCGTTCATCCTGGAACGTACCAACAAAGAGATAGTGCGGGATGAGCGAATCGTGCAGATCAGCTGGAAAGCCGCCTCTGCTGCTTTCAATACCACGCTGATACTGGCGGCAGTCGCCGCACTGGGCACGGCCCTTTTCCGCAGCCAGTTACCGGAAAACGTTGCTTTCGCCGGCACCATCATGGGCTACTTTATCTGCGTGGCGCTGTTGCTGCATATGTGCTTTTACTTCTATTTCAGCCGTAAACTATAGGTGGAACGGATGAAAAACAGGTTGAAGGTATTTCGCGCCATGCACGACCTCACGCAGGAGGCGCTGGCCGATCAATTACACGTGACCAGGCAGACGGTGGTCTCCATAGAAAACGGAAAATACGACCCTTCGCTTCCGCTGGCTTTCCGCATCGCCGGCCTTTTCAACGTAAAAATCGAGGATGTCTTTTCATACGAAGGCGAAGCGGGCCGGTTTCACGGCCGTCCGCCCGTATCTGAAAAGTAAAGCTGTAATAGGGATATCATCTGCACGCTTCCCCGTGGCGCTCCTGCTGATAAGGTACAGGCTGTGGCGATCTCTGGATTGGATAGCCCGGTGCAGAAAACATGGCCGGCAGTCTGTATAATATCAGCCGGCAATCCTGAAAAATCGTTAAAGAGGTACATGATGAGAAAGTGGCGTCTGTTTAATATTGTATTCGTTGCACTATGTTTGTTGTCGACATTGTTGCCTGCATGCAATACCACAGTACCTTCCGCTGCAGTTAAGACAGACGTTTCCGGCGAGGTGGCCGAACCCGGCAATTCTCAACATCTTGTGCAACAGATCTGGGAGGAGAATTATCCGTTCTACCAGAAGATCCTGGCCTTGCCCTATAACCAGGAGCTGCTCAGCGGCAAACTCGATGAAGCAGTGTTCCGTGACTACATAATTCAGGATTATCATTTCTGTCAGAACTATAAAAAAGTTCACGCAATCCTACTTGCCAGGGCTCCCGACGATAATGCAGCGCAGTTCATGCTCAAGATTATTAAGGAAATAGACGCTGAGATCGAAGAGCTTCACACTACCTATATTAAGAGATATCAGATTACCGATAAGGAGCTTACGGACCCGACAGACTATCCAAGCACGGAGCTCTACAACTCGTACCTGATCAAGACAGCCACCCTGGAGCCGTTTGAGGTGGGTTTAATGGCAACTCTGCCCTGCCACTGGGTCTACTACCAGATCGGCAACGACATGAAGAAGACGGAAAAAGTGCAGGCGAATAAATATCAGGTATGGATTGACGAATATGGGGCAGCAACATGGGAGAACAGCGAAACCAAAGAAGTTGTGGACCTGGCCGAGGGATACATGCAGGTGGCCAATGATGAAACCAGGATTAAAATGAAGAATGCGTTTGTGACTGCAATGAAGCTGGAATACATGTTCTGGGATGGAGTTTACAACAGGGTAAAATGGGTGAAGTAATATACTGCATAAAGTGCAGTGCAAGCTACGCAAACTGCGATTTGACGCAAATTTAAATGTAGAGGACAGGGACAGGCGTAATGGATTTTAATGCAGGGTCATCCCGGGCAGTTCCCGAACTCCTGTTTGAGAGTAAAAAGCTTTTTCCAGCTTTACAACAGTTGTTTATCTCCCTCTCAGATTACACAGGGCAACCATCCGCATCCTCAGGTCGTCCCTGTCTTTGCAGGTCCAAGTTAAATACACTTCCTAATATTGCTTGCCAATGATGGAAGCTTATCGTACAATAAAATAGAGGTGATAATATATGCGTGGAAAGACTAAAAAGGCCACCTTTAATCTGCATACTGATGTGCTTGCAGCATTAGACGAGATGATGACTCTAGGAATAGCGCCAAGCAAGAATGCTCTGGTTGAGCAAGCGTTGCTCAAAGAGTTGAAAGAACTACAGAGGCAGACACGGCTAAGGCTCTGGCAAGAGGGTGCTAAAGATGCTTTATTGCTTAAGGATGTTGAGGATGTTGAGAACGCTTTCCAAATTGCAGATGCTGAGACTGCTAAGAGGATAGGTTGATGCCCGATCTTCAGTGGGCAGTTTATGAGGCTAATCTTGACCCTGTAGCTGGAGCCGAACAAAAAGGTATGCGTCCGGTACTCATAGTGAGCAACGAAGAATTCAACCAGGCTATGCCCAATGTTAGCGTTCTGCCTTTAACATCAACCCAGCGCCGGTTATATCCTTCTGAACTTCTATTACCAGCAGGAAAAGCGGGGCAGCCTTCGGAGTCTATTGTGATGGCTCATCAGATAAGAACAATCTCAAAGCAACGACTGGGCAGATTGCTTGGCTATCTTCATGATGCTCAACTACGGCATGAAGTGCGTCAAGCTATCAAGGAGCATCTGGACTTAACCTAGCTATGAAATGCCTATGTCCGGTAGTAGATAAAACCGATAATTTGTGGTAATAACATCACCACTCTGACGAGTGAAAAATGAGGGGGAACTGATCCTCTCGGTGAAAATTGAAGCTAACTTTAGGCGATATTAATACCTGGATGGTGGGGCATTTTGCACAGTTCCCGGACTCCTGTTCGAGAATAAAAGGCTAATTCCTGCGCTCCAACAATTGCCCACAGGAGGATAGGAAAAGATTTTACGATTGTTTCTTAAACAAGTATGAAAAAGGAGTGGCTATGATGTCGCCTATAATAAATATCGCAAATATAACTACAAAACTCATTCCATATGCGGGGAATTTTCCCGCGATTGCAAGAGGCGCAAATATAAATATGAACCACAAGGATTTATAGAATAATTGCATAAGAAACAAGGGGGAGAATTTGAGAGGGTCTCGTAAGCCCAGAATCGCTAAGATCCCGCTTGCCGCCCAGATACTCCCGACTATTCCGAAAAATATGGGATCATCAGCAGGCCACCCATTCACGGACCTGATAAATCCAGGCATAATCAACATACCCAGCCCGCACAATCCAGCCACAATAATGGTACAGATATACATCCCCCTCATCCAATTAATCCGTATCTTGCTATCCTTAGTCATCGATACCTCCTTTCTGCCATACTTCTAACCCACGATCAATTATATCAAAGCCAGATGATTTCCAACAGGATCATATATGTGCGTTACCCGATATTAATATACTCGTAATATTGTCACCTTGTATTGAAGCAAAATGGCGTTGGTTTTACTTTACGCGATGTTCCCCTTGATACACGTAATTTATTTACCGATGCCGTTTACAATAGGCAAACCTGTTATATGCGCCACAGGGTAATCAGCGACCTTGTTGGTAACTAGCGGCACATTGGCAAACAAAGCAGATGCAGCGATGATGGAATCCATCGGTGATATAGTTAAACCTTTTGCCCTTAAATGACGGATGATATTACCGGATGATCCGGCAACCGATTCATCAACGGGAACTGTCACCATATTATCAAGAAAATCAGCAGTAGCGCTTTCTTCCCCCTTACGCATACCGGCATAAATTTCAAGATGAGTGATTGCGCTGATTGATAATAGACCCCTTTCCATCCATTTGCGGAATAATACCTTCGTATACTCTCGGCCTCGAAGATAATCGATGCAAATGTCGCTATCCACCAGGCAAGATATAATAAGACCTTCTTCCCAGCGCATTATTTCCCCAGAATCCTTGATTGCCTTCCAGCATCAGCTTTTCTAAGACCCCTGACATAGTTGGAAACAGCTTTGGGGGATGACAGGTCAGCATGACCTTCGTCTTGCCAGGCACCATAGCTATGCGTCAGGTTGGTACGTTGCCTGTAATGTGCCAGGTGGTTCCTCAATGCAATAGCACAGAAAGAACTGAATTCGCCGTTCCGTACGTGAACTCGAACCTGCTCTATCAAGTCATCAGGCAATGTTATTGATACTTTCTTTGTGCTTCCCATTTTATTCATTTGAACATCCTCCATCGTTGGTATATTATTGATAATACCAACAATACTACCACTCATCCTACCATGTCAAAGCAACATCCGCGAATACTGTAGGTTGATCTTTTTCTTGCCGTTCATTTTGCCGCTCCCCGTGACGCCCCCGCTGAAAGGCACAGGCTGTGGCGATCTGTGGCTCAGTAGGGAAGGACTACCTGTTATAATGGATTAAAGAACACTGGATATGCAAAAAGGCACGGATATAAAGCTCATTCTACGT
>JAQUQM010000121.1 GCA_028716085.1 Dehalococcoidia bacterium | reverse complement strand
TCCTCGCCGGCGAGACCACGCACGGCGCAGTAGGCGCCCTGCTCTTCGCGCTCTTCCATCGCCACAGCTATTCCGGGTGCAAACCCGCCATCGGCGACGTCACCATCGGCACGGCAGCCCTGGCCGCTGAATACAACGGCGTGCACAAGGCCAGCCATGTCAGGGAAAAGCTTGCGGAGCTCATCATGATAACCGAGCTCGGCTATGCCGCCGGTTTCACCGCTTCAGAGATGGGCAAACCCGAGGTTTACATGCCGGGCACAGGCTTCGTCCCCTACGGACCGGGCAGCTACATCCCCAACTCCATATACTGCAATGTAGGCCGCTGCCTCACCGGTGAAAACGTCTACCGCGAAGCAGAGATTATCTGCGATATCTCAGGCGGTATCCCGGCCACGTTCCCGCATGAGGGTGATTTCATCAATCCCGATACTGCTGACCTGCTGAAGAAATACACCATGCGCAACCCTGAAATCAAGATCGATAATGCCATCAAATTCTGGATGTATGTCGGTGACTCGCTTTGCTCGGCCAGCGGCGGTATCCACCAGGTCGGTGGTTACCACGGCGGCGGCTCACCTGTTATGGAGCAGATCGCCATCACCACCCAGTACGATATCGAATCCAAGAAAAAGCTTGTTAAAGATATAGCCGGAATCAAGGACTAAAACTTACCCATACCAATACTAATCCCCGCAGCGGCTTCGGTTGCTGCGGGGATTTTTCTACTCCAGGCATAACCTGATTTATCTCAGTGGGCTGCTGCGGATTGACCTGCGGTGTTACAATATATTGGTTTACTTATCAGGAGGCTGAGATGCAGATAGCTGTTAAGCGGGTCTACTGTCCGTCATGCGGAATGCTGAGAAAAGTAAAGGAACAGGCCGTCAATAAAGAAACACAGATACTTTGCTCTAAATGCGGACGACCGCTCTATTCATGGAACGGACTGCGGTGGAAGGTCATCAAAAAAGCATCTTCATAACCGGCCTGGCGGCCGCACCGCTCAGGAGAACTTCCTGGAATCCCCGAAGGCCTTCCTTATTACGTCCCGTGTAAAGGGTACGATCCTGCCGTTGCAGTGAACCTCATCCGCAAGGTAATACTTCTCTATAAACCCGTTCTCGTCCGACGCTATCGACTGGATATCTATATAGGGAACGTCCATAGATTCGCAGCACGATCTCAGCTTCTCGTTGAATTTTCTTGATATTACGCTGCGCTCGCGGGGCTTGCCGCTGAAGGGCAGCGCCGTGATGAACTCCTTGCTCGCCGCCGGTGGTATGCCGTGCACGCAAACCGCAAATCCTTCGTCCTTGATGCTTTTTATAGCCTGCCCGTACCTGGCCACCGTCTCGTCGATCAGACTGTCGATGCTCACCGTCTTACAACTCTCTCCGTATTTAAGGTAGATGTGCACCCGCGCGTCTATCTCACCGAAGATCAGGAACACCACGTCCCTCTTTTTATCCACCCTGGACAGGAACAGCCTGAGGAACATGCCCGATTGCGTCGTGCTGTTCTCCTTGATCAGGTTATGCGCCGTGGCCTGCGAGATATGCTGCACCAGGAAGGGCGCACGAAAGATGAAGGGCTTGGCATGGCTGTCGCCGATGGTGTATATGATGCAGGTGTTGAACAGCTTCGACCGCGCTTTCAGGACCGAGTTGAACAGCACCAGAAAGGGGTATTTGAAGACCATGTCCCAGAACGGGAAATATATCGACCCCTGATGTTGCAGCCAGTCGATCCTGGCCAGCTGGAACCTCTGAGACAAAGTTAATTTACGTTGCATTCAGGTAATTATATATGCGGCACCTTCTGTGTGCACGCAATAATTAGCAGGCCGGGAAATGAATCAGATAAATCTCTCGAACCTGTCTTTCTTGGCCTTGCATACCGGGCAGATCTCGGGAGGGCCGTCCCTGGCGCAAAGATAGCCGCAAACCTTGCACCTCCAGACGGGCAAAGGCAGGCTGCCCATGGTTATCCCCGCCGGCGCTGCAGCCTGTTTCATCCTCACCGATCGAGGCGGACGCCTCTCCGGGATGGAGCTCAACTCCTGCGCGCCGTCGAGTACCTCCTGGGATACATACAATGCGCAGTAGCAGGCGCCGTGTTCCACAACGTCCTGGTCGCGGTAGTCGCAGGGGCAGATGATATCCAGGTCCTCCGCCTTCTTGCCGCTGGCCAGCCGGCAGGGGCATGACTGGTAGCCGTACCTTTTCTCATTGACCAGCAGCCCGTCTATCAGGCCCCTGGTAAACTCCATGTCAGGATTGAGGTGGTAGCCCCCGCTGTCGGCGTCCTTCTTGAAGCGGGCATAAGCCCGGTCTATCTCCTCCCGGGTTACCGCAACTTCCTCACTCACTGCTTCAAAGCCTCCCTGATCTCGGATTCCCTGAATCCCACGATGCATTTGCTGTCGTCGATCACCAGTGTGGGAAACGAGCTGTCCGGATTCCATTTCTCCACCACCTGCATGATCTGCTCCTTTTCCTCGGGTTTCAACAGGTCCACGAATACATAATCATACTCTACGCCCAGGTCCGCCAGCAGCTGCTTGGTTTTCTTGCACCAGATACAGGTGCTCAGTGCATACAGCATTAAGTTCCCCGCCTTTTTCCCCGGCACATGTTCCACAGTCATTTTTCGGCCTCCTGCAATATTGTATTGATATATATCACACCCCGCCGGATTTCTCAATCCGTATTTTTTACCGGCGGCACATTCGCGGATATAAAATCTAAGTAATTATATCCGTTTGTGCTATCATAAAATATGACTTTAGTAGTTGGAGGACCCGGATGGACCGATTTATTCTAAACACTGCCGATTCCGTATTGATCCTGATCGATGTTCAGACCAACCTGGCAGCGGCCATGAAAAAAGAGATTTACCAGACCACCGAGAAAAATATCAACCTTCTTATTACGGCCTGCAAGACGCTGGGTGTACCCATGATCATGACCGAGCAGTACAGGAAGGGGCTCGGCCCCACCGTGAAATCCTTGCAGGACAACCTGGGCCCGCTGTTTCAGCCCTTGGAAAAGCTCAGCTTCAGCTGCTGCGCCAACAGCGCTTTCCAGACTTCCCTGGAGAAGCTGAAGAAGAAATACTGCCTCATCGCCGGCATAGAGTCCCATGTCTGCGTGCTGCAGACAGCGCTGGACCTGGTCAGACAGGGCTACTATGTGCACGTGGTCAGCGATGCCGTATGCTCCAGGTTCAGGAATGACTGGCAGCAGACTCTCGACCTGCTGCGCCAGGCCGGAGCGGTGGTATCCACAACCGAGATAGCCGTTTTTCAACTGTTGAAAGAAGCAGGCACCGCTGATTTCAAAGCCATCTCCCCGCTGTTCAAAAACAGGGAGCGCTGATGCCGGCGCAGGCTGTTGATGACACGAAATATTATGAACCCGGAGAACTGCTATGAAACAGAATAGAGGTTTAATTCTTATAGCCGTGATGCTCATCGGCATCTCGGCGCTGCTTTATTTCTTTCATTATGTCTTCTTTCACGACCCACACCACATCTTCATCTACCTTGTCGGTGACCTTGCCTTTTTACCCCTGGAAGTACTGCTCGTCGGCATAGTCGTGGAGCGCATACTATCCCACCGCGAAAAAGAGGAGAAGCTGCATAAGTTGAATACCGTAGTGGGAGTTTTCTTCTCCGAGGTGGGCAACAGGCTGGCTGAAACGCTCATCAACGCGTCGGACAGCAAGGAAAGGATCATGCAGAATATCAGCGTGAGCGCACGCTGGAAGGACGCCGATTTTAAAACTGCCAGGGCTTACCTGCAAAAAGATCCCCCCGTCCACTTCGACGACATCGATCTCCCCCGGCTGAAATCCTTTCTGCTGGAGAAGCGGGCTTTCCTGCTCACACTGATCGAGAACCCCAACCTCATCGAGCATGAACACGTCACCGATCTGCTGCTGGCAGTGTTTCACCTGGGCGAGGAGCTCGAATCGCGCCCCACGCTGGATAATCTACCCCCCAACGACCAAGCGCACCTGCAGGTGGATCTGCAGAGGGTTTACCAGTTCCTGGTGCGCGACTGGCTGGAATATATGCAGTACGTCAGGACGGACTATCCCTTCCTCTATTCCCACTACGTCAGGACGCATCCCTTCCAGTCCAACCCCTCGGCCATCGTGGTCTAACTCAGACTGTTGGTCCTGCCGCAGCGCGGGCACTGGAAGGTATCTTCGGTATAGTCGGGCGGTATCTTGAACTTCATTCCGCACTCGCAGGTCACCGGCCGGTAGTCGTTGAGCTTCCACAGTGCGTCCGTGGTCTCGCGCCTCCGCTCAGTGAGCGCGGGCATGCCTTCCGCCGGGGCAGCAGACTTCGCCTCCGCAGCCGGAGCAAGCGCCGCCGCGCCCGCCATCGCCGATGCCGGTATGACGTTGCCGCCTCCCTTGTGCACGCTGCCGAAGGCTTTGTCATAGTAGTCCAGTGAATACTGCCCGGCCATGCCCCGCAGTATGCGAATCCTCTCCGAGATGGGAGGATGCGTGCTGGTCAGGTCCTCGGCCGCCCTTCCCTGCTTGCGGAAGGGATTCATAATGTACATGGGCGCCGTGGCCTTGTTGGCCGATTTCAACGGCTCCGTCGAGGCTGCAATTTTCTCCAGCGCCGAGGCCAGCCCCTCCGGGTACCGCGTATACAAAGCCGAGGACGCGTCCGCCAGGTATTCCCGCTTGCGCGAGATGGCATAGTAAATCAGCTGCGCCATGATCGGCGCCAGTATCATCAGCACGATGGCGACGACTATAATGATCAATTGAGCGGCGCCGCCGCCCGATCCCGAGCTTCTCCTCGTGCCGCCCATCCCTCCGAACAGCATGAACCGCGAACCGTACCAGGCCAGTATCACGATGGTGCCCAGCAGCACGCCGCACAGCGCCATCAGCAGCACGTCGCGGTTCTTTATATGCGACATCTCGTGTCCTATCACGCCCTGCAGTTCGTCGCGGTTCAACCTCTCCATCAGGCCGGAGGTGACGGCCACGGAGGTCTTGTTCTTGTCCCGTCCTGTTGCGAAGGCGTTCAGCGCCGGGTCGTCGATCAGGTAGATATCCGGCATCTTCTCCAGCCCGCAGGCAATCTTCATCTCCTCCACCACGTTGTAAAGACGCGGCAGGTCGTCCGGTCCAATCTTTTTGGCGTTGGCCAGCGAGAGCAGTATGCTGTCGCCCTGGAAATACGCCACCAGCGTCATGATGATCCAGATCAGCAGCGCAATAAACAGGCCGAAACCCCAGTCGCCCAGCAGTGTATAGCCCAGCAGGGCGCCCAGCATGAGCAGCAGCATGCCCATGGTGACCACCAGTAAGGCGGAGCGGGTCTGGTTATCCCTGATCTGTTCCCACATATATGAAAGCTGTTAGCTGAAGCTTACCTTGGGCGCCTCGCGCTCGGCCTCGACGGTGACCTCGAAGAACTCTCCCGCCTTGAAAC
Source organism: Dehalococcoidia bacterium (assembly GCA_028716085.1). Lineage (GTDB taxonomy): Bacteria > Chloroflexota > Dehalococcoidia > GIF9 > UBA5629 > JAQUQM01. The sequence continues at coordinate 1,332 of JAQUQM010000121.1, read as the reverse complement.
CGCCCATGGCAGCGACGATATTGGAGGGGAACATCTGGGTCTGGTTGTTATATTTCATCACCGAGTCGTTGTAGAACTGGCGCGCGAAGCTGATCTTGTTCTCCGTGCTGGTCAGCTCCTCCTGCAGTGCCAGGAAATTCTGGTTGGCCTTGAGGTCGGGGTAGCTCTCCGCCACGGCGAACAGCCTGCCCAGCGCCTGGCTCAGCTCGCCCTCAGCCTTGGCCTGCGCCGCCACGCCGCTGTCCACGGCCTTAACGGCCCCTGCCCTGGCGTTGGTCACCGCCTCCAGCGTGCCCCTTTCATGCTGCATATAGCCCTTGACGCTCTCCACGAGGTTGGGTATCAGGTCGTGCCTCCGCTTGAGCTGCACGTCTATCTGCGCCCAGGCGTTCTTGACCTGGTTGCGCAGTCCCACCAGTCCGTTATACATGGCTATGAAGATCACAACCAGCAGGGCGATGATGCCTATAATTGCGAATCCGGCAATGAACATAGTCGCTTTACCTCCTCAGCAAAATACCTTACTTATTATCCCGTTTGAACTGAAATACGCTGTTTAAAAACCGGGCGATGCTTTGCCTGGCCTCGTCGCCGGCCGGCGTTTCCGCGTCCATCTGCATCAGCAGCCGGTTGAGTTCTCCGCCGTCGAACCATAAACCGTGGCCGTCTTCGCAAGAATCCACCATCACTCCACCGTTTTCCCCGATCAGAGTTTTCTTCATAGGCCGGTTGCAGATGGGGCATTTGCGTGCTTTTTCCTCCGTTTCCGCAGGCGACCGGGCCGCCGTATCAGCCACGTATTTCCTGGCCGCGCCCTGCTCCACAGCATCAAGGAGCAGCTCGAGCTCCCCTTCGTCGAACCAGACGCCTCCGCACCTGGAGCAGTAATCCAGCTCGATCCTCTCGTACTCGATGACCAGCGCAGAGATTTTACATACGGGGCATTTCATATTTAACTCGATAGATACAATTAGATACAAGTTTAAATCCGGTTTACCCGCAAGTCAATTGGCCGTCCGCCGCATGCTATCATTTGCCCCCGTACGCCGTTATAATTAAACTTAAATCGACTTCCTTTTTCCGAATAAAATCACCGGCGCAGGGGGATAAAATAAATTAAGATGAAAAAGTTTTTTCAAAACAACTGGAAATTTATCGTCGCCGCGCTCTCCCCGCTGGCGCTCATCGCCATCATCTTTGCCCTTCCCCTCAAGACGGTTCCCGTGCCCGTCACGGAAACTTACTACGAGACGGAAATCTATTCCGAGCCCACGGCAGCCACCGAGAACTACACCGAGATGGAAGCCTACACGGCCTCCGAGCAGCGCACCG
>JAQUQM010000120.1 GCA_028716085.1 Dehalococcoidia bacterium | reverse complement strand
ACACGGCCTCCGAGCAGCGCACCGATACCCTCATCGACCAGGCGGTGGGCTACGGCACATTCACGCGCAGCTTCCAGGTGGACCAGCCGGGCGCTACCGTGACGGTTGAGATTGCCAATAACAGCTACGGCTACGCGTACATGCCGCGCTACTACGTAATCGGCGATAACTTCAGCATGTATCCCTATGACTGGCGTTATGCGCCCTGGTACTGGGACAGCTGGAACACCTGGGGCAGCGGCCAGTCCTGGGCCACGGTCAAGCTCACCTATTCTCAGCCGGTGACCAAATACCGCGAGGTAAGCAAAACCCGCGAGGTCACCAAATACCGCGACGTCCCCACGCAGGTGAAAAAAGAGAGAACCGCCGTCCAGTATGTTAAAATGTCCATGTGGGAAAGCATGTTCCGCTGATTTCCCGCGGCTGACGCAAAATATCGGGTGAATTCAGGAAGGTAAGATGAGAGAATCATTGATGGACATTATCGTGTGCCCCGTCTGCAAGGGCACGCTCGAGCTGAGCATTAAGGAGAAGGAAAAGGACGAGATCGTCTCAGGGTCTCTTTTCTGTAGCAGGTGTAACTTCAACTACCCCATCAAGGACAGCATCCCCAACCTGCTGCCTCCCGAAATGCAGTCCTGACGCGCGGCTTCAACCCGGCCTGTATAAAGCACACGACTCCGGCCCTTCCCACACCTCCACGCTGTCCAGCTTCACCTCACCCTTGAACTGCGGCTTCAGCTTCCCGTAAATGGTCCGCGCCAGGTTCTCCGACGACGGATTGATCTTGTTGAACGGCGCCACCTCGTTCAGGTTGCTGTGGTCGTACTTGTCAAGCACCCCGGCAAGCTGCTTCTTGAGAGCCGTGAAATCGTAGGCCATGCCGTTCCCGTCCAGCTTCTCCGACCGCAGCCTGGCCACCACCTTGAAGCGGTGCCCGTGTATCTTCTCGCACTTCCCCCTGTAGCCGCGCAGGAAATGCGCCGCCTCGAAGCTCTTCTCAACCGAAATCATATACATAGCTTTCACCGACTTTCTTGAATACAATTCTACCAGCTTTCCTCACCCTGCTCCTGAACCCTAGCTCATCCAGCAGTTCCTTCACAGTTTTATGTAAAGCCGGATGCGCCAGTTCCGGGTTCAGCTCCATAAGCGGCACAAGCATAAAGGCCCTTGTATGCAGCCGCGGATGCGGGATGAAAAGATCAAGCTGCTCTATAACGCTGTCGCCAAAGAACAGTATATCCAGGTCTATCTCTCGCGGCGCGTTGGGAAAGGACGGCCTGCGCCCCAGCTTCTCCTCGATCGATTTAAGGAACTTCAGCAGGTCCCTGGCGCTCATGCCGGTCTCCGCCTTCACCACGGTATTGAGGAAGTCCGGCTGCTCACGGTAGCCCTCCGGCTCCGTCTCGTACGGCGAGGAGATAGCCTTGATATCGAGCTTCTTCGACATCAGCGTCAGCGCCCGGCTGATGTAGCCGTACCTGTCGCCCAGGTTCGATCCTATCCCGATGTATGTCTCTGTCATCCTTTGAAATTACCCCTCACTATGGCATCGCTCATCCTGCACACCAGCTTCATTTGCCGCACGTCGTGCACCCTCACGATGTCCGCACCCTTGCAGATTCCGATGGCCACCGTGGCGGCCGTGCCCTCCAGCCTCTGCTCCACCGGCAGGTCCAGCACCGCGCCGATCACCGACTTGCGCGAGGTGCCTATCAGTATGGGACGCCCCAGCGCCCTGAACGCCTCAAGCCTGCGCATGATCTCCAGGTTCTGCTGCACAGTCTTGCCGAAGCCTATGCCGGGGTCGATGATGATGTTCTCCCGGCTCACTCCGGCCTTTATGGTTTTCTCGATAAGACGGTTTAAATTGTCCTTCACCGCCTTCATGATATCCTCCACCTGCCTGCCGCGCTCGTTGCTCGTCAGTATGATGGGCACGCCGCGCTCCGCTGCCAGTCCCGCCAGCCCCGACTCCTCCCTCAGGCTGGAGATATCGTTGATCATGCAGGCCCCTGCATCCAGCGCGCTCCTGATCACCTTCGTCTTGTAGCTGTCCACGCTGATGGGTATCCGGGTGGCCTTCGACAGCCTGCGGATAAAGGGGACGATGCGGTCTATCTCCTCTTCAACGGAGACCGGCTTTGAATCCGGCCGTGTGGATTCACCGCCCACATCTATGAAATCGACACCCTCCTGCATGAACGCCTCCGCCTGCGCCATGGCAGCATCGGCGCTCTTTAACCCGTCGCCAGAGAACGAGTCCGGCGAGAGGTTGATGATGCCCATGATATAGGTGCGGCTGCCCCATCTGAATTCCATGCCGCCGCAACGCATCATATCTATATCGTGCTTCTCCATTTTTACTCTCTATTTAAAAAATTTCTGCTGACAATCATTAATTCTATCAGTTACTGGAAATCAGCGAAAATGCATTGAAGCAACAATTATCCTCTATGGCGCTAACTTATTAAATACATGTGACGTCCCGGCATAGAGGCATCGCCATTACATATGACCGCGAGAAGGACACTGCAACAGAGTCTGTTATCGGTTCAGTTGTTGTTTGAAGATAAGCGGCGCGAATTTTCAGGCTTCTACTATACTTGGTTAAGCGTCCCAGGTAAGGGTGATTCCGTGATCACCACCATACCTCTGTCCTGCTGCATGACGTTGTGTGAATACAGGAAATTTAAACGGGTCTGCGTGACCTTCTCCGAACAAAGTGCCTGTAATGTTGTCTTTGTTACTAAATGTGATTGTATTGGATTTCGTAATTGCAGTGTTTTGAATATTGTAGGTAAAGGAATAAACAAAATTATAAAGTTGCCCGCTGCTTGTAGTTTTCCACTTACCCGACCAGTTCTTATCTTCTGCTCTGAGAAGATATTTCACATACCACCAGAACTGTAGTGGGAGAGGTTCGGGAGCAGTGTACTCATACCATATCTGCATTACCAGCTTTTTCTTGTTTTTCGCACCACCCTGAATCTGTAAAAGTCCACTGTCCCATCCACGTTTAATAACTGGAATCTGAATAGGTCCCCCTGAAAAGCTGGGAAGTTCACTTTTGTCCTTCACTGCGTGCCTCCTCGTTGTGCTTATTTCGTTCCTTACTTTGACTTCCTGTGACAAAATGGAATTTCGCTGCAAACCAATCCCCGCCTGATATTATCTTTCTAAACGATATTTTTCTAAGTATAACAGGTATGTCAACATCTATGAATACTAGTAAAACAAATTTGAAATGATTTGGTCACGCCGTAGCGGGATATGCTAAAATGGTACTTCAATTACGTTTATCGACCGCACACGGCTGATCGAAGGTGAAAATGGGCAAAACACTTAGCGAAAAGATCCTCAGCGCAAAATCCGGCGTGGATGCCTCCGCCGGTGACATCGTCGTCTCGCCGGTGGACCTGGTCTTCGTGCAGGACACCACCGGGCCGCTCACCGTGCGACAGTTCAAGGCGGGCAGGAAGCAGACGCTGGCCGCTCCCGACCGCACCGCCCTCTTCATCGACCATGCAGCTCCCAGCCCCAACCGCCAGCTCTCCAACGATCATATGTTCCTCCGCGAGTTCGCCGCAGAGTCGGGCTGCCTGCTCTTCGATGCCGGCAGCGGCGTCTGCCACCAGCTCGTAGCGGAGAAGCTGGCCAATCCTGGCGACGTCATTGTGGGCGCCGATTCCCACACCGTCACCGCGGGCGGGCTGGGCGCCTTCGCCACGGGCATGGGCTCCAGCGATATCGCCGTTGCCATGTCGCTGGGCAAGACCTGGTTCCGTGTGCCTGAGAGCTTCAGGGTGGCCGTCACCGGCAATTTTTCCAAATGGGTGGAGGCCAAGGACCTCATCATCTACCTCATCGGCCTCATCGGCGCCGACGGCGCCACCTACAAGGCGCTGGAGTTCGGCGGCGAGGCCGTGGACAGGATGCCTGTTTCACAGCGTCTCACCATCGCCAATATGGCCGTGGAGGCCGGCGCCAAGGTGGGCATCTTCCCCTCCGACCACATCACGCGCGACTTCCTCAAGAAGCAGGGGCGCGCGGATAAATATAAGGCATTGCAGCCTGACAGGGACGCCGCCTACGAGCGGCAGATAGATATCGAGGCCAACCGCCTCGAGCCCATGGTGTCGCAGCCGCATACGGTGGACAACACGGCCCCGGCGCGCACCTTGAGCAATATTAAAATCAACCAGGTCTTCATCGGCACCTGCACGAACGGCAGGCTGGAGGACATCGCTGTGGCTTCTCATATTTTAAAGAACAGGAAAAAGCATCCGTCCGTCCGGCTGCTGGTCTGTCCTGCCTCCGGCAGGGTGCTCACGGACGCCATGAACCTGGGCTATATAAAGACCATCATCGAGGCCGGGGGCGTCATACTGCCTCCCGGCTGCGCCGCCTGCCTGGGACTGCACCAGGGCGTGCTGGGCGACGGCGAGGTCTGCCTCTCCACCGCCAACCGCAATTTCAAGGGCCGCATGGGCAACCCCGAGGGCCTCATCTACCTGGCATCCACGGCCACGGCGGCGGCCTCGGCCATTACGGGCAGGATCACCGATCCGCGGGAGGCGCTGTCGTAATGGGCGCGGTTTTAAAGGGCAGGGCCTTCAAGTTCGGCAATGACGTCTCCACCGACCTCATCATCGCGGGCAAGTACGCGCACCTGCGCAGCAACCTGCCCGAGCTGGCCAAACATGTCATGGAGGACGCCAGTCCCGACTTTGCTAAAAAGGTAAAGCCCGGCGATTTTATTGTGGGCGGCTCCAATTTCGGCCTGGGCTCCAGCCGCGAGCATGCCCCGCTCGTCATCAAGATGGCGGGCGTCAGCGCCGTGCTGGCCAAATCCTTCGCCCGTATCTTCTTCCGCAACGCCATCAACCAGGGCCTGCCCGTGCTCATCTGCGATACGGACAGGATCGTGGAGGGCGATAAGCTGGAGGTCAGCCTGGACGAAGGCGTTATTAAGAATGTGACGAAGAAGGAGCAGTACACGTTCACAAAGATTCCGCCCGCCATGCTCAGCATCCTCAACGAAGGCGGGCTGATACCCTATATAAACAAATACGGCGACTTTAAAATTTAAAATTGAGCTTTGTATTTTGAACTTGTTTAGAGTTTAGTGTTTAGTATTTAGAGTTTAAGGTAGACATGTCATTGCGATCCCGATAACATCGGGAGAAGCAATCCTTTGATCGAAGGAGGTATTAAATTGGTATGTCATTGCGATCCCGATAACATCGGGAGAAGCAATCTACTGCATGGCATAGTGGCAGGCCAGGGGATTGCCACGTCGCCCCGATGGATCGGGGCTCCTCGCAATGACATTTGGTATTTGTATTTTGAAATTGCTTAGAGTTTAGTGTTTAGTATTTAGAGTTTAAAGTAGACATGTCATTGCGATCTCGATAACATAGGGAGAAGCAATCCACTGCATGGCATTGTGAAAGGCCAGTAGATTGCCACGTCGCCTGCGGCTCCTCGCAATGACAGATTGTGCGCCACACGTCATTGCGATCCCGATAACATCGGGAGAAGCAATCTACTGCACGAATAAAGGAAAGACAAAAACATGACATATAGAATCACCCTCCTCCCCGGCGACGGCATCGGCCCCGAGATCACCGAGGCCACGCTGCGCGTGCTTGACGCCACGGGCGTTAAATTCGACTGGGACGTCTTCACCGTGGGCGAGGCAGCCATTGAGAAGTACGGTACACCCCTGCCGGACGACGCCATCCAGTCCATCCGCAAGAATAAAGTCGCGCTCAAGGGTCCCGTCACCACGCCCATCGGCACCGGCTTCCGCAGCGTCAACGTGGCCCTGCGCAAGAAGCTCGACCTTTACGCCTGCCTCAGGCCCTGCAAGAGCTACCCGGGCGTGGTCACCACGCCTTACAGGGACGTGGACATCGTGGTGGTCAGGGAGAACACCGAGGACCTCTATATAGGCATCGAATTTGAAAAAGGCACGCCCGAGGCCGCACGGTTGTATGATTTAATTACGCAGAGTTTCAAGGACCCCCTGCGCAGCGACGCCGGCTACAGCATAAAGACCATCTCCGAGTCCGGCAGCCGCCGCATCGTTAAATACGCCTTTGACTATGCCCGCAAATACAAGCGCAAAAAGGTCTCCGCCGTTTCCAAGGCCAACATCATGAAGTTCACCGACGGCCTCTTCCTCTCCGTGGCGCGTGAGGTGGCAAAGGCGTATCCGGAAATAGAGTACGAGGAAGTGCTGGTGGACGCGCTCTGCATGCGGCTGGTCAGGAGTCCAAAGCTGTACGACGTGCTTGTGCTGCCCAACCTTTACGGCGATATCATCTCCGACCTCTGCGCTGGACTGGTGGGCGGGCTGGGCCTGGCGCCCGGCGCCAATATAGGCGATGAGGCCGCGCTCTTCGAGCCCACGCACGGCAGCGCCCCCAAATATACAGGCATGAACAAGGTCAGCCCTATGGCGCAGATGCTCTCGGCGGTGCTCATGCTGCGCTATCTGAATGAAGAGAAGGCTGCCGACAGGATGGAGCACGCCATCGCTTCAGTGATTGCAGAAGGAAAGAACGTGACCTACGACCTGCGCCGCGATCGCAACGAGCCCAGCGTCGGCACCTCCCAGGTGGCAGACGCCGTTATTAAGATGATGAGGTCCTGATCCCCCGTCATTGCGAGGAGCCCCGATCTATCGGGGTGACGCGGCAATCTACTGTCCACCTAACGGTCCTTCACGTCATTGCGCGGCAATCCCTTCCATCGAAGGAACCATCACCACTTCATGTCATTGCGATCCCGATAACATCGGGAGAAGCAATCTACTGCATGGTATTGTGGCAGGCCATGAGATTGCCGCGTCGCCTGCGGCTCCTCGCAATGACATTCGTTTTCTTATTATTTGAACTTGGAATTTTGAACTTGTTTAGAGTTTAGTATTTAGAATTTAGGGTTTAAAATATTTGTTTGGTATTTGGTTCTTGGAACTTGGAATTTCTCTTTTTAGCAACACGTCATTGCGCGGCAATCCCTTCCATCGAAGGAACCATCACCCCTTCATGTCATTGCGATCCCGATAACATCGGGAGAAGCAATCTACTGCATGGTATTGTGGCAGGCCATGAGCTTGCCGCGTCGCCTG
>JAQUQM010000119.1 GCA_028716085.1 Dehalococcoidia bacterium | reverse complement strand
TCATCTTACTCAGCTGCTGCGTTGCCCCCGATATCTGCTCCACCTGCTCACCCATCTCCCGCGATCGCTTCAGGATCTCTTCCAGTGCCCCTCCGGCCCGGTTCGCCAGCTCATACCCGCTGGCTATCTGCTCCGTTCCCTTCTCCATCGCTGTAATGGTTTGGGCTACTCCGTTCTGTATCCCGCCAATGAGCTCAGCTATCTCCTTCGTCGATGTCGACGCCCGCTCCGCCAGCTTCCTCACCTCATCAGCCACCACCGCAAAGCCCCTTCCCTGCTCTCCGGCGCGCGCCGCTTCTATCGCCGCGTTCAGCGCCAGCAGGTTCGTCTGATCTGCTATATCATTGATCGCTGCCACGATCTTGCCTATCTCCCGCGACCGCGTACCCAGTCCGCTCATCTTCTCCGCCGCCGCGTCTATCGTCGTCTTGATCTCCTCCATCCCCTTGATCGTCTGCTGTACCATCTCCGCTCCCTTCTCCGCCGTGTCCGATGCCGACTTTGCGCTGCCTGTCATCGTCACTGCGCTGCCCGATACCTGCGTGATCGCCGCCGATACCTGGCTCACCATGTTCACGTTCCTCTCGATCAGCCTGGCCTGCTCCTGCGCACCGTGCGCAATCTGGTCGATGGCCTTGATAAGCTGGTCCAGCGCCTTCATGGTGTCCTGCATGGCTGTGGCCTGGTCGGATGCCCCGCGTGCCACCTGCTGGCTGGCATTGGCTATCTGGCCGGTGGCCTGGTTGGCCTGCTCGGATACCTGGATAAGTTGCTCACTGGACTGCGCCAGGTCCTCGGAGATGTTTTTCAACATCTGCACAACCTCAACCTGGTTATCCGAGGCCTTGTTCATGGCAATCTTTAGTTTATTAAGGTCGCCCTTAAAATCATTGCTGACCTTCCTGGTATAATCATTTTCAGCCTGCTTATTCAACACCGTGGAGACCTCTTTAAGCGGTACAACCACGTTATCAAGCACATCATTGAAACCCTGGATTACCTCCGACCAGAGTCCCTGGAACTTAGAGGGGTCACCTCTCACGTCGAGCTTTCCCTCCCGTCCTGCCTCAATAAGCTTGGTGACTTCCGCTGAAAGGACGTTCAACATATGGACGCCTTCATTAAATACTTTGCGCATTTCAACCCAGATGTTTTCATCGCCGGTTCGCTTATCGTCCCACTGGGGCATGTCTTTCTTACCCGCAAAAAATCCTGTAATACGTTCGTGTTGTCCCATAGCAAGGTCCAAAAGCGAGCCTATGCAGATATTGGTTCCTTTGGCGGCTTTACGCAGCACGCCGTCAAATTGCTTGTAATCCATCCTGACTTCGACTTTGCCCCTGTCTATATTTCCTATCATGTCTCCAAGGCCGAGGGCATAAGTCAGCTCTCTCTGGGCGTCAAGCAGATACTCGACGGCGCCGACGATATTGCCGCTGCCGTCTTTTATCGGCGCAGTATGACACCGGTAAAAACCGTCACCTCCTGCGCCTTTAATTACTGTTTCGGCGCTGACGGGATTGCCATCTGCATACACTCTGCATGCAAGGCATTTCTCCGTATTGCACACAGGCAGTTTCAGCACGTCATAGCATTTTTTACCCAATAGGTCGTCCCTCTGATATCCCAGAAGCTGAGCGCCTGCACTGCTAACGTTACGGATGGTATACTCTTTATCTACCATAACAGCAGGAATGGGCAGAACATCCATATCGTAAAGTGATTGATCCTTCGCCCTGCCGTTCTTCCGCAGTAGCTTGACATCATTCCCGGAACCATTGCCTTTTTTCTCTTTAACCAGGCTTATCATCGTAAACTCCCCTATCTATAAATTTATTTTCTCTTTTAAAGCTCCATGTTCTGCTGGGCAGCCGTCCTGACGCGTGTTATTCCTGTTTCAACGTACAGCCATAATGAGCGCCCGTGTGTTCCACGTATATCCTCCGCCTTCAGGGGAAGCCTGCACTCAAATAAAGCGTCCTTCACGGCTGCTATGTTGCGGTCTCCGATATCGAGGATGCTTTTGGCAACTACATTGGCAATAATCCTTGCTCCGCCGGCGATTTTTACTACCAGTCTGTTCCTGTTTGCGCCCAGTTTTTCCATTTCTATTATCATCAGCGGTACCGCAGAGTTGGCATATTTTGCAGGGGCCTTCTTGCATTCCTCTTCATTCCCCTGCGGCAATACTATATGTGCCATGGCGCCAACCCTGGCAGAAGGATCATAGGCGCTGACACCGATGCATGAGCCCAATCCCAGGCACGCCAGCACAATACCGGGATCCTTGCTCACGTGTATCTCACCGAGACTAGCAATAATCGTGGTCTCGTTTTTAGTAGCCTGCCCTACGATCAATTCTGCCCTCCCGCCGGACAAAGTGGAAGTTGGAGAAACCCAGTGTTCGGCATGATTAAAAATGTCCCCTGTATATCCTGGTCGTTGACTGAAAATGCAGTCTCTGCAATGAAAACATCGTCGCGTTCCTGCAAAATCTCAGCCAGCGCTATATCCAGGATGGCCCCCGCCATATCGAGGAGCACAACCGGGGGGGATGGGTGTAACGTGATCCCCAGGGAATTGGCCACCGCATTGAGGAAAAAGGTGCCGGTGACATTGCCCATTTCTCCCAGCGCCGATTGCGACATTTCATCCAGGCTTTGAGATGTGCCGGGAGGATTGCCCAGCAGCAGATCCAGAATGGCATAGGCCACCTCCGGCTGATGCGCCAGCAAAATGTGGCCGTTGCTTTCGCCTGAGAAAGTGATATAAATCCCGATCACCAGCTGTTCCGGCCCTCCCAGGATATTGGGCATCTCTTTGGCAGGTATCTGCTTGATGTTAATCGAATTGATGGTGAAATCACGTCCCACCATTTGTGACAATCCGGTTATAGCATTGGTCATGCCTTTTTTGATCAGGCTGTCCCAGACCAATGCTTCGCTTGTTCCCGTGGTACTGTCATTCTGCATTACTTCATATTCCTCCAAAAAGTTATTTGGTATACTCTCTAGGAAACCGATCCCGCTTCGACTTTCTTCGCGTAGTGCTCCTGATGGATTACCATGCGCATAATAGTGGGTATGTCGAGGATCAGGGCTACTTTTCCATCGCCCAGGATGGTGGCGCCTGCAATGCCCTTCAGGTCGCCAAGGTACTTGCCCAGGGACTTGATAACGAACTCCTGCTGCTCCTTTAACTCATCGACAATAATTCCTGCTGTTTTGTCTCCTGCCCTTACCACCAGCACATATTCCTCTTCTTTAACGTGCCCGTTTTTGCTCCTGACTCCCAGAACCTTGTTCATCCTTAATATGGGAACGATGCTATCGCGCAGCAACATCACTTCCTTGCCCCGTATCGTTTTAATATCACCCATTTTGATCTTGATTGTTTCCATCACTGACACCAGCGGCACGATATAGCTGGCGCCGTGTACTGAGACAATAAGCCCCTGAAAAACAGCTACAGTTAGCGGCAGCTTGATGGTGAAGACGGTACCCACATTGACCTTGGTGCTGAGAGTGACCGTTCCATTGAGACGTTCGATATTGGTTCTGACAATATCGAGCCCCACTCCCCTGCCTGAAACATCGGTTGTCTTTTCCGCCGTAGACATGCCGGGAGTAAATATAAGGTCGATCGCTTCCGAGTCCTGCATCTTGGCTGCCATATCAGCGGAGGCGAATCCTTTCTTGACTGCTGATTCCCTGACTTTCTGCGCGTCAATACCGCGACCGTCATCTTCCAGGGTAATCACGATATGCCCTTCTTCCTGGTAGGCGGAAAGCCTCAGTATGGCCTTTTCCGGCTTGCCTTTGGCGCGCCGGTCCTCGGGCAGTTCGATCCCGTGATCTACCGCGTTCCGCAGCAGGTGGATCAGCGGATCATGAATTTTCTCTATAATCGTCCTGTCAAGCTCGGTACTCTCGCCCTTAACAATAAAATCAAGGTTCTTGTGCTGTTTCTGGGCAAGGTCTCTCACCATGCGCGGGAACTTGCTGAACACCAGGCTGATGGGGACCATCCGGACCTTCATAATATCCTGATAAAGCTCGTTGATGACCTTGATGATATGGTTCGACGTATCCCCGAGGTCACCCACCAGATCGTCATCCGGATACCTTGTTTCCAGCATCTTGCCGACCTGGCTGATCCTGGAACGGTCGATAACCAGCTCTTCCACCATATTCATCAGGTTATCCAACACCTTCACATCCACCCTGATACTCTGCATCGTCTCAGCCTTATTGCTGCCCGCAATTGATTTAAGATCGACTTTATTCTCGGATTTATGACCGTTGTCCTGTTCAACTACCTGCTTCTCCTCAACTTCTTCAAGGTTCAACAGGGCTTTTCCTTCTTCCGAGCCGTAAGGCGCAACGGTGACTTTATCGATATCTGCAATCGGTTGAATGGCCGCCTGCACCTCTTCCGGTCTTCTCGGGCAGCATACAATGGCGATCAGTTGCGAATCTGCCTTCTCCTCTTCGATATCCTTCAAAGCCGGTTGCGAAACTATTACTTCACCCAGTATGGTCATCTCATTGATGACCTGAAGCGATCGAACCGCCAGCCATTCACTGCTTTTATTGATAAATACTTTTACTATACAGGCGTTTAATCCCTTCTTCAGAGAATCCTGTATCTTTTTTTCAGCGTTCTTATTAATGGTAAACAGCTTGCCTGTTTTCTTCTCTCCGTTTTTCTTCAGGTTAACTCCACCATTATCGGAGGAGCCGTTGTTACTATCGGCAGCCTTGTTTATCTGCTCAACAATGGCGAGAATATCTATGTCACTCTCCTCCATGGAATTAATTTCTTCTTTGAGCACTTTCAAGGCGTCTATCCCGAATAAAAGGGCATCAATTAATTGTGAATTGACTGATATTTTCTTATTGCGCAGCTTATCAAGCAGGCTTTCCATGGCATGGGTAACTTCAGCCATGCGCTCATGTCCCAGCATGGCGGAGGAACCCTTGAGAGTATGCGCAGACCTGAATATCTCCTGAAGAAGCTGAGGATTATCCTGCTCATTTTCCAGCTTGACGATATCCTCATCCAGAAGCTGTATATGCTCCTCAGCTTCCGCCATAAAGACTTTCAGTTCTTCAGCGCTTATCTCACTATTTAATACCATTTTCTATTCCTTATTCCGTTATGCACACGCTTTATCGCATGTTCAACCCCGGGATAATCATTACCGCATTACATTGCATTTCCGCTTACAAAGCACACATGTCATTACTTAGTGCGATACTGCATATTCCTTGTTATTGTTCTTTTTTGATACTACCTCTACTTTTTTCTTGGCCTGGTTGCCGTTCTTGGGAGCGACCTCTTCTTTTTCCTCATCCGCTTCGGCAGCGGCGTCCGCCAGCACCCTGGCTATCGCTTCGCTATCGGCCATGTTGGACAGAAGCTTATTGACATCGAGCAGAATGATCAGCCTGTTGGGCAACTTGGCAATGCCGCGCAGGTAATCAGCCGTACCCTGTGTAATCATGGCCGAAGGGGGTTCTATGGAAGAGCTGGGAATACGCAGCACCTCGGTCACCGCATCGACAATCACGCCGACTTCTCCATCGGCAATATCGATTACCACTATGCAGCTTTCATCGGTCTGTTCTGCCACTTTCATCCCGAGCCTTTTCCTCAAGTCAAGTACAGGTAAAACCTTGCCCCTCAGGTTGATTACACCCTCCACATAGGCCATCGCTCCGGGCACCCTGGTCACACTCTGCATGCGCATAATTTCCCTTACATCGGAAATGTCCACGCCGTAGTGCTCGGATGCCAGATCGAATACCACCAGTTGCATTTCGTTCATCATGTTTCTTGCGTCTGCCATCTTTATGTCTCCTTTTTAATTATTTCCATTTTCAAGTTGTTTATTGTTTGATATCCTGCAATTGCTGCTTGGCTTTTCCGTTTCCATTTACCTTATATTTAGACACCAGGTGTTTGAATTCCTTTGCCATCTGTGACAGTTCACCACCGGATGCCACTACCTGTTGCACCTGCGCGCTGATCTCCTCGGCCGCTGCAGATACCTCCTGCGTTGCCGCACTGTTCTCCTCCGCTACTCCCGCTACCTCCTCCACCGACCGCGATACCGTCTTCGCCGTCGCCGCCATCTCCTCGGTTGCCGCCGTGTTCTCCTCTACTATCGCGCTGATGTTGTCACTCAGTTTCACCATCTCAGTGCTCATCGCACTCAACTGCTGCGTAGCCCCCGATATCTGCTCCACCTGCTCACCCATCTCCCGCGATCGCTTCAGGATCTCTTCCAGTGACCCTCCGGCCCGGTTCGCCAGCTCATACCCGCTGGCTATCTGCTCCGTTCCCTTCTCCATCGCTGTAATGGTTTGGGCTACTCCGTTCTGTATCCCGCCAATAAGCTCAGCTATCTCCTTCGTCGATGCCGACGCCCTTTCGGCAAGCTTTCTGACTTCGTCGGCTACCACCGCAAAGCCCCTACCCTGCTCTCCGGCGCGCGCCGCTTCTATCGCCGCGTTCAGCGCCAGCAGGTTCGTCTGGTCCGCTATATCATTAATCGCTGCCACGATCTTGCCTATCTCCCGCGACCGCGTGCCCAGTCCGCTCATCTTCTCCGCTGCCGCGTCTATCGTCGTCTTGATCTCTTCCATTCCCTTGATCGTCTGCTGCACCATTCCATGGCCTTCAAGCGCCGTATCCGATGCTGCTCTGGCACTTGTCGTTGCATTTACAGTATTATTCGAAACCTGCCCGATCGACGCGGATACCTGGCTCACCATGTTCACGTTCTTCTCGATCAGCCTAGCCTGTTCCTGCGCCCCTCGTGCTATCTGGTCGATGGCCCTGGTGAGCTGTTCCAGCGCCTTCATGGTGTCCTGCATGGCTGTGGCCTGGTCCGATGCCCCTCGCGCCACCTGCTGGCTGGCGTTGGCTATCTGGCCGGTGGCCTGGTTGGCCTGCTCTGATACCTGAGCGATCTGCTCGCTGGACGCCTCAAGTTCCCTGGAGACCTGCTTCATCCTGTCAACCACCGCAATTGTATTATCCATGGCCTTATTAGCTGCGTCCTTCAATTTGTTCAGCTCCCCTTGATAGTCCCCTTCGACCCTGACAGTAAAATCATCCTCAGACTGTTTATATAAAACACCTGAGACTTCATTCAGCGGGTTCACAATCGAATCAAGCACGGAATTAATTCCATTTACAATATCGGCCCAGCCTCCCTCCAGGTTGGTAGCATCAC
>JAQUQM010000118.1 GCA_028716085.1 Dehalococcoidia bacterium | reverse complement strand
AGCCACACCTTCTTTGCGAGCAACAAGCTTGGCGACAAGGAGCATTTTGCCCGCGAGCTCCTTGGTTGAGGTACTCAAGTCATTTACTGACTCTATATGTTTCCTGGGGATAATGACATCATGCACGGGCGCTTGCGGGTGAATATCACGAAAAGCGATCAGGTCCTTGTCGCTGTAAACAATATCCGCCGGTATAGACCCGCTGGCTATTTTGCAGAATATGCAGTCCATAGCTGCGCCTGTTAAGCAATACGGATTGTCTGACAGGTAGTAGTGCGTTCAATCCCGGCAATCTTGTGGAACTGCTCGGTAATCAACTTGCCTACCGAATCTACGGAGTCCCCCTCTACTACCGCAATGATATCGTATGGCCCCATAACCGCATCTACTGACTTGATGCCATCGATTTTTTTCAGGCCGTTCAGCACTGATTTGGTCTGGCCGACTGCTGTTGTGATAAGGACGAATGCTTTGGCTGCCATATTCCCACCTCCGTTTTTAAATTTTAGCCGATAGCATCAGCTTTGCGCAAATGCTCGATATCGGCTGCGCTGTATCCCATGCCGAGTAAGACTTCGTCAGTATGTTCGCCGGAATAAGGTGCGAGACTGCGTACTTTGCCCGGTGTCTCCGAAAGCTTGATGGCGATGCCGGGATGCCTGACCTTTCCGAGCTTGGGATGGTCGAACTCAAGCAGCATCCCGCGATGAATCAATTGAGGATCGTTGAAAACCTCGTCCAGAGTGTTTACTTTACCCGCGGGCACGTCGTGCTTGATCAGTATCTCGAACCATTCATCACGGGTTCTGGAGAGAAAAATCTGCTTCAGGTCGTCCTCAACTTCCTTCCATTTGGGATCGCTGGATTTGCCCAGGAAATGTTCCGGGCTGAAACCGTAGCTCCTGAGGTCTTCCCTGCCAATGGCCTTGCAGAGGTTGTCCCAGAACCAGGATTCCAGGCAACCCAGGCTGATAAGCTTCCCATCACTGGTTTCATAGGTTTTATAGTACGGGTAGCCGCCGCCAAGCGACCATTCGCCCTTGGGGAATTTTAATCCGGCAAAGAGGTACTGTTGCAGTAAAAAGGTCATTAATGAGATAACGCTGTCTGTATATGAGATATCGACGAGTTGCCCTTTGCCGGTCTTTTCGCGGGCGTAAAGTGCCGCCAGTATCCCCACGGCGCCGTGCATGGAGGCTCCCGCAAAATCCGCGACAAAATTTAGGGGAATGGCGGGCGGCTCTCCTGGCCGGCCGATTAAGTTCAGGGCGCCTGCAATGGATATGTAATTAATATCATGGCCAGGATACTGGCTATAAGGCCCGTCCTGGCCATAGCCGCTCAGGGAACAATAAACAATGCGGGGATTAATCTCCCTGGCAGTTTCATAGTCCGCTCCCATGCGATTTACTGCCCCGGGACGGAAACCTTCCACAATTACATCCGCCTTTTTAACCAGCCTGTGGAATACCTGTCGCCCTTCTTCCGACTTTAGATTGAGGCGTATGCTCTTCTTATTGCGGTTAAGTGCATTGAAGGCTGCGGCGGCTTTTAATACGTCTGCGTCAGCTATGCCGGATACTCCAACACCACGGTTTCCGGATTGCGGCAGCGCTTCAACCTTGATTATATCGGCGCCAAAATCGCCCAGTATCATGGTGCAAAGCTCGCCCGGCGGCATATGGGCCAGCTCCAGTATTTTAATGCCTTCCAAAACCAACATTGCTCCTCCGCGTACGAAATACTTGAAAAGCAGGATTTAAGAAAACGTAGACGCAAGGTTATTCAAGATTTCTGTGACAGCATCGCCACGATTGAGGGTGTAGAAATGGAAATAGCGCACGCCATTCTCCCAGAGGTCCAGACATTGCTCGCTGGCAAGTTCGATGCCCATCTGCAGCACATCGTCGGGTTGCGCTTCTTCAAATTTCGTTATCAGCGGTATGGGCAACTCCACCCCACTGATCTCGCTGAAACGCTCGACCTTGGCGAAATCGATGATGGGCATGATCCCGGCAATAATGGGAACCTTGATACCCGCCTGCTCAAAGCGGTCCACCATCTCGTAATAATAGTAGTTTTCGAAGAACATCTGGGTAATGCCGAACTCGGCGCCTTCGTCTATTTTCTTCTTGGTATAGGCCGTATCAATGGCGAGATTGGCTGACTCCATGTGACCCTCAGGATATACGGCAACGCCGATACAAAAAGTATTGTAAGTGGCAACAAATTTTACCAGGTCGGTTGCGTAGCGGAAATGCGTCTCTCCATCGAAAATTCCAGGTTCGTACTCCTCGGGATCTCCGCGTAGCGCGAGTATATTTTCAATGCCGGATTCTTTATAGTAATCAATCACCTGTTGGAGCTCCACCCTGCGAGGATCGGCGCAGGTGATATGCGGCATTACGGTCAGGTTTGCCACATCATGGACCTTTCTAACTATATGCTTGGTTTTTTCCAGCGTGTTACGGCCGGCGTGTTGGGTGAAAGAAACGAACGATGGTGAGAATGCTTCCAGTTTGTTTATGCGTTCCAGCAGCCTGTCCTCTCCGATGGGTGTTTTAGGCGGAAAGAACTCGAAGGAGAGACTTTTCCCCTGTTTAGCTATGATTTCACTGATTTTCATTTTTTTAATGCGAAACTAACAAAGCAAAATCGCAACTATCATACAAGCGTAAGAGGCCAAAAGCAAATCATCCGTGATTGACAAACCGGTTAAAGGTAAATATCATGATCTATCGATGGACGAAATGCTTTCCCTGGCCCGTAACCTGGTGAATGTGCAGGAGGATGAGCGGCGCATAATAGCACGTGAACTGCACGACCGCATCGGCCAGTCCCTGACCGTGCTGAAACTTCTGCTTAATGAAGCTATGAACCTGCCGTCAGATAAGGCAGGCGCAACGCTTGGCGAAGCGCAGTCGCTGGTGAACGAGTTAATGTCACTGGTCAGGTACCTTTCTCTGGAGCTGCGGCCTAAAATGCTGGATGATCTTGGGTTGCTCCCCGCGCTGCTGTATCTCTTCGAAAGCTACACCTCGCATACTCATATCAATGTCAGGTTTGAACACTACGGTCTGCATAGAAAGTTCCCTCCCGAAATTGGAATTGCTGCCTATCGCATTGTCCAGGAAGCCCTGAATAATGTAGCCCTGCACGCAGGAGTTAGTGAAGTCAAGGTGCTCGCCTGGTCTGACAGGAAGGTACTGTTTATACGTATTGAAGATCTGGGAAAAGGTTTCAATCTTACAGGCGCGAACAATAACAATGGATTAAATAATATACAGGGGCGGGCAATGCTCGTCGAAGGTAAGCTGACAGTACAATCGGCACCAGGGAAAGGGACCGTTATTAATGCAGAATTGCCTGTAATAACAAGAATTAGGAAGGAAACCGCCGGGAAATCCGATGATAACCGTAACACTGGCAGATGATCATCATATAGTACGTCATGGCATAAAGGCTTTGCTTGAGGCAGAGCCTGATATGAGAGTTGTTGGCGAAGCAGGCTGTGGCATGGAGGCCTCTCAAATCACGCAAAAAATGAAGCCGGATGTGCTGGTACTGGATCTGATGATGCCCGACATAAACGGCCTTAAGCTGATTAGCCAGATAAAGAAACGCTCGCCAAATACCTCCATCGTAGTCCTGTCTATGTATGGGAATGATTGTTATGTACTTGAGGCCCTCCAGGCCGGGGCTAAAGCCTATGTGCTTAAAGATTCTCCACAGGATGAATTTGTGCGTGCCGTCCGTGAAGCCGCCGCAGGCCACCGCTATCTGGCTCCGCCGCTTTCGGACAGGGCCATCGAGGCGTATCTGTTAAAAACGGAGGATACCAAGCTTGATCCCTATGATATGCTTACTTTCCGTGAAAGGGAGGTTTTACATCAGCTGATACAGGGATCCACCAACGTGGAGATTTCCGAGCAGTTATGCATCAGCAGGCGTACTGTGGAGGTTCACCGCGCCAGGATTATGAAGAAACTCGGCCTGCACGGCAGGGCGGAGCTTATCCATTACGCCATTCTCCGTGGTATTTTACCTGAGGGTAAATAACATTGCTTCAGAGGCAGTAATCGAGTTCTATACTGCCGGACCCTACCGCCTGCAAAGCGGAAAATCGAGTCACAAGATTTACATAATCAGCATCCTTTTTATAGCTAATTTACCTAGAATACGGATAAAATACTTATTTAAGTAAGTAGAACTACGTATATAACCCCAGATTCGAAGGCCGTATAATACATTTCGCGATTCCATGTGTGGGATACGTTTGTCTTTTCCATCAACGTCTATACAGGAGAATTTTTAATGGAAGAACATCTGTGGTTCAAAAGCTATGATGCTGGAATGCCGCACACACTGGAGCCTTATCCCCAAAAAACGCTTGTTGACTGTTTTTATGATAGCCTGCGGCAAAGGCCCGATAATCCCATGGTGCTGTTCCAGGGGACCAGCGTTTCTTATAAAGAAATAGAGCGGTTAAGTAACTCCGTGGCAGCCGGATTGATTGCTCAGGGTGTCAAAAAGGGAGACAGGGTATCGATGCTGCTGCCTAATTGCCCCCAGGTCGTATTCTGCCACCTGGGCATCTGGAAAACAGGTGCCATTGCCTCGCCCATTAACCCGCTGTATACGAAATCGGAGCTTGAGCGGTCGTTCAATGAATGCGGAGCAGAGGTGGTAATCTGTCTGACTCCATTCTATAAGATGGTTAAGGAAATCCAACCGAGAACCAGGATACGTCTGGTGATAACGGCCAATATCAAGGACTTTCTGCCCTGGCACATGCGCATGCTTTTCACGCTGCTCAGGGAAAAACAGCAGGGGCATCGCATTCGCATTAGGCAGGATGATTTAAGGTTGGAGGACATCATCAGGCGGTTTAGAAATGCCGAGCGGCCGGCAATCTCCGTTCAACCTGACGATCACGCACTTCTGCTATTCAGCGGAGGCACGACGGGCACAACCGAGGCGGCAGTGGGCTTGCATCGTGGTCTCGTAGCTGCGGGCATGCAGCTGAGCACGTGGTTTAAACCGTTATTAGTTCCGTGGGATGATGTCATTATGGCGCCCGTACCCATGTTCCACGTTTTCGGAAACGTAGCGCTGATGGCTACGTCCATAGTCAACCATAACACTATATCGCTGGTGCCCAATCCGCGCGACCTGAATGACATGGTTAAAGCTATTAAGAGGGATAAACCCGCCTTTATACCAGGCGTGCCGACCCTCTTCCTGGCTCTGTTGAATCATCCTCATGTAAAATCGGGGAAGGTAAATATCAAGTCCGTGAAGCTGTGCGTTGCCGGAGGATCGGCTCTGCTGGCGGAGATCAAGCACCGCTTTGAAGCGGTGACGGGTGGCAAGATGGTAGAAGGTTACGCGCTAACTGAATCCATGCTGGGCTGCGTGGCAACCCCTGTAATGGGAAAATACAAGGAGGGGGCTGTTGGCTGCCCTTTGCCGGACGTAATAATTCGTATTGTGGACACAGAGACCGGTACCAGGGTGCTCAAAGCCGGACAGTCCGGGGAAATCATCATGAAAGCTCCCCAGATCATGCAGGGTTACTGGCAGCGGCCCAAGGAAACGGCTGATATGATCAGGGACGGCTGGCTGTATACGGGTGATGTAGGTTACCTGGATGAGGATGGCTATTTATATATACAGAGCAGAAAGAAAGAAGTTATTAAATGCGGCGGTTTCCAGGTCTGGCCGAGGCAGGTTGAAGAGGTACTCACCTCTCATCCGGCTGTGACCGATGTGATTGTTGCCGGCATCCCCGATCCTTACCAGGGCGAGGCCGTTAAAGCCTGGGTTGTACTGGATGGCATCCCTTGCACTGCACAGGAACTAAGGGCCTATTGCCGTGACAAGCTTACCGGATATAAAGTGCCCCGGTACATAGAGTTCCGCGATGCTCTACCCAAATCCGCGGTAGGCAAACACCTGAGCAGGATTCTTATTGAAGAGGAGCTTGCTAAATCTGCGGAAATCAAGCATAGTTAAAAAAATATTTATTATGGAGTGATGATGGTAAAAGTTATCTGCGACAGCACAGGCGACCTGACCAAGGAAATTATAGATAAGTACGGCATTAGCATTGCTCCCCTTAATGTCCTCTTCGGCACGGAGTCACTTAGAGATGGCCCCGATATCACACCGGAGCAATTCTACAAAAGGCTGGTTGTGGACAAATTGCATCCCACAACATCAGCCCCTTCTCCTGGAACTTTCAGTGAACTGTATACAAAGCTATCGAAAGAAACTGACGAGATAGTGGTGGTGACGATATCAAGCGGGATCAGCGCGACTTATGAGAGCGCCCTGCAGGCAAAGGCACTTGTGGGAAATATCTGCAAGATTGAAGTGGTGGATTCTCTCCTAACGTGTGGGGGACTGGGTTTGCCGGCCTACCGGGCGGCGCAGGCGGCAGCGCAGGGCGCCAAACTCGGCGAGATTGTAGATATGCTTAAAGATATCCTGCCCAGGACACGGGCCTACATGATCTTTGATACGCTGGAATACCTGCGCAAGGGCGGCCGCATCGGCGCCGCGAAGGCATTACTTGGCGGCATGCTCAAGCTGAACCCGATTATTACGCTGAAGGAAGGCTTGATACATCCCGTGATGCAGGCACGCAACCGCACCAAGGCTATTAATGAACTGGTCAAGCTGGTTATTGATACACCCAAATTGGAGGATGTGGTTATCCAGGACGCAACCACACCTGATGAGCTTGAAATACTGGCAGACGCCATCGGTGTGAAATTCCCCAAGGAGAAGCTTATTCGCACAAAAGTAGGACCAGCCATAGGCGTTCACACCGGTCCCAATGTGCTGGCAGCCTGCTTTATCGCGGGAAAATAGGTTTCTCTGCTGCATAACCAAGATAGTTGCCTGTTCAAGAGAAATCATTGCGGGCTAAGCTGTTAACCGTTTATCGCCGGCTTTACTGCCCGACATCTACATGATGCGGGCGCCCGCAATAGTATTTCCTTTTTTTTATCTTCACTGATGCAGTAAGTCGCGGAACATATAAAGTTGTCATAATATCAAATGGTAAAGATTATTTGCGATAGCGGGTGCGACCTGACGCCTGAAATGGCAGGCAAGTACGACATCAGTCTCGTGCCATTGAACGTCCATTTCGGGAATGAGACATTCAGAGACGGCATAGATATTACGGCGGACGTTTTTTATGAGAAATTGGTTGCCGATAAGGTCCATCCCACTACCTCTGCCCCAGGCCCCGGTGTTTTTGC
>JAQUQM010000117.1 GCA_028716085.1 Dehalococcoidia bacterium | reverse complement strand
CAGCTGTAGCTGAGCTGCCTGTTATAGGGGTCGGTGGCATAGCAGGTAAGCTCATCTTCAGCAGATGGAGCCATTTCCCTGAGTCCTGCTATATCCCTGATGACGGGATTATGAACCTCTGTCTGTCCTGCCGGTTCTGTGCCCGCCGGAGGAACATTGGAAGGTGAACCGGAACAGGCCGCAGCCTGTAATCCCAGTACAATCACTATACCGAGTTTAAACATAGTGAGCTTCTTCATCTTAATTAACTCCTGTATAACATATCGCAAATAATAACCGCAGTGTCCGGATAGCGGGCGAATAAAAGTCACTTAATATTAACACCGGCATTTCAATTTTGTTGCGTCGCACGGTTTCAAAAAGGATAAATCCTCAGGCTCACCTTAAAATATTAGCGCGAAATAAGGCTGCCTAAAAATGTATTTTTAACACTGATTGCGCCTTCCGGGCATAATTCCTGGCAGCAATAGCAGCGTATGCACAGGTCATATTTGTGCTGGGGAAACTTGCTTTTATCCTCGGGGTAGTACTCAATTGCTTTGGGATTGACCGGGCAGACCTTTGAGCATACGCCGCAACGGGTGCATTTCGTTTTATCTATCACCGGCCTCGGCGTTACCCGGTTCTTTAAAAAGGTCCTCATGCGCCCGCTGGCAGCCGGGACGGGCGGCCTCCGTGTAACATCAAAGTCCCGTGTGATAAATGTTTCGATATCATCGCCGGCTATCTCGATCTCATCATAGCGGTATGTCCCCAGTCCTGCCTTTTCACCCGGTTTCGATGTGGGCACGAATTCCGGGTTCAGGTCGATTATCCTGCAGGCTATGGAATCCAGTGCGACCGGGTCGCTGGAAAAAAGAAGCACATTCAACCGGCGCGGGTTCCCGTTCCTGGGGCCGTTGCCCTCCATGGCAATAATGCCATCCATAATAAATAAACGCGGCCTTATCAGGGAGTTCAAATCCACCAGCATGGTGGCGAAATCATACGGGTCGGGCATTTTAAGGTGGAACTGCCCTTTGAAAGTGCCCGGAATGCACCCGAACTGGTTCTTGATGGCGCCGGTAAGCCTGGTCAGCCCGTGTGTCTTCAGTTTGGGCAGGCTGACAACGCCGTCGGCTGCGAGTATGCCGTTGGCTATGACAAACCTTTTATTCAATAGCCCAGATTTGTGGACGGTCACCTCACCGCTGTCAAAATCGGCCGAAGCTATGCCCAGATCGTCGGCTGCCTTCTTCAACCCGGTGCGCTGCATATGCAACGCGGTTTTACCGAAGCCCGGTGAATCACCATAGGTCAGCTGCGCGCCCGCCCCCTGCAGCAATCTGCCCACGGCTTTGAATACCGCGGGATGCGTGGTCACACACTTCTCCGGTTCGGACCCCCACAGCACATTGGGTTTCAGCACTATTTTTTCACCGGGTTTTATGTAACATGAGACACCGCCGATCAATTCCATGCCCCTTACGACGGCGGCATACACCTTTTCGTCGTCGTATCCGTCACATCTCACCAGGGCCACTTTCGATTTGATCATAATGTCTCTCTCAGTTCAGTCTCGATTATCCAGTATGGGTGCCTGTCCGCTGTTTATGGAGTTGTCCGCACAGCTTTAATTCCTGTAAAATCATGGGACTCGAATAGCTTAAAATATTAAGGTTGCCTGTAAATTTAACACGTGATTATATCCATCCTGATGCTTACTTTACAAATCTGAAGGGTAAATAATAGAATGCCGGATTCGCAGAGCATAGCTGTCATAGGCTCAGGCGCGGTGGGGGGCTACTACGGGGGGAGGCTTGCCGGGGCCGGGCATGATGTCCGCTTCCTGGTAAGGCGCGATTACCACGCCGTCAGCGCCTCCGGTTTGAAGGTGGATAGCCCGGACGGGGATTTTGTATTAACACAACCACGTATCTTTAAGAACAGCGCGGATATCGGGCCCGTGGACTGGGTGATCTGCGCACTCAAGGCGACTTCCATCGGGGATGCCCGCAAACTGATACAGCCCTGCATGGCGCCCCGCACGCGCATACTTGTCCTGATGAACGGCCTGGGACTGGAGGATGAATTCGGGCGGTGGTTCGGCGCTGAGAGGATTTTCGGCGGTCTGGCCTTTACCTGCATCAACCGCGGCAGCCCCGGGCATATACACCACCTGGCCTACGGCCAGGTTACCATCGGCCATTTCCAGGATAATCCCGCCGAGCTGGCGGCAGCCATGGCGCTCTGGTCGCAGAGCATGGTGCAGGTCATCGAGGCGCCTTCCCTGCTTAAAGCCCGCTGGGAAAAGCTGTGCTGGAACATTCCCTTCGCGGGGATGTGCGTAGCCGCGGGCGGCATCACAACCGACCTCATACTGGGCGATCCCGGTTTGCACAGCGCGACGGCCACATTAATGGAGGAGGTCATTACTGCCGGAAACGCCGATTTGAAACATCATGCGGAACGCGTGCTTATCGATCGTGACGCAGTGATCGACAGCATGTTTAAAAGGACTTCCACCATGGGGGCGTACAGGCCCAGCACCATGATAGATTTCGTGGAAGGGCGCGCCATGGAGATCGAGGCCATCTTCGGGGAGCCTTTGAACCGCGCCCTGGCGCTCAGGACAAATGTGCCCTACCTCACGCTGCTGACCGCGCTGCTCAGGTCACTAAATAAGGGACGACAGAATTAAGGGTTCAGCGAAGCTTCAGCTCGTGGGCCAGGACATCACAAAGGTAATCGTCGTGCCTCATGTAATGATGCACGGTCTTGCTATACTCGTGCGCCTCTTTCAGCAGCATATCGAGCATAGCGTCGGCGCCGGCTTCGAAGATGCTTTTTTCCTCTTCCCCGCGAGCGTCATCGGAATATGGATTTGCCCATCCTTCCGGCCTGTATTTTACCCTGCTCCGGTTGCTGGCTGTGTCTTCCATATCTCTACCCCACTTTAACTTTATTCGAGGGGATTCCGATCTTTTCCTCAGCCTGGTTCTTCGCATTCACACGGTCGATGATCTCCGCCAGGCAGCTGGCGCAGATGATAGAATCGCAGTCGGTTTTGCCGCCGCATTCCACGCACTCGGAAGGCATATTGAACTCTCCTTTAAACATTAAACTACCAATCGTCTCATTTTTACATAATATTTAGAAATAAGGTAGGCCCAACAGGGTCACAAACGTGACCGTGATGGCTATATCGGGTTCGATAAAGAGAGGCTCTTTTTATCTGTGAATACTACAGCCTATTGGTTTGTCAACGCTGTAAAGAAATTATCTGCTTTGTATTGGTTAAATATATTGCCGGGGCTGAAAGATAATTCTCAATTACACTTTGCAGAAGTATATGGACCGACGCATCTACAATGAATCCGTCGCCCGAAAAATGACCTGCACTTGCGGCAGACAAAGGATCCACTGTAGGAGCTACTCCACCTCGTGCAGACGGTCCAACTCCAACGCCAATCGGAGTTTGCTCTTTATCGGATAGCCCCCAGCCGAAATAAGAACGAAAGGCAGGCAAATCATCCGGCTTTATTATCACTCTGAAATATGATGTAAAATCACGCCAGCATTCTGTACATCCCTCACCAACCCCAGGATTACTTGCATATCCTTCCAACACATCAGGCATAAAGAATATAAATGTCCAGGGGCGGGTTGTCCCCTGGCTCCTGTAACGCGTGGGTAGCCAGCTTGAAATATATGTGATATCGCCCTCCACCCGAGTTTCCTGACCTACTTGTTTAAAAAGTTGTTTGGTATCTAAAGCAGAAACAGTTGGTATCGGTGTTTCTTCTTGTACCTTTTCTATTGTACGCGGATTTACAGTTATCGTTACCGCCTGCTCAACGGACTTTCTATTGTTCTTTGCTAACAGTGTATATTTGGTTGTTTGAGAGGGTTTTATTTCTTTTTTACCTGATAGTTGAACTTCTCCTACACTATTATCAATCGTTACCATAGTGGCACCTGTGCTATCCCATTGAATATATGCCGTTTCTCCTTCATTAATAGTTGAAGGGGTCACTTCCAGTCTGTTAATACGGATATCCGGCGCCGGCGCATCACATGAGGGAACCAAGAAAGTCGTAATCACTACCAGAAGAACAATCGCTGCTAAAATTAAGACCCGTCCCACTTCCATCACCTCCGTTTATCTATGAAGATTATACGCTTACGCAAAAGAGGCTGCAACTGTTATTTAAAGCGAAATCACCCTCAGACTGTTATTCCACTTCGGCCCTTATTATATCGTAAAACCCGTCCCTCGCTTCCCGTTCCATCCAGGGCTGATGCCCGCAATGCTCCAGCAGGAGGAACCTTAAACGGCCTGCCGCCGTATGTCCTTACATTCTGCACGGCCGCATTTCATAGTAATGCCCGTTTGCCCGCAAAACACTTCTCCATGCGAAAAACTTTTCTATCATACCCTTTGAAAACAAGGGAAAGCACGTATATAATAACCGGACAACCAGTTCACCCTTCGTTTACAATCTGGTTGATGCGGCAGACTGGGTCTAAAAAAATACTGTTTGGAGGCATGCGAAATGAGGTTCGACCTGACGGAAGAAGAGTTAATGGTGCAGAAGCTGGCACGGGATTTCACAGTGAAGGAAGTGGAGCCGGTGGTGGAGCAGATTGAAAAAACCAACCGGACGCCCCGTGAGATGCTGGAGAAATTCGCTGAAGTCGGCCTGCTGGGGATCACCCTGCCCAGGGAATACGGCGGAGCGGGTGCCAGTGTGCTGGCCGACGCCCTGGTAGTGGAAGAGGTAGCCAAATCAGGCATCGGCATGGAGTGGCTGGTCTCCATGAATAACAGCATCGGCGATACCATCAACCGCTTCGCTTCCGAGCAGCTAAAGAAAAAATACCTGCCGCCGGTCTGCAGGGGCGAGCAATGCCTCTCGATTTTATTCACCGAGCCGGCTACCGGGTCGGACCCCAAAATGATCACCACCACCGCCCGGCTGGAGGGAGACCATTACGTGATCAACGGCGAAAAGAGGTTTATCAGCTGGGCCAACTGGGGCGGCTACGGCACGCTCTATGCCAAAGATGAAGACGGCAAAATAAGCTGCTTTATCATCGAGAAAAACTGGGAAGGCTATAAGACCGATCCGCCCTACCAGAAAATCGGCGGCCACGCGCAGGAATCGGTGGACGTCTATTTCAACGATATGAAAGTGCCCAAAGAAAACCTGGTCGGAGAAAAAGGCAAGGGCTTTGAAATCCTGCTGTGGTGGATAGCCGCGGAGAAGATTCAGCAGTCGGCAGCCTCGCTGGGCATAGCCGAGGCAGCGCTTGAGGAATCCATCAAATATGCCAAGGACCGGCTGCTGCGCAGCGGCCCGATGGCAGGCTTGCAGGGCATCCAGTGGACGCTCGCCGAGATGAAAACGCGCATCGAGGCCATCCGCTGGCTGACCTATAAAACCGCCTGCCTGCGCGATGAGCAGGCGCCCAACTGGATCACCATGGCCGCGTTATGCAAGACCTTTGCCGTGCCCACAGCTGAAGAGGTTACACTGCTCGGCCTGCGGCTGCACTCGGGCTACGGCTATACTACCGACTTCAAGATCGGAAGGCTGCACAAAGCGGTACTGGGCGGCTTCGGCATCGCCACCAGCATCGAAGTCAACAAGTCCATCGTGGGCGGCTCGCTTATACGTTAGCCGGTAACATTGACAGAAAGAGAGGCAGCATTGTTTAAAATAAAATTTTTTACCTTGATATGCCTGCTGTCCTGTATGCTTGCGCTCGCCTGTTCCCCAATGCCATCCGCGCCCCCACCGGCGCCCATCCCCATATCAGCCACACCATCATCAGGCAGCCAGCCGTCGCCTTTCATCAGCATACAATATCTCGGGCATTCCTGCTTTCTCATCACATCCACCACGGGGACCAGGATCATCACCGACCCCTACACACCCACCTCGAGGTTCACTTATGGAGAGATTAACGAATCGGCGGATATCGTTACGGTAACCCATGAGCATGCCGATCACAACAACCTTGCCGCTGTGAAGGGCAACCCTTCTGTAGTCAGGGGCGTCGGGACCCAGTATATCAAGGGCATCGAATTCAAAGGCATATCCGCATGGCATGACGATGTAAAGGGCGCGCAACGCGGCGCGGATACTGTGATCTGTTTCAATGTGGACGGAGTGAAGTTCTGCCATGCGGGCGACCTCGGGCACAGGCTGAACGCCGAACAGCTTGCAGAAATCGGGCAGGTAGATGTGCTCTTTGTACCCGTGGGAGGATTCTTCACCATCGACGCAGCGACGGCAACCGAAGTCTGCAATGACCTGAAGCCACGCATTGTCATCCCCATGCACTACAAAACCCCGCAGTTCAACGTCGGCCTGTCTCCCGTGGATGATTTCCTGCAGGGAAAAGAAAACGTAAAACGGATAGAGGACAGCATTTTCGAATTCAAGCCCGGTGAATTGCCTCCGGCCACGCAGGTCATTGTGCTTCAACCGGCACGATAATATCAAAATTCAGGCGGGGTACTTTCTCCGGCTGTCCGGATCGGGATCAAGCCGAAAGGCGGTAGTTCATGAGAATCTTACAACATTAGCGGGTCATACTTTACGAAACGGTTTGAATATCATGATTAAAGGGATGGAAAGAAGTATCCACAGGCTCCAGTAGGGACTCAACAAAGATACTGCCATAGTAACCAGGCACACAATTGGGATGACGGAAGTGCGCCTGATGGATTGATTGATTATGCTACTATCCAGATTATGGCGGACAAGCCTGTGATTACTGGTAGCATATACCCAGTTGGCCAGGAACAGAAAGCCTAAAATCAGAATATTTGCGGAAAAGAAAATATCGCCGACCACATTCACACCATAATCACCTACGATGGAAGTAGAAAATGGTACCAGTGCGACAAACATAAGCATAAAAATATTGATCCACAGATGCTTCGTATCCGTTCGCTGTATATAATGAAATTGTTGGTGATGCATAATCCAAAAAATGGCCAGCAGAATAAAACTTATGACGTAATCAAAGAAATCATATAATTGACCGGTTAACATTTTCAGTAAACTTTGGGATGTATGCTCTATTGCCTGCGGGAGGGCTAAATTTAACACCAACAGCGTCATGGCAATTGCAAAAATGCCGTCAGACAACGCTTCGATACGCCTCGTGGTCGGTAAAGAGCTGTTTTCATCCGTACTTAAACCAGGCATTTATATTCAGCGGAAACGATATATTTTGCCCCTATAATACAGTGCATGTTATCTGCCGTCGAATAGCTCAATTATAATCCGTTTTACCGTTCTTGTTCATTAAAAAGGCCTTTGAACTT
>JAQUQM010000116.1 GCA_028716085.1 Dehalococcoidia bacterium | reverse complement strand
CAAGCGGCCACAACGCCAATACCCCAATTCCTCCGTGCGCCGTGCTCAACGGCAGATAAAGTGCGCTGGCATCAGGTAGTGTATCGGTACCGTATCCGGCAGCTTTCTGGTGTTGATAAGTCCATACAGCTACGGCATTCTCATTCTCACCCTGGATTATACCGGACTTTTCCGGATAAGCGTCCAGTATCTCCTTTTTTTGTTTACCCGGAAGAAACACTACTGCATTTTGCTTGAACTGATCTTTTGCGCTATCGATAATAGTTTTTAAAGTGGGTTTCAGCCCGATAGAAACAGAAAGCTGCTTACTCAAAGAATAGAGTGTAGCCGTTTCATTTTCACGACGCTGAGCTGCCTCACTCTGGCTGCGGATTCTCGATGTTAGATAACTGATGACTACCCCCACTGCCAGCAAAACAGCAAAGGTAAATAGATAATATGTCTCCGAA
This sequence comes from Dehalococcoidia bacterium, assembly GCA_028716085.1. Taxonomy (GTDB): domain Bacteria; phylum Chloroflexota; class Dehalococcoidia; order GIF9; family UBA5629; genus JAQUQM01. The sequence goes on along the minus strand of JAQUQM010000116.1, from coordinate 6,924 downwards.
GTTGCAAAGGTAAAATATGGTGGAATGAAGAATATATCAAAGGCCAATAAACTCAGCACAGATGTTAAAATTGAAGGGCCGAAACCGAAATAAATCGCCGAGATAACAATGCTTAATAAGTAAAGCATCACTACATTAACAGGGTGAAAGAAGGGGTGAACCATGGAACCGATAAGAGTGGTACAGGATACCAAAGCGATGCTTAAAAGATACCCCAACCACTGAACCGGTAGCTGTTTTACCGGCAGCACATTTTGCTCCAGCGGTTGGCCTTTCCCACTGACGATATATACGTCCACATATTTACTGCGGCGAACTACTTGATTCGCAACCGATCTACTCAATATATTTCGTAAGTGGATATCCCGGGGCTTGCCCAGAATTATCTTGGTTATATTGTTTTTATATGCGTATTCCAATATTGTATTGGCCACAGATAACCCTTGAAGGATTTCAACCCTGGCGCCCAGCTTCTCTGCCAGTCTAATTAAATTTGTTAATTGCTCCTGTTGTTCAGGAGAATTGTCAATGCTACCGGGTGTTTCCACGTGAATAGCGGTCCACTCTGCATTCAATTGTAACGCAAGACTCCTGGCGGTATGTATTATCCGGCTGCCCCATCGGCCGGGAGTAACACAAACCAGAAGTCGCTCGGCGGTGGGCCATGGGCCGTGTATTGTATGCGCCGACATATACTCTCGTACCTGGGTGTCAATGTGGTCCGCGGAAATCCTCATGCTGTATTCCCGCAGCGCAGATAGATTTCCTTTACGGAAAAAATTAGCTACTGCATGAGATATCTGCTCTGAAATATACACCTTCCCCTCTTTAAGTCTCTGCAGTAGATCATCGGGAGGAAGATCTATAAGCTCAATCTCGTCGGCTTCATCAATTACCGAATCGGGTACAGTTTCACGTACCCATACGCCTGTTATCTGTGCGACCGATTCGCGCAGACTTTCCAGATGCTGAATATTAAGAGTGACATAAACATCGATTCCCGCTTCCAGCAATTCCTCCACATCCTGATACCGCTTGGGATGCCTCAAACCTGGAGTGTTAGTATGAGCAAGCTCATCCACAAGCGCCAGCTTGGGTCGACGAGCCAGAACTGCATCCAGATCCATCTCATCAACTGCAAGACCTCGATATTGCACTTGTTTACGGGGTATAACCTCTAATCCAGATAGAAGAGCTTCAGTTTCGGCACGGCCGTGTGTTTCTACATAGGCGATAACGAGGTCGGTTTCACTTTTCTGCCGCTGGGCAGCTTCCAGCATAGCGTAGGTCTTGCCCACACCGGCAGCGTAGCCGAGAAATATTTTTAACTTCCCCCGCCTCTTTCTGGCTTCATCCGCCTTTAATTGCTCTAATAATTTATCTGGACTGGGACGAACTAACTTGTCCACCATATTTTATCTACCATTCACATTTTACTACTTCCGGTTTGGCCAGGTAATTGATCCAGTGCAAGGTTCAGCTTTAGTACATTTACGCGCGGTTCACCTAAAAAGCCAAATTGGCGACCTTCGGTATAGCGGGTAACTAAGGCATTAACTATTTCTTCGCTCAGTCCCCTGACGAATGCCACCCTATGAACCTGGTAGGTGGCTGCAGCAATACTGATATGCGGGTCGAGACCGCTAGCTGAGTGTGTCACAAGGTCTACCGGGATCGGCTTCATATTATCCGGATCAACTGTTTTCAATACTTTAATGCGCGCTCGAACTTCCTCATCCAATTCAGGATTCAGCGGCCCGTAGTTAGAGCCGGAAGATGCGGATGCATTATATGGATACGGGGTAGTCGCCGACAATCGTCCCCAGAAATATTTTGGATCACTGAACGGTTGACCGATTAGCTCGGAGCCGAACCTTTTTCCATTCTCTGCAATAAGGCTGCCATTTGCCTGATATTTGAACACGATCTGGGCAATACCCGTTACGATAAGCGGATAGATTATGCCGGTAATCAACGTTAAAACCACCAGGCATTTCAAAGCAATACGTAATTGGTGCAGTATACTTGATTTATCACTCATTTTTATTCAAACCAGTTTCACAGTCGTCAAGATCATGTCGATCAATTTAATGCCAATAAACGGCACTATCAAACCCCCTAACCCATAGGTCAAGAGGTTATTACGTAAAAGTTTCGCTGCTCCCACAGGTTGATAGGGAACACCTCGCAATGCTACCGGTATGAGAAGAATAATAATAATGGCATTAAATATTACAGCTGACATGATTGCGCTTTCCGGTGTAGCCAGTTGCATGAAGTTTAGCGCCTGCAGGGTGGGGTAAGTGCCTGCAAATGCGGCCGGGATAATAGCAAAGTACTTCGATACATCATTGGCAATGCTGAACGTTGTCAGCGAACCCCGCGTCATAAGCAATTGTTTGCCTATTTCAACTATTTCAATCAGTTTTGTCGGATTGCTATCCAGGTCGATCATATTAGCTGCCTCGCGTGCCGGTTGCGTCCCCGTATGCATAGCCACGGCTACATCAGCTTGCGCCAATGCCGGTGCATCATTCGTGCCATCCCCTGTCATCGCCACCAGACGCCCCCCCGCCTGAAATTCCCGTATCAGCTTTAATTTAGCCTCAGGAGTAGCCTGCGCCAGAAAATCATCTACACCGGCCTCGGCAGCAATGGCGGCTGCTGTAAGAGGATTGTCGCCTGTAATCATTACCGTTTTAATACCCATTTTCCGCATCTGCATAAAACGTTCCAGGATGCCGCCTTTGACTACATCCTTCAAATAAACTACTCCCAATGCTTCACCATTGCGTGATACAACCAGCGGAGTGCCTCCCCTTTGCGCAATACCATCCACCACAGTCCTCAGTTCCGGCGGTACAGATTTACCTAACCATTCAATATAAGTGGTGATGGCATCCGCAGCGCCTTTACGTATACTGAGCCCCTCCATATCCACCCCACTCATCCGGGTCTGCGCTGAAAAAGGTACATAGTTCATATTCGATAATTGACCGTCCTCCGTACCACCTCGTAATCCGTATTTTTCTTTCGCCAGCAAAACTATGCTGCGTCCCTCCGGTGTTTCATCAGCGAGTGAAGCTAGCTGGGCTATTTCCGCCAGCTCACGGTCAGTCACATTACCAACAGGTATAAACTCCACTGCCTGGCGGTTGCCCAGCGTGATGGTTCCCGTTTTATCCAGCAGCAAAACATCCACATCTCCAGACGCTTCCACTGCACGGCCGGATAACGCTATGATGTTGCGCCGGATTAGCCGGTCCACCCCGGCAATACCAATAGCCGGCAACAGCCCGCCAATTGTGGTTGGGATCAGGCAGACTAACAGTGCCACCAGCACGGTTACTGTAATCGGAATACCCTGGCCATTCGTCTCAACGCTATAGATTGAATATGGCAGAAGGGCGGTGCAGACTACGAGGAAAATGATTGTAAAAGCTGCCAGCAAAATATTCAAGGCTATTTCGTTAGGTGTCTTCTGGCGTTTGGCTCCTTCCACCAGGCTGATCATGTGATCAAGGAAGCCATCACCGGGGTTGGCGGTCACACGCACTATCAACCAATCGGATAATACCCTTGTTCCCCCCGTAACAGCACTGCGGTCTCCCCCCGATTCACGTATCACGGGGGCACTTTCCCCCGTTACTGCGCTCTCGTCCACCGAGGCGATACCTTCAATTACCTCGCCATCCACAGGAATTGTATCGCCTGTCTCTACTAAAAAAATATCACCCTGCCGCAGATCATTCGATGGGATTACTTCATAGCGGGCGTCGTACCTAGCCTGGCTTAATTTTTTAGCCCTGGTTTCCTGCCGTGCCCGGCGTAATGCAGCAGCCTGCGCCTTGCCACGCCCTTCAGCCAACGCCTCCGAAAAATTGGCAAAGAGAACGGTTAGCCAGAGCCAAAATGCTATAGCCCCGATAAAGCCCGCTTTTGCTTCTCCGTACCCCAATAATGCCTGTACCCACAAAGCGCTGGCTATAACGCTGCTAACTTCAACCACAAACATAACAGGATTGCGTGCCATCCAGAGAGGATTTAATTTCACTAATGCGTCAAGGATCGCCTTCCGGTAGAGCCCGCGTCTGATGCTCAATTGAACTCCCAACCCCCAGGATTCTCTATTTCCTGCAGGTTTCTTAGCGGATAGTTGTGAATTTTTCATTGGAGCTCACTATTTCGCCATCAGGTGCTCCACCAGTGGCCCAAGCGATAGCGCCGGGAAAAAACTGAGGGCACCTACGATAATAATTACTGTGATAAGCCACGTGATAAATAACATTGTGTGAGTGGGAAGTGTGCCTGAAGATACGGGTATTATTTTCTTACGCGCCAATGAACCCGCAATCGCCAGCGCCGGAATTATTACCCAGTAGCGGCCAATAAGCATGACGAAGCCCAGCATGATGTTATAAAAAAGCGTATTAGTTGCAAGTCCCGCGAAGGCGCTACCGTTATTATTACCTGCCGATGAAAACGCGTATAAGATTTCGCTGAATCCGTGCGGACCGGGATTATAAAAGACAGCCTGTTTACCTTCAGGGATTATTACAGCAATTGCCGTGCCCAGTAAAACAACTAGAACCGGGACCAGAACCATAATTGAGGCCATTTTCATCTCAAATGCTTCAATTTTTTTTCCGAGATATTCCGGAGTCCGGCCGATCATCAGCCCGGCAACAAACACAGCGATAATGACAAAGGCCAGCATTCCATACAAGCCCGAACCAACCCCACCATAAACAACTTCACCTAACTGCATCAGCCACATGGCCGTCAGACCGCCTAAAGGTGTAAAGGAGTCGAGCATTGCATTCACAGAACCGTTCGATGCAGCGGTCGTGGCCGTCGCCCACAAGGCCGAATCAGCGATACCCAGACGCAATTCTTTGCCCTCCATATTTCCGCCTGGTTGAAGATTTCCTGGAGACTGGTCAATATACAGGCTTGCCAGAACCGGATTGCCGCGCTGTTCCGCCCACACTGATACTATCAGCACCGCAACAAAGATCAGAGTCATTGCGGCAAGTATTGCCCATCCCTGCCTTGTATCGCCAACCATCCTGCCAAAGGTATAGCAAAGCGCGGCAGGAATCAGCAGAATTGCCAGCATTTCCAGAAAATTAGAAAATGGAGTCGGATTCTCTAAGGGGTGCGCCGAATTTACATTGAAAAAACCGCCACCGTTTGTCCCCAGTTGTTTGATAGCTATCTGGGAGGCAGCCGGACCAACCGCTACTGCCTGTTCGCTTATAGTTTGACCATTGATATCCTGTGTCTTCTGCAATAGCGATACTGTCTGAGCCCCATCAAACGTCTGCACTACTCCCTGTGATACGAGCACTATAGACAACACAAGTGACAGCGGCAACAGTACGTATAAAACACTTCTTGTCATATCCACCCAGAAATTGCCTATAGTATTGATCGTATGCCTGGTAAAGCCGCGTATCAGGGCAATCAGAACAGCCATGCCCGTGGCTGCCGAGAGGAAATTTTGCACGGTCATCCCCATCATCTGGGTTAAATAGCTCATAGTGGTTTCGCCATTGTAACTCTGCCAGTTTGTATTGGTGGCAAAGCTGATAGCAGTGTTGAAAGCCAGGTCGGGTGCCACCGCCGGAAGTGCCTGCGGATTAAGCGGCAGAAAACCCTGTATGCGCTGGATAATAAATAACAGCAGGAGACCTGCCATATTAAAAAGTAACACAGCTACGGCATATATCTTCCAGTCCATTTCATCGGATTGTTTTATTCCGGATGCTCGATAAACAAGACGCTCTATCGGTTCCATCACCGGTGTCATGAATGTGTGTTCGCCGCCATATATGCGCGCCATATAAAGGCCCAAAGGTTTTACCAGGAGGAGCAGGACACCCAAATAAAGACCGATTTGCAGAAACACAAACAGCATTATTTGAACCAATCCGGTTTTAGAAGCGCAATGACGAGGTATATTAAAAGGGCGAAGGCAACGATACCCGAGATGATATAGACAGCGGTCATATATTAGCTCTCCATCAGGCGCCTGCAGATTATGAGTATTACCAGGCTGATTATGAAGAAGACAATAATGCTAATAATAAATATGAGATCCCACATTAGATTTCAGTTTTTATACACAGCATCCGAGATAAACCACATGGCTCAGCAATTGAGACTCTTTTCACTAATATAATATTTATTCTAACAATCTATCGATCAAATACGTATCAAGAAATCAAGACAATCCATCAAGAATTTCTCAAGAATTGAGTCCGCTGGATGGTTTTATTGAGGAACTTAATTTAAGAGGTCACCTGCTGATGGCTTTTTCTATCCGGCTTAAAGCTTCTTCGAGCGTGGATCTGGGACAGGCGATGTTCATCCTCTCGAAGCCGGGCTCACTGCAGCCGAAAATAGTGCCCGGTTCCAGCCCCACTTTGGCCTCCTCACGCACAAAATTGGCCAGCCTGTCCGTTGCGATACTACAATCTCTGAAATCCAGCCACAGAAGATATGTTCCCTGAGGCTGGATGAGCTTCAAACCGGGGAGCTTTGCTGATATATATTCGATTAAATAGGCAATATTGCCCTCTAGGTAGGTAAGGAGTTGAGTCAACCATGGTTCGCCGTAGCGATAGGCAGCTTCGGTGGCGGCGATGCCGAACATGTTGGGAGACGGCATGCTGCAGCTCCTCACCACCTCAGTGTAACGCGCCTTCAAATCAGGATTGGTAAAGATGATGTTTGATGTCTGCAAGCCGGGCAGGTTAAAGGTCTTGCTGGCCGCCGTGCAGGTTACACAGTTGGCTGCAAAATCATCCCCGAGTGTAGCAAATGGCACATGCTTGTAACCGCTGTATACTATGTCTTCATGAATCTCATCGGACACAATCAGAATCTTGTTCTTTATACACAGTTCACCCAGGCTTCGCA
>JAQUQM010000115.1 GCA_028716085.1 Dehalococcoidia bacterium | reverse complement strand
TTTTTACTTACACTCAGACAATGGGACTAGCAGACAGACAGGAACTGGAAGAACTTGCAGACCAGGTAATTTCACGAATGGAGAGGGATATGATATCAGAAGAAAAAGCTAAAGTTAACAGGGTTGAACCAACACTGCCCGGCATGGAAGACCTTGTTGCTCCATTAGCTGTTCCACCACCCTCGAAAGACCAGATAGAAACAGTGATTAATGAGGTTCTTGGTGTGAAAGCAAGGAGCAAACAACAGGTTGATGCTCCGAGTAAGCCGATACAACAGCCGGACTCAAAACCTGTTGAAAAGATCACCATTAGTAACCTGCCTCTTCCTCCTCAGCCTGTTGATCAGACATCCCATACTAAACCACCCATAGAAAACAAGGACCTCAAGAAAGAATTAGCCAGCAAGAAAGTGGAACCGCCTGCACAATTAAAATTGACAGATAATGCGCTCGTTGTCCTGGAAAAGAGATATCTGAAAAAAGACAGCAAGGGCAATGTGATTGAAACTCCTGAAAAACTGTTCCTCAGGGTCAGCGAATACATCGCCTCAGCCGAGACAGCTTTTGACAAAACAGCCGATGTGGAGCTTTGGTCCGATAAATTCTACGCATTTATGACTTCTCTGGATTTCCTGCCCAATTCTCCTACCCTGATGAATTCAGGCAGGGACCTGGGACAATTATCGGCATGCTTTGTCCTGCCGATTGACGACAGCATGGAATCCATTTTCGATGCCGTTAAATACACCGCGCTTATACATAAAAGCGGAGGGGGCACCGGCTTTTCATTTTCGAGGTTGCGCCCGAAGAAAGACAGGGTCGGTTCAACGGGCGGTATAGCCAGTGGCCCGGTGTCTTTCATGCGCGCGTTCGACACGGCAACCGACGTAATCAAGCAGGGCGGCATGCGCAGAGGCGCCAACATGGGTATCCTGAATATTGATCATCCGGATATTCTGGAGTTTATCTCCTCCAAAGACGATCCCAGGGCTTTTACTAACTTCAATATTTCTGTAGCTATAACAGATTCCTTTATCAAAGCCGTCGAGAATCATACGGATTATAACCTAATTAATCCTCATAATAAGGAAGTAGCAGGCAAATTAAATGCGGGAGAAGTATTTACCAAAATCGTTGATATGGCATGGCGCACAGGGGATCCCGGCATAATTTTTATTGATCGCATAAACGACTTTAATCCCACACCCCAGCTGGGGAAAATAGAAAGCACGAATCCATGTGGAGAACAACCGCTATTACCTTACGAGTCTTGTAACCTCGGCTCAATTAATCTGGCCAAAATGACGAAGACTGTTGCCGGTAAGGCGGAGATCGATTTTGATAAATTGAGAGAGGCAATCAAACTGGCAATCAGGTTCCTGGACAATGTAATAGAAGTCAACAAGTTTCCCTTGCCGCAAATAGAGGAAATGACCCGAAAAACAAGAAAAATAGGCCTGGGAATAATGGGATTTGCAGATATGCTTATTGCGCTACGCGTGCCCTATAACTCCGATCAAGCCGTGGCAATAGCCGAAAAAGTGATGCGCTTTGTATCCGAAGAAGCCACTGCGGAATCCGTTGTTTTAGGTCACTCCAGAGGATTATTTCCTGCCTTCAAGGGTAGTGTCTATGACACTGAAAACGGACCCCGTGTAAGAAACGCCAATAGAACCACTATTGCCCCGACGGGTACGCTAAGTATTATTGCCGGGTGTTCCAGCGGCATAGAGCCGATATTTGCACTTAGCTATTTCAGGCATATTCTCGATGGAGAAACCCTCATAGAGACCAATCCATATTTCGAAGCGATCGCAAGAGAGGAGAAGTTCTATTCACCCGAACTGGTGCAAAAGCTTGCTGAAGGTGAATCACTGAATAATATCCCTGGTATTCCCGATTGGGTTAAAAAAGTCTTCGTTACCTCCCATGATATCTCGCCGGAATGGCACGTAAAGATCCAGGCAGCTTTTCAAAAGCATACTGACAGTGCTGTCTCAAAAACGGTCAATATGCCGCATGAAGCTACCCGTGAAGATGTCGAAAAAGTATATATGCTGGCTTACAAATTGGGGCTCAAAGGGATCACGATATACAGGGATCGCAGCCGTGACAGCCAGGTGCTTAATCTAAGCCAGAAAGAGCCACAAAAAGGCAAGGAAGCGGTCATTGAACAGGAATCCGAAAGCAAGCCGTCACCCCGCCAGAGGCCCAAGATTACAAGGGGCATAACGGAACGTATCACAACAGGCTGCGGTTATATTTACGTCACGGTTAATTTTGACGATAAAGGCATCTGCGAAGTTTTTTCCAGCCTCGGCAAAGCAGGCGGCTGTGCATCGGCGCAACTCGAAGCAACCTGCAGGCTGATATCACTTATTTTCCGGTCGGGTATCGATGTCGGCTCCGTAATTAAACAACTGAGGGCTATTCGCTGCCCCAGCGTTTCGTGGGAAAACGGCCGAGCTATCCTATCCTGCGCGGATGCCATAGGAAGCGTCCTGGAAAAGTATGTTAAGAAAGAGGAGGAGAGCTATCCAACCATCGTTCAGGCCGGCTCGTCGGTGAATTTCACCGGCCAGTGTCCCGATTGTGGGAACCTGCTGGTATACCAGGAAGGATGCCATATTTGCCCAAGTTGCGGTTATACTAAATGCGGATGATGCAGTAAAATTGGAATGTGAGGTGGATGAGGAATGGAAAGCACGGAAAATCGCTATTCGCTTGCTTTAAAGCAAATAACTAAAACTGTAAACTCTGCTTTACCTTCAAAAAAGGTTATCACTTCTATTGCAGGCAGCACAGCTAAAGCCCTGCAGGCGACGGGATGCGCCGTTATGATCCTTAATCCCCAGAAAGAGCATCTGGACCTGCTGGGAGCCCACGGTCTCAGTGATATGTACCTCCGCAAGGGTGCGCTCAATGCACGGAAAAGTTACCCGGAAATACTGGATGGGAAAATAGTAGCCGTAGCCGACATACTCACCGACAAAAGATCACAGTACCCGGAACACGCAGCAAGCGAAAAAATAACTGCTTTTATGGGCGCCCCGATTATGCAAAAGGAAGAGATAATCGGCCAGATAAGGATATACAACCGGGAAAAAAGGCATTTCAAACCCATAGAAAAGGACTTCCTGTCAACAGTCGCTAATATGATCGCCCTCTATCTGGAAAAAATGGAACTGAACCAGTATTTGAGTTCTTACCATGAAACAAATTTATTGCAGCATCAGAAGCTAACCAGCTTTTCGCGCCTTCCACTGATACCGATACGTCCTACGAATTTCAGCCATCCCAGCGAAGAAGAATTTGCGCGTCTATTGGATTTTTATCAGGTTGAATGGTTATACGAGCCGCGTTCTTTTCCGCTGGCGTGGGAAGATAAAAGGATAACTGAGATGTTTACGCCCGATTTCTATCTTCCCGAAATAAACCTGTATCTTGAATTAACCACGACAAAACAGAGCCTGATGACAGAAAAGAACAGAAAGCTGCGCCGCGTGAAGGAACTCTATCCTGATGTTAATGTGCGGCTTATTAACAAGGTAGACTACCTGAAATTATTCGCCAAGTATGGTTTCATTCCGCTGGGTGAAAACAAGATAGCGGGTGTACAGAAGATATTGTTCAGTCGGAATCAGATTCAACGAAGGGTGAAATCGCTGGCGAAACAGATCTCGAGGGATTATCAGGGCAAGGACCTCGTCCTTATCGGCATCCTTAAAGGTGTTCTCTGCTTTATGTCCGACCTGATGCAAAATATTTCCATACCGGTGACCGTTGATTTCATGGCCATCTCCTCTCCCACCGGCAACAACGACTCAGCCATCCAGATCACCAAGGACCTGGATCTGGATATAATGCATAAAGACATACTGATGGTCGAAGACATCGTCGATACGGGCATGACCCTGAACTATATCCTCAATTTCCTTGCGGCGCGCAATCCGGCAAGCCTGAAAGTCTGTACACTGCTGGATAAGAGCGCCCGGAGGTTAATCAACGTACCACTTGATTATGTAGGGTATGAGATACCCGACCAGTTCGTTGTGGGATACGGTTTGGATTTCAGGGGAAAATATCGCAACCTGCCGGTTATTGCGGTACTGGAATAAAAAAGCCCCAAGTAACCTCGGTTTCCCGGTTCCTCATTCCCCCCCCTGCACTGTTCGGCCTTCGCCTACCTTGTGCGCGGGTCCTCTGCCTCCCCGTTCCAACTTTGATTACTTGGGACTTTTTAAAATTAGCACATAAACGCATATATGTCAATACCCCATGCATATTCAACAAAAATTTTTCCTAAAAATTTTTTACTATTTAATCAGGCCCGCAAAAACCGGATAAATCCAGCTCAAGATGGCGTCACCGCACAGCAGTGTTATAAGCGCGCTCAAAGCTAAAAATGATCCCCAGGGTATCGTTTCCCCTCCTTTTCTTATCCGCATTAACCTTAATATGAGGATAATCAAAAGTCCAACCGGGACAGATAAACACAGCGCAACCACAACCAGTGGAAAGCCCAAAAACGCACCGACCAATCCTCCCCAAACAGCATGAGCAAATAGTAGAATCTTTTTGTGGCCCAGCCATGAAGCAAGCCATACAAGAAATATTAATCCGAATCCTGTGAGTAACCCAATGGTAGCGCTAAGAATATCGGGAGGAAATCCGATTGCCGATCCCAATGCTGCTAAAATCAAGGCCAGGCCGATTCCCGCATAAATTACTACACCCGGTAAAAATGACTGCTCATAATCGGTAACGGCCAGCACTATAAGAAAAGAACAGTACAGGATACCGGTCAGAAGCTGCCAGCTTACGCCGAATCTCAACCAGATAAGAACAAAGAGTATGCCTGTGATCAGTTCTACCATGAAGGACCTGGCGGAAATGGATGCCCCGCAATAGCGGCACTTACCCCGTAATGCCAGGTAGCTGATCAGCGGAATCAAGTCCCTGTTTTCAAGCCTGTGGCCGCAGCTAAAGCAGTGCGAAGGAGGTGAGATTATCGACTTCCCGGCGGGTATCCGGTCCGCCACTACATTTAAAAAGCTGCCGACACTGATTCCCAGGAGAAACATCAGGGACATAACCAGGATATCAATAAATACGTCCAATTACTTCTCTCATTACTCTCTGCTGTTTATTATTTCATTTCTTCCAGTACCCTGCCGCTAACCTTAGAAAAATCCTTATTCTCGTAAGCAAGCTGCCGGATAATATTAATCACGAGGTTGATTTTTTCAACAGGCACAATTTTTTTCATATTTCCGAAAGCTTCCTGACTGTCGGTAATATTGCCGGCATATACGCTTGCAATACCCCACAGACTTTGAGCCACCCAGTCGTCAGGATTATTCCCTGCATACAGTTTGAGCTCCTGCGCCACAGGCGTTACCTCATTATATATTGCAAGCTGCCTGCAGAAATCCATAAAATACCCGATATCGTATATTTTTTGTCGCACCGGCGCAATGAAGCTCTCGGCCGCAGATCCCTGGCCGTTTTCATATATACCCAGCAAACCTCTGAAAAGTGAGGTCTGCATCCAGCCGGGATCGTATATTTGTGACTGCTCCAGTCGCTGTCCGGCAGCTTCGTAGTCCCCTCGCAACATCAGTGCCAGCGCCAGTTTGTTGGTAATAACCGCGTTTTCCGGGAAGAGCTCATCGGCGCTTTCATACAGGTAAATAGCCCGTGGCCATTTATCTTCCGCCCCGTTTTTTGCCCAGTAAGTGCAGACGTCGGCGGGTGTATAGTTCCAGTACGCCAGATAAGGTTCCATCTCATTCGCCAGGGCATAGGCAGCCACGCTGGCTTCCAGTAAGGCTGCCCTTTCATTTACATCTTCTGATTCTCTAGCTTTAACAAATAAGTGATAACCCCTGTATCCATAATAAGAAGCTTCGAAGGGCTCCATTATTGTTGCCTCATAAAATGCATTGAGTGCGGCACCTTTATCTTTCGACCACAAATTTATCCCTTTTTGTAGCGTAATGTCCGCCATCAGGGGCCTGGCTGTTAATCCCAGGGCAACACCTGCGAATATTACAATAATTAAAGCCGAGATGATGCGCCTGGCCACCTTAGCCTTATCTTCGGGAATTATATGACGCTGTATTAAAGTATTGTTCCCGCTGGCCTGAACGCTGATACTTACCGGAATTTCCAGTTTGGTAAATACCGGTGTTAATCCCATAATCAGCCAGAAAACCAGCTCCGGATCAATTGCCGTCGGGTTGAACAACATGTGTGCACAATACTGGGCGATAGCTCCGATAAAAGCTGAAATAATCAATATATTTTCCTGCCTCTTTGACCGAACAAGCAGCTTGAAGCTCACAAACAGGAAAACTACTATTACTGATAAAAATGATATTAAGCCGAGAATACCTACCGTGACGCCCAGATAAAGATAGTGATTCTCAGGTTGGCCCAGGAATCCCGCTCTATACGTTGCGCTGCTGCGCAATGAAGCTGGAAATTCTGCCTGAGAAGTAACGATGAAGGTTTCAGGTCCGTAGCCAATTAATTTACGTAAAGAGTGGTAATTATCCTGATGGAAAGCTACTTCGGGTGATTTCAGGATAACATCTGCCGCCGCCTGCCAGATCAGCACTCTCATTCCCAGTGTTTTTAAACCTACCTGCTCTGCAACGGGAGCACTTGAATCATTGCCTCCGGTGGTCGCCGTTTGTTGACCCGGGTTTAACATCTGGCCTAATAAGATGATCGCAATAACGGCAATCGATACCAGTACAGCGGCGCCCAGTATAAGGGTAAGCCTCCTCCTCAGGAATATCCCTATTAAGGTAAAAAAAACGAATATGCCTATGATGTACAGCAGGAGTGTAAGTGAATATTGAGCCAGGCTGAGGCAACACACCTGGGCAATGAATGCGGCCCCCAGTCCAATCTGTTTCAATACCTTTTTATATCGTGCTTCATTATTATCAAATGAGGTTAGTATGATCATAGCAAGGGTAATTGGAATAACCATGGCAAGGAAGGCGCTCAGCGAAAGGGGATTGCCGTCAGTGGAAAAGGGCCGTCCGGTATAGAGATAACCCCTGAAAATCCCAGGTTCAATAAATTGAAAAAGGCCTATTACCGATACGATTCCTGCTGATATTATCAATGTATACAATGCCCGGTGTATCTGGGCTGCACTGCGCATTTTACAGGCAATGATAAGAAAGAAAACAATCCAGTATATTTCTGTAATCAATCCATTCTTTCGTGCCATGCTGCCCCAGAAACTCTGCTGCGGCATTATGGATAGTACCGTGGATGCGATCCATATCAGTCCGAAACATATCACTGCAACCTGTAGTGGCGATGTTTTTATATAATCGACAAGGCCGACTCGTGTGCTGCGGCGCACATTAAGAAACCATTGCCCGCAGACAATCCCGAGCATAAGAACTATCAGGAATTGGAAAAGCAGTGATTTGGCGAAATAAAAGGCTTGACGTTCAAGCGGATTATAGTACAGGGGCACCAGCAATATGATCAACATCCAGATGAGTTCAACGGTAGTA
>JAQUQM010000114.1 GCA_028716085.1 Dehalococcoidia bacterium | reverse complement strand
GATGATGATACTTGGGCATTGGGCCATCAAGTCTGCGTACGAAGTAATTGCAACACCGGCTACTTACGCTATTGTGAACCATCTCAAGAAGCAAGAGAATCTCGACCACTACGATTACAATACAAACTTCAACCCCTTGCGGGCGGACTGATTTACAAATACAATGTGATGGGAAGTGGAACCTAAATTTATCGTAGACAGCAATGTAGGTAAGCTGGCCAGGTGGCTGCGCATGATGGGTTATGACGCTCTATTTTTTGATGAAGAAGACGACGGTAAAATGGCAAAGATAGCACTGGCCCAGGGTAGAATTATCATCACCAAGGATTCTGAATTCATGAAACGCCGTGTAATTACAGCCGGCAGGGTGAAAGCTATACTGGTAAGCGGAGACAATTCCGAATTACAGATGAGAAAGGTTATCGATAAGTTGAATCTCGATCATGAATATCGGCCTTTTACTCGCTGCATTGAATGTAATGTCGATCTTATTTCAAGGGAAAGGGGCGACCTGGAACAGGTTGTACCAGCTCGTGTATTTGCCATTCAGGAACAATATATGCAGTGCCCTTCCTGCCACCGTATTTACTGGCGTGGTACGCACTGGCAGGCTATGAGCAGGAAACTTAAAGAATTCGGCCCCGCAAAAGCATAAACGGGAAAAGGAGCAATCCTGATGAAAGTTGTTACTGCTGAACAAATGAGAAATATCGACCGGTTGGCTGCGCAATCCGGCATCACAACCGAATTCTTGATGGAAAACGCCGGCAGATGTGTAGCTGAGGAAACCAGGAATCTGGGCACAATCGCAGGTCGATCTATCCTCGCATTTACTGGCCCTGGCAACAACGGAGGTGACGCACTGGTGTCAGCCCGCTATTTGCAGGATTGGGGCGCAGAGGTGACTGCATATCTTCTAAGTACACGGACTGCAGATGATAAAAATATGCAGCTGGCAAAAGAGCACGGGGTAAATATCATCTACGCCGAAAAGGATACAAAATTTGCCAAGCTGAAAAGCCTCTTGAGTTCCACCGATATCGTTATCGACGGGATCCTGGGCACAGGTAAGGCACGGCCCATCAAGGGCTTATTTAAAAACGTTCTGATAAATCTGAATGGTGAAAAATTCAAACGTCCTGATATCACTGTAGTAGCAGTTGATATCCCCACCGGCCTGGATGCCGATACCGGCCAGGTTGATCCCGGATGCGTTCAGGCAGACCTGACGATAACATTGGGCTTACCTAAACTCGGACTGTACAATTTCCCCGGCGCGGAAAGGGCAGGGAAAAAGATCATTGCGGATATTGGTATACCTGCAAAGCTCAGCCAGGACATTCCCACTGAGCTGATAACACCTGAATGGTGCAAATCCGTTTTTCCTCCGCGTCCCGCCAATGCCACTAAGGGCAGCTTCGGCAGGATGCTGGCTGTCGTCGGTTCGGAGAATTATATCGGCGCGGCATACCTGGCATGCATGGGTGCCGCCAGGGTCGGCGCCGGGGTTGTGACCCTGGCAACCGCTGGCAGCCTTCAACCTGTACTGGCTTCAAAACTGACCGAAGTAACCTACGCGCCTTTGCCCGAAGTTAGAAAATGCCTTGCCTCGCATAAGGCGTCAAAGGCAATTCTGAGTATTTTGCCTTATTATAGGATTCTCCTTATGGGATGCGGATCAGGACAACATGTAAATACGAAGGAATTCATCAAAGGTGTCCTGCTCAACCTTCCTGAGCAATCCCCACCTCTCGTCCTGGATGCCGACGCCCTCAATACACTCTCTGAAGTCAACCAATGGTGGCGAAAACTTAACTCAGATGCTATCGTAACTCCACATGCCGGAGAAATGGCAAGGCTGTTGGGTGTCTCAATTAATAAAGTACAGAGCAACAGGCTTGAGACAGCCAGAAAAGCCGCAGCAAAATGGAAGAAGGTTGTAGTTCTCAAGGGAGCATATACGGTGATTGCAGAGCCGGGTGGGCGAGCACGCATCTGCGACGCAGCAAATCCCGGACTGGCTACCGCCGGGACAGGTGATGTTCTTGCCGGCGCCATAGCAGGCCTCGCCGCCCAATCGATACCTTTATACGACGCGGCATCCCTGGGAGTGTACCTGCATGCAACGGCCGGTGCCGAGGCTAGCGATGAAATCGGCGACACAGGCATGCTCGCCAGCGATCTTCTACCTGTTCTTCCCAGAATCATAAAGAAGCTAAAGGCACTATGAACATGCCAAGGGATGATTTGCAGATGCATTTATGTCATAATGGATACTATGTTATTAGCTATTGATATCGGCAATACTAATATTACGTTCGGAGTCTTCGAAAACGAGAGGATCAAAACGACGTGGCGGGTATCAACGGCGATCCACCGCATGTCCGATGAGTATGGCAATATGATGCTTTCCTTGATGGAGCGCCAGGGAGTTACCGCCGCTAAAATCAGTGATGTCGTAATCTGCAGTGTTGTACCGCCTCTGCTGCTGACATTCGAAGAGGTTTGCAGACACTACCTTAAAAAAACACCCCTTGTTGTTGAAGCTGGAGTGAAAACCGGCGTTCGTATAGATATGGATAATCCGCGGGAAGTAGGCCCCGATCGAATTGTCAACGCTGTAGCCGCCCATCATCTCTATGGAGGACCAGTGATTGTCATAGATATGGGCACTGCTACCACAATAGATGTTGTGTCTAAAGGGGGAGACTATATCGGTGGGGCCATAGCGCCGGGAATTGCCATCGCTACTGAAGCCCTGTTTACTCGGACAGCTGTTCTTCCCAGAATTGAACTCAATCTACCCAGGAAAGCCATCGGGCGAAACACGGTTGCCGCAATGCAATCGGGCATAGTCTTCGGTTATATCGGACTCATCGAAGGACTCGTATCGCGTATACAGGCGGAACTTGATGAAAAAGCCAAGGTAGTAGCAGCAGGTGGCTTTGCAGCCATGCTGGCGCAGGGGACTAAAGTAATAGAAATAGTGAATCCGGATTTAACCCTCGTAGGACTTCGCCTGATATATAATATGAACAGGCCTTAAAGAGTGGAATAACATGGCAGTAAAAGAAAAGACAGTCGTCATCGGAGTTACAGGCAGCATATCTGCCTATAAAGCTGCCGACCTCGCCAGCCGGTTCACACAGGTGGGCTTCCGGGTTGAAGTCATCATGACAGAGGAAGCAGTTCAGTTCATCACGCCGCTTACCTTCCGTAATATCACGGGACGTCCGGTAGTAACCACAATGTGGGATCTTGCCTCCGAGTTCAGCGTCGAACACGTCGCACTGGCTGAAGCCGCGGATATTGTGCTTATTGCACCGGCTACTGCCAATATCATCGCTAAAATAGCCAGCGGTATTGCCGATGACATGCTCACCTGCACAGTCCTGGCCACTAAGGCGCCTGTGGTAATCGCGCCTGCTATGAACGATAACATGTGGGCCAATGAGATAACGCAGGAAAATGTTACACGCCTGAAAAAACGCGGATTCAGCTTCGTCGGACCGGGTTACGGCAGGCTCGCTTCAGGCAAAATGGGCTTGGGAAGATTGACCGACCTGGATGAGATATACGGCGTAACCTTGCAGGTGTTGGGTAAAAAAAAAGGTGATTTGGCCGGAAAAAAAATTGTTGTAACTGCAGGAGGCACGCAGGAAGCTGTCGACCCGGTACGCTGCCTCACTAACCATTCATCCGGCAAGATGGGATATGCCATTGCAATAGCTGCCCGTAACCGTGGCGCTATAGTTACACTGATAAGCGGACCAACCGCTTTGCCCAAACCAGCCGGCATCAAATTCGTCGATGTAAAATCAGCAGAGGATATGCTCAAGGCAGTCCAGGAAGCCACAAAGAAGGCGGATGCCTTAATCATGGCAGCTGCAGTTGCTGATTTCCGTCCGGCAAAGCCATCGAGTACTAAGATCAAGCGAGTGGACATCAAGGACCTGACGCTATACATGGAAAAGACACCCGATATACTGGGACAGGTTAAAGGAGATTTCATCCGTGTGGGCTTTGCTGCCGAGAGCGATGACGTGGTAAATAATGCGGTCGACAAGGTTAAAAGAAAAGGTCTCGATCTCATAGTCGCCAACGATATCACTGAAAAGGATTGCGGTTTCGGCACGGATACCAACCGCGTCACCATCATCGATAGCAAGGGTAAAACGGAAGAACTGCCTCTTTTGCCCAAGAGTGAGGTTGCCGACAGGATATTGGACAGGGTGGGCACATTGCTGAAGAAAAGGTAAATCCGCAATTCGGACTTTCACTAACGCTTCGAACTTAATATGCTTGATCAGCCATGGCAGAATATACGGATATCCACAAAAAATTTTCAGGACAAAAGACGACTTTACCGGCGGGATATCAGAGACATTAAAATAAACAATCGCCTGTATCTTCCTAATCGCGGTATAATATTGAACTTTAAAGCGCTGTTATTATCAGTAGCGCCTGCATAAAATCTATTATCCGGGGTAAGACATGATCGATATACCGAAAGCATACGAATCCGGCCAGGTCGAACAGAAGCGCTACAAGTTCTGGATGGACGGCGGCTATTTCAAACCTGCCATAAACAGGAAAAAGAAGCCGTTCACCATTATCATGCCTCCTCCGAATGTTACGGGGGAATTGCATGTCGGCCATGCTCTGACAGCCTCGCTTGAGGACATCATGATTCGCTGGCACCGCATGCTTGGTGATCCTTCTCTTTGGCTGCCCGGTGTCGACCATGCTGGTATCGCCACCCAGGTAGTAGTTGAGAAAGAGCTTTCCAAAGAGGGTTTGGACCGCCATGTCATCGGCAGGGATAAATTCCTGGAACGGGTTTGGGCATGGGCTAATAAGTCACGCAGCACTATCACGCATCAGCATGAAAGGCTGGGCGCATCCTGCGACTGGTCACGCGAAAAATTCACCCTTGACGAGGGCCCTGTTAAAGCAGTTAAAACCGCTTTTGTCCGCCTTTACAACAAGGGATTGATCTATCGCGGCGAGCGAATCATCAACTGGTGCCCCAGGTGCCGGACTGCCCTGTCCGATCTGGAAGTTCAAAACAGGGATATTACCAGTAATATGTGGCACATGAAATATCCTTATCAGGACGGGAGCGGTTATATAACAGTGGCAACAACACGCCCTGAAACTTACCTCGGTGACTCTGCCGTGGCTGTTAATCCTGAAGATGGGCGATATTCAAAGCTTATTGGCCAAAATGTCGTTTTACCTTTCATTAACCGTGCCATACCTATAATAGCGGATGAAGCCATCGATAAGGAATTCGGTACCGGTATGGTCAAGGTAACTCCGGCCCATGATCCTGTGGACTTTGAAATATCCGAAAGACACGGATTGCCTGTGATACATATACTAAATCCGGACGCTACCACCAACGAAAATGCCGGCCCGTACGCAGGACTGGACCGCTTCGAAGCCCGCAAGCGTGTAGTCGAAGACTTCGAGAAAGCAGGCCTGATGGAAAAAATCGAGCCGTATTCGCATGCAGTCCCACACTGCTTCAGGTGTGCCACCGTGCTGGAGCCCGAGGTTAGCCTCCAGTGGTTTGTTAAGATCGCACCGCTGGCTGCTCCTGCAATAAAAGCGGTCAAGGACGGGCGTATTCGTATCATACCTGAACGTTTCGCCAAAATTTATCTTAACTGGATGGAGAATATTCGCGACTGGTGCATCAGCCGCCAGCTCTGGTGGGGCCACCGCATACCCGTATGGTACTGCCAGCAATGCAGTGAAATGATCGTTGCTATTGATACACCCACGAAATGCCCCAAATGCGGTGGTAGTGACCTAGTTCAGGATCCCGATGTTCTGGATACATGGTTCAGCTCGGGGCTCTGGCCGCATTCTACTCTCGGCTGGCCGGATAAAACGGAAGACTTGAAATACTTTTACCCCACATCGGTCATGGAAACTGGCTACGATATCCTGTTTTTCTGGGTTGCCCGCATGATAATGATGGGCATTGAGGATACCGGCGATATCCCCTTCCATACAGTGTTTTTACACGGTCTTATACGTGATGAGAAGGGCGAGAAGATGAGCAAAATGAAGGGCAACGTGCTTAATCCGTTGACCGCCATTGACCAGTATGGATGTGACGCGCTGCGCTTTGCACTGACTACCGGGACATCACCGGGTAATGATATCAATATGGGACAACATCGTCTTGAAGCGGGAAGGAATTTCGCCAACAAGATCTGGAATGCCGGACGTTACGTTTTGAAGTCGTTAGAATCTGAGCCCATAACCAAACAGCAGTTTGCTGAACCCGGCAAGAAAAAAATGAAAGAGGTGGAAGACCGCTGGATTATCTCCCGCTTGAACCGTTTGATTAAAGAAGTCGATAACCTGATGCGTGATTTCCAATTCGGCGAAGCTGAAAGGGAAATGCATGATTTTCTCTGGGGTGAGTTCTGTGACTGGTACATAGAAATCTCCAAGCAAAGGCTGGGTAAGGCTGGTTCACCCATGCCGGCGCTTGCATATGTACTGGAAACGTCGCTCCGGCTGCTGCACCCCTTCATGCCGTTTATTACCGAGGAGTTATGGCAAAATCTTAAAGAGCGCCTGCCTGAGGGAACGTTAAGCAGCCCGGCCCTGATTATTGCTCCGTACCCCACCGCCAATGAAAAGCTATTCGACACCGAACCGGAGCGGATAATGGAAGCCATCATGGAATACGTTCGCTCGATTCGCAACATCCGCGCCGAGTACAAGGTGGATATAGGCAAATCGATAGAGGCTACTATTTATACTGACAGCATGCTTTCTGAAATAATCGCAAGATCGTCCATTATAGAGCGACTGGCCAAAGCCTCACTAACTGTCCTGCCCAAAAATAAACGCCCTGCAGCAAGCACGGCTGCCGTAGTAACAGTCGTAAAAAATGGAGACGTTGTAATACCGCTGGCAGGTATGGTGGATATTGATGCTGAAAAATCGCGCCTGTCAAAGGAAATGGAGATCATGGAGCGCGAGATAGCACGGCTGACTCAAAGACTGGCTGATGCCGCCTTCACTTCCAAAGCCCCGGCAGCTGTCGTGGAAAAAGAAAAAAACAGGCTGCAGGAATACGAAAATAAATTGTCGCGGCTCGGCAACGAGCTCAGGTTGCTGGGCTAAACAATCCGGTTTGACATTTTGCGGGACATCAGCGTTAAGGCCTTCTTGGTATCGCTGGCAATCTTGGGCTTCTCGCTTTTCCTCACGCGATATTTAAAGAGCCAGTAGGTGAACTCTTTCATCTCGCTGAGAGTTATGGACTTGAGCCTGGGGTATTTCATTTCTTTGCGAAAAGACTCCAGAAGTTCTTCCTGTCCCGATCCGTAAATACGGCGATAGGCTTTATCCGTTTCATCATCAGGTTTTAAGGGAACCATGCTTTTTTTACGCACTTCATAAATATTGGCGAGTATCAATGCCTGCTCAATAAGCACTCCATATAAATAGTTTAGATAAGCGCGATATTTCGATGGTCCCAGCAGTTCCTTGAACTCCGCCTCCGCCAGCTTGAGAGA
>JAQUQM010000113.1 GCA_028716085.1 Dehalococcoidia bacterium | reverse complement strand
GCCGAAAACATCACTATTGCTCAAACGAAACCGGCAATCTATGAGCTACAGGAACGCTCTTTTCTAAGGACACAGGGGGGTTATCTATCAACCGTGCATTATTGTACTGAAAACAAGGGAACCCCAAGTAAGATAGAGTGATGTTTTTTCATTTGATTTCTCCCTGCTCAAATAAAGAAGGTAGGCGCTGAGCAGATTACACACCTAACAAGTGATTAAATAGTTTTCGCATATCATCCCTGATTGCAGGCTTGCCATCTGATGATTGCAAGCCGTTAAACCTAGGCAACAAGCTCAATAAATTTGCGCGGTATGCTAACTGTATCTCTCCTCCTTTTGGGATGATATACGGTTTTTTCTTATCTTAGCAACCGTCTGTTATCTTGGGATTATTTGCCGTTGGTTTATTCGGAATGATTATCGCTTTTGGGTCGGGTGGAAATTCAGATTTTGAATCTGATCCCTGATTCTGAGTGTCCGTTTTGGTTTCATTCCAGGCATCAGAAACAGCTAACGGTTGTATTTGACTGCCACTTTTTTGGCAAATAATAGTAGAGCAAATGGGCTATAACAATATTTTTGAGCGTCCGTTATAGAAATCATCAGATGACTGGTCATGGCCGGTTAGAGGCGGTCAGTTATTGCCCAGCTCATTAATAATGAATGCCTGCAACCGCAACGTTTACAGATTTACGACGGCACACTTTTATTAAATCGTCCTGACTTCGTTGAGAAGGTCGGGATGCCGGTCAAGTAATTTAAATAACTTAACTAACGCTAAAGGCGGCTTGGTCTTGCCATTCTCGTAACGCGAAAAGGCATTGACTCCACCACCAAAAATCTCGGCAGCTTCCCTTTGGTCAAGCGCTAGCTTCTTGCGTACATTTGCAATGAAATCTGGATCGACAATCGACGCATTCACTTGTTTATTGAATTCCAGCATCAGACCCATCGTGCGCCGTGATTCCTCCGCAGCCAAAATGGATTCATCGCAAGCTGGGCAAAATTCGCCAGTCACTGCCGGGATAATGGTCGATTCGCCCTTATAAATATACGGGATGTCGCGGGTGTCAAACACCAGTTCCGCCGCCGCACAAGATGGACATTTCATGTTCATAGCTCCTTAAAGGACACGATGAGTACGTCATCGATGACCGTGAGTTTCAAATAGACCTCACCAACTGACGTGATGGGCCGATACACGTCCTGCCAAATCCGATGGTCAACGTGTGTCGTCATGCTTTTGTAAAAATCCGCCGAAGTCAGCGCCATCACGACAGCAATCATGCCGTCGAAATCAAACCCTAACGCTGTGCCGCCTTCACGGGCTGCTTTCGTTGTTCGTATCTTGCCATCCTTGAGCATGGCCTTGACGACTGACAGCTTAGAGTGAGGTGTGCCTTTTTCCATGATCCCATATTAACCCATTAGGTTATTTGTTTCAACTGTTCCCTGCTATTAAGGTTAGGTTCCCTCCGGCCGCTGCCGATGAGTAAGGTCAAACACCAGTGCCCGTTTTGGCACTGGAACAGGTGGCTGGTTTGCATAATTTTGAGCGGCAGCTTTGAACCAGAACCCTCAGGTAATTGCTTCCATAATTACTTATACGTTTCGTTCAGCGATTTGTAAACCGTAGATCGGCCAATGCCCATTTGTTTGGCAATGTCGGTAGCTCCTATACCATTCTTATGCAATGCCTTTATTTTTTCCATATCAATGGAGCGCTTGCGTCCGAACTTCACCCCTTTGGCTTTAGCTTCGATGCGGCCTTCATTGGTGCGCTCAAGAATACGTTGACGTTCCGCCTGGGCGACGGCAGACAGTATAGTGACGACCATTTTACCCATCGTTCCCTCGGTGCTGATGCCATCATCCCAAAAACGGATGGCAACGCCGATGCCATCGAATTCTTTGATTAAAGCGATCATGTCCGCCGTATCCCGTCCAAGGCGATCCAGTTTTTTGACGAGGATCACGTCGCCTGCTTCAACTTTGACCCGCAACGACTGCAAACCTTCCCGGTTGACGTGGCTGCCGGACACCTTGTCGGTGAAAATGCGGCTGGTTTTGACCCCCGCTTCCTTAAGAGCCTTGACCTGGCCATCAAGGGATTGTTGGCTCAATGAAACCGCCTGAATAGAACACTTCGCCCTCAGTCTTTCAAGCGAACCGCAAGCACATCGCAGTGGGCATGGTGCAACACGGCATTGGCCGTGGATCCCAGCAGCAAGGCAATGCCGTGCCGGCCGTGCGAGCCGACGACAATCAAATCGACCCCATTGTTATCGGCAAACAGAGTAATGTCGTTTTTGGGCGCCCCCCAAACCAGCCAGCAGTGGTCGTGATCAATCTCCCCTTCTTTACCCAGCTTGATCAGTTGGGTTTTTTCGGCTGCCAGTAACACATTATCCGTTGGCTGATCCAGGGGAATAACGGTGCCGTAGGGCATTTGCGGCATAGGTATGTTATCCAGCACATGCAGCAGACTCAGCTGGGCCTGATGAATACGGGCCAGTTGCCGGGCTTTCTCGACAACGCGGCGGCCATGAGGCGAGTAATCGACTGACGTCAATATATGTTGGTAAGTGTCCACCGGCTCTCCTTAATCGTTAATAAGGACATCACACGCGGAGTCACTCAGTGGCTGGCCGGTGAGATGATTGTCTACCCGCTCTTTAGGGAGATTGCCCGCCTTAAAGGTCACTACCCGCAGGGCGGTGACAAGGGCATCCTCGCCGGTTTTTGGGTTGCGCCCCCGACGAGGGCGTTTGTCACGCAGGCTAAAGTTGCCGAACCCTGACAATTTAACGGCCTCACTCCGCGCTAAAGTGTCTTTGAGGGCTTCAAAGAAGAGATTAACCAACTCGTTCGCTTCGCGCTGATTCAAGCCGATTTTCTCACACAACGACGCTGTAAAATCAGCTTTCGTCACTGCCATATGCAAGCCGTTACCCGTCACTAGCCATTCTTCTAAAACCGCCGGTTAACCCGTTCCTGCGTTTCGTTCCCAGGCAAACCGGAAATCCCCTCATCACCACAACCGGATAAACGCTATCAAGGCGGGCTGTTCTTTAGGAAACTTTATTATAATAGACCCAGCGGTCGTTTTGGGGGCTTTCATACCCATCTCCTCTTATAAAAAAACAATCAGCTTGAATAGCGTGTGGCCGTCGTATGCATCAAGCAGCCGGTCTTGTTAGGCTAAACTCAACCTGTTGGAGGCCTCTTGACTCAATGACTTACGCCTTAAGCAAGGCCTCTAACGCGGTCTGCCTTTGACTGACATCCTGCTGGCGACTCGCCATGGCCAAGGCTTTCCGGGTGCCGACGAAGACCGCCAAGGTCTTGGCCCGGGTTAATCCCGTATAAACCAGATTACGATACAGCATCTTGAAATGCTGGGTTAGTATGGGAATAATTACCGCTTTAAATTCGCTGCCCTGAGACTTATGAATGGTAATCGCATACGCCAGGTCAAGCTCCATGATAGCTTCTTTTTTATAATGGACTTCCCGGTGATCGGGATAAAAAGTCACTGTCGCGGTCAGTTCCTCCGTATCTAGGGTCACGATTTTGCCAATATCGCCATTGAAGACATTCAGATCGTAATTATTGCGACGGTGAATCACCCGATCCCCTTCCCGGAATAGCCGTTCCCCCACGGTCAATTGCCGCTTGTTTTCCGCGGGCGGGTTGGCTTTGGCCTGAATCACCTGATTGAGATGGGCAGATCCTAAGCTGCCCCGGGTCATGGGGGTTAAAATCTGGATTTCTGTCTCTTGTCCGTGGTAGCTGGGAATCCACTCCAGATAGAGCTTAACCACGGTATCAACGGCAGACAGGCCATAATGCAGGGAAGACCAGGGATGGATGTTCTTGACGACCGCTTTCAGCGCATCCACCTGGGCTTCCGTTTGGGTTAACTGCGCAATATCCACATGGCTGAAGTGATCAGGGATCACGAAGTCCACGTCATAGGCAGACTGGATGGCCTCCTCTATTCTGTACTCAAAGGGGGACTGAGCGCCCTGATCGGCAACCAGCTTCTCCAACTCCTGGGTTTTCCAATTGAAATGCCGTTTCACACGAGTAATAAAAGCCAGTTGCGCTTGCGTCGCTTCATCCGAATCAATGAATAAACAATCCGCATGCTGTTTCCAGAGCTCAGGATGTTTAAATGGCGACTCAATGGCAGGCGTTTGTCCTTGGTTGATCTGATGCGCGTAGCGGATGATCAAGGAGGCTTGCGCCTGACGGAAAACCTGCGTTAATCGAAAACAGGGGATTACTTCGGAAGCCATCATATCCTTGAGGACATTGCCGGCACCGACCGCCGGCAATTGATCCGGATCGCCGATAAACAGCACCTGGCAGTCAGGCGGTAGCGCTTTTAATAAGGACGCCGTTAAACTGATATCCAGCATCGAGCACTCATCAACCATCAAAAAATCGGTGGTTAACGGGGACGCTGCATTCCTCTGGAACTCACCGCCCTGCCATGCCAGCAGCCGATGAAGGGTTTTAGCTTCCCGGCCGATCACCTCGCTCATCCGCTGGGAAGCCCGTCCCGTCGGCGCCGCCAGTAGCACGGTCTTGTTCATGGCCTCCAGTAAACGCACGATCACCAAGGTCGTTGTGGTTTTACCGCAGCCGGGCCCGCCCGTCAGGATGGAAAAACGTTGTTGCACGATGCCGTTAACGGCGTCGGCTTGTTCATCACTTAGCGCGATGTGTTGTTGCTGGCAATAGGCAGTGACCCATTGGGCAATCCGCTCCGGCTCGCTCGCAACAGGCTCTTTCATGCCTTGCAATAGGGTGGCGACAGCGGTTTCATCGTAAAACAGTGTCTTGGAGTAATAGCCGAGGGTTTCCACATGATCTTTGGTAAAGAGTCGGGTGCACAGCTGACCGGCTTGTTGCATGAAGTCCAGATACTCGGTTAGCCGTTCACCCACGTTGATATCAATCAGTTCCAGGATGCCGGCATGGATCTGCGGCTCGGTCAGGTAACAATGGCCTTGCTCGCGGCTGGCTGCCAACACCTGTTTGATCGCCGCCTTGATCCGTTGCGGGGAGTTTTTAGCCAGGCCCATGCTGAGCGCCACTTTATCCGCCGAGAAAAAGCCAATTCCGTAAATATCAGCCGCTAGCCGATAGGGATCTTCGGTCACCCTGGCTATGGCTTGATCGCCATATTCCTTATAAATGCGTACCGCAAACAGGCTGCTGATGCCATGACCCTGCAGAAACATCATGACGTCTCTGATCGCCCGATGCTCGGTCCAGGCCTGCTCAATCATGGCCAGTTTCTTGTGGGCGATGCCGGGGACTTCCGTTAAGCGCTGAATCTCATTTTCGAAGATGGCCAGGGTGTCTTTTTGAAAATAGCTGACAATCTTCCTGGCCGTTTGCGGTCCCACGCCTTTAATGAGGCCAGAGCCCAGGTATTTTTCAATAGAGGCCGTTGTTGCCGGCTTCTTTTCAATCGCTTCGGTGGCTTTGAATTGGCGGCCGTAGGTGGGATCGATTGTCCAAGCACCTCGAAATTCCATGGTGGCGCCGGCAAAGACTTGGGTTTGGTGAACCGTGACGGTTTCTTGTTGCTGGGGCGATTGAACCGGTTGCACGCGCAGGACCGACCAGCCCGTCGCAGGATTGTGATAGGTCACCCGGCTGACAATGCCGGTTAAAACTTCAGTAAGAGTGTTCATTGATGACCTGGTAAAGCGAGGTGATCAGAATAAAGGGCTATCCGGCAACGGGAAAGCAAACTTAGACACATCGGTTGTATCGCAAATTTTATAAAAGCGCAGGGATCACTTTTCTGTGAACAAAACACGCTTGCCCACGTCATCAAGTGTTTGTAAACCGGAACGTAGTACTCTCGTCTTTATCGCACTTTTTCAATGGCTTTGACATCGGTTTCCCCACTCATTTGTTGGCCCAATTTACCGGCATCGAAATAAGCATAAAAGCGGGTAATATGTTTACCATCCGTTTCCAGAATGCTCACGCCTTCATAAGTTACCTGATTACCCTGTTTGCTTTTGCCCTCAGTTATCCACTCCAGCGCGATCCGGTTATCGGAAACAATCTGATTTCGAAAGCGTGAACGCACCTCAACGAAGGTATCGCGGTAATGCCTCCAAAACTCACGCGCCCTGGGAATTCCCGCTACAGGGTCGGGGGCTACGACATTGCCAATTTCGCAATTATCGGCAAACAGAGCCACCATAGGTTGGCTATTGCCTGCCGTTTCCAGTTGCGTTAAGGCAGCGATAAATTGTTCAGCAAGTTTCATCTTTTCCTCCTGCTATAGCGATGGCTTAGTGAAGGCGCACAATGGGTATATGTCCTGTTAAGCGCACGCTAGGACGGCAATGATTTTAAATATAAATAAAAAATAAGGAGTGGTCATTTTATGTGTCCCCTCTTATTAATCGAATGTTCCAAGCCTCCAGGCGATCTGTATGGCGATAATACGCCTTACTTATACCTCAACGTCCGCGGTCCCTGTTACCGGCGCGAACCCTGACCCAGTCCGCGAAGCGGTAAGCTCAAAGCCATCGCGGTGAAAACCGCGGCAAGCGAGCGGCCAGACAGGCGCTTCTCAAAACCGGGCGTCAGGCGCTTAGGTATCAGGTGGTAATCGGTTAGATAGGCCAAGCCGGCAACGGCCACGCCGCCCATCATGGCTTTGCCGACCTCGCCCGCTTCGGCATCGGACCCGAACCAGCGCTCATAAAGGGAAGCCCAGAACACCGTCGCACCCTGGTTGAGCAGGAGGCCGGTGCCGGTGTATTTCAGACTGGGCTTATTCTGCCCTGCCGCTTGATCCCCCCAGACGATATGACTGACCGCATTTAGGGGTGCCACTGCACTGACCTGCTCGGCTTTGGCGCAGGCGAACTGTGCCAGCGTGGTGGTGATACCTGCAATGGTTCCGGATACCAGTGCCTTGAAATAGCGATGAGTAAGTGTTGACATGGCCTATCTCCTGTTAGCATTTTGGCTTTTGCACTCCCTTCTCGACCTGCGCGCCCCGTATTCTGGAGCTTTTTCCGAAAAGGCTACACCTATAATTACTCCTCCGATAGACTAAAGTTCCATTGGGTAAGAATATAGACAGGGGGAGTTTGTGGAAAGTACCTATAACCGTTCCCCCGCATCTCAACTCCGGGCTTCCACAAGCCGGTTAGACAAAATAGCAATGGCTAGTCGGCTAGTTAAAAGTATTCATGACTCCACTTAAACTCATTTTCGGCGGTCAGACCGGCCCTGGTCGTGCGGCAGTGGCTGATGCCATGAAGGACGCATAGCCGAGGACGGTATCTTAAAAAAATAAAGACGATATTTTCGTTGTTTCTTGTACACGATATACCCATCTTTCAATATGATAAATTGAGTGATGGCGGCCTGGGTTTCTAGTTGGGGTTCCCTTGTTTTCAGTACAATAATGCACGGTTGATAGATAACCCCCCTGTGTCCTTAGAAAAGAGCGTTCCTGTAGCTCATAGATTGCCGGTTTCGTTTGAGCAATAGTGATGTTTTCGGC
>JAQUQM010000112.1 GCA_028716085.1 Dehalococcoidia bacterium | reverse complement strand
TCCTCAGCGCTTCCATGGATTTCCTTATATTGGGGTCCAAGGACATCATCTGTTCCAGTTTTTCACACTCAAGGTCGTCGCACAGGGAACAGTTATCCAGCCCCTTCTCCACAGCGCATTTTTTGACCTTGCACATATTGCAAACGAAGAACTTCCTGCCTTCCGCCTTGCAGCCGTCGCAGTTTATCTGGTCGGGCTTGATGTCGAACTTGAACTCCCTGGTCCATTTTTGCGCGCATTCGGCGCGCAGCCTATCGTCGTCGGCCTGGGTAGCCAGGTACGCCGGGCATTGGAAGCAGTGAAGTCCGCAATACGCAATCATCTCTTATCTCCTTAAATAAATAGTATTTATTTTCTGGCCGCCATTACATCGATGAAGCTCTCGAGCAGCAGCCTGGTCCTGTCCTCCGAGTATTTGCGCTTGTCGCTGATATCTCCCTCCAGTGCCAGGAAGGGTACGCCCCGCTTTTGAACGGCATCGCCTATCATGCGATGGGCCGCGCAGGTATGGCGGCAGGCATCGTGGGAAAAATGCACAACGCCGTCGATATGGTACTCATCGATGATCTTCATGATACCTTCCAGCCTCTGCTCGATGGGGCCGGCATACGGGCTTTTAAAGTCCCGCATGGCCAGGCTCTCCCAGGGATTGTTTTCATCTATCTCCTCCCAGAAGGCGCGGGTCTGCTCTCCCATCACGATCTTAACGCCGTTTTTCTTAAAGACCTCATACGTAACGAACGGCTGCGCCGGATACCAGGCAAGCCAGAGGACCCGGTAGTTCTCGGGCTTTAAGGCGCCGCTCTCCAGGTTGTTGCGGCACTCATCGATAAGCTCCCTGTATATCTGCTCCTGCACCGGTTTGCCGGCCTTTATATGCTGGAACAGCGACATGGCTACCGTGCCCGTACCATTCCAAGAAACCGGCCTGTCCTTTTGCAGCTCCGCAAGCTCGTTGAGCGCCCGGCGCGCCCTGTTGGAAGCCCTAATGCTCTCGCGCAGTTTATCCATGTCAAGCCTGGCGCCCGTTGCCTCCTCTATCTTGCGCGCTACGTACTGGAGCTGCCCGGCAACATAGACCACCGCTTTTTTATCCATCCCGAAGGGCATATCCAGGGTTACGGCCTCTTTGCCATGGTACTGCGCCAGCAGCCTGTTCACCCTGGCCGAGCCGTCGCAGAAATATGAATGGCCCAGCAGGATATCAGCCTTCGGCATATATCCCTTCAGCTGGCAGCCCAGCGCCAGCCTGTGCGCCGAGCACAGGTCGATGGAGAAACCGCCCTGCTCCGCCTCGGACATCACCTCCATGGAGCGGTCTGCTTCCAGCGTGCATACCAGGCCGGGTCCGAGCTCGGGATCGAAGGTGGCAACATCGAAGGCTGCCAGCAACTCCATGGGAAAATTCAGCCACGATACCCACACCACTCTGGAGTCGGGTTTGAATGCCTCGAGAACGGTATCGGCAACCTGCATTCTCACGCTGTCGAAGGCGCGCGGCTTTTTCTGGTACTGGTCTTCCAGGAAATTTTTCATATTTTCATAGAAAGTTTTAATCATGGCTCAGTCCCTCTTCTCGTTTAATACTTCGATAAAAGCTTCTATCCTGACCTTCAACTGTCCCCTGTTGGTGAATGTATAGTCATTTTCCAGGAACAGTACGGGGACGCCAGAATTTTTAAGCGTCTCCGTAATGTAAGGCGCGTCATAAAGGTGCAGGTCGCAGAACTTCAATGAGGTCAGCAGGACGCCGTCTATGGAATAATCACGGATCAGCTTCTGGATCTCCACCGTCCGCTCGATGGGGCTGGCTGTGCGCGAGCAGTGCGGTTCGCCGAGGTACGCCTGCGCCAGGGCGAGATAGGGGTCACCCGCCGCCCCGTCTACCTGCCTGCTGAAATACCTTAAATCTGTGCACAGGTCGGCGGCGGGTATATCGGCTCCGGCAGCCTCGAGGAGCTCGAACAGGTCGGGCTTATCCATAATATTCCCGCTGATCAAAATGCGCGGCCTGCGGGAACCTGTTTTATCCGGTTTTGCTCTGCCGGCCTTATTGCTCAGCGCCTTGATTTCCTTTAATGCTGCGTCTCTTCCCTGCGTGGATGCGCGTGCGCCCACCGCGAACAGGTCGCTCCCTTTTACAGGAAGGGGTTTGCTGCGCTGCAATGCAAATACGTCCTGCGCCGCCTGCCTGAACTTGTTAACCTTTTTGATGGCCGCGCGCAGGGATGCTTCATCGATCCTGGCATCGAAAGCCTGCCCGACCGCGGAGGCAAAATCCCGTAGCTGTGAAGCGTAGTACTTCAGCGCTGGCTCATCGGTGTTCTTGGGGACCTCCAGCATGTAAACAAAGGGGGTGTCTATATATGTCCTCCAGGCGTCATACATCCGGCGCATACCGTCGCACGACCTGGCGAAGACCACGCCGTCCAGGTGTTTTGCGCCTCCGCCCAGCCCTATGCTCATCACATTTTTAATGTAGGGGCACAGGTTGTGGTAAAGGTGGCCGTCCGCTGCCGACGTGGATTCTGCCTCTCCTGCCATGCGTACCGGCTCAAGGCCGGCAGCCATCATGATCTCCTCGGGTACCAGCGGACAGAAATAACCGATCTGTTTAGTTTTAGCGCCCATTTGATTTTACCCCCGTCTTGTCAGATTCATTTTCCTCTTGAGTCGAACTATTTGCGTTCTTTGCCCCTTTCCAGTTGCGCGATCAGCTTGACCATTCTCTTGCCAGCGGAGCGGGCCTCTTCTATGGCCGAACCGCCGAGAGTGGCGCCTGCCCCGTCTCTTTTTACCTCCCCTTTCTCATTTCCATAACCACAGCCGGAGCCGGCTATCACCATCTTGTGCAGGTCGAAAAAGGTGTAGAGGAAGCCCAGCGCCTGGCCTATGCCCATGTTGCCTGCAACCACAATGGCGGCGGCTACTTTATTCTTCAGCTTTCTATGGAAGGCCAGGGGATAGGTCCTGTCGACCACCGCCTTGGCCTGGGCCGTCACGTTATAGAAATAGACGGGCGAACCGAAAATGATACCGTCGGCTTTTTCGAGCTGCTCATATATTACCTGCATATCGTCCTTGACGTTACAGACGCCGTCCTTAAGGCAGGTATTACAGCCGTTGCAGGGCGTGATCTTCTTGCCTGCCAGGTGAATCAGTTCGGTTTCGCACCCGGCCTGGCTGGCCGCATCCAGAGCCTCTTTGACCAGGATTTCGGTATTCCCTTCTTTGCGCGGGCTGCAGACAATTCCCAGAACTCTCATTTTCATGACCTCCTGATGTGATTTTTACTCTCGTTTATAACAATTTGTTGTATAATATGATAACAATATGTTGCCGGCCTGTCAAGACGAAATGTTATATTTTTAAAGATTCTCTGGCGTAATATTACGTAGTGTGATAAGATAGCTTAATGGTTTATCGTGAGATAGGAAAAAGGATTCAGCAGGCGCGGGAGGAAAGCGGGCTCACCCAGGAGGAGCTTGCAGCCAAGTTGGGCTGTACTCAAGCCGCACTTTCCAATTATGAACTGGGCAAAAGAAGGCTGTACCTGAGCCTTCTCAACGAAATGGCCCGGATACTGAATAAGCCGTTTGACTACTTTATGGATTGGACCGTGAGAAAAGAGGATGACAGCGTTTCAAGGCTGCTGCTTGATCCGGAGTTAAAGGAATTACTGGTCGAAGCTGCCCGTCTCCCCTCCAAGGAAAGAAAGCTGGTGCTTGACTTTATCAACTGGAGGAACAGTCAGACATGATAGGTTTTACACTTACTGAAGAACAACTGGCATTGCAGAAAACGGCGCGTGATTTCGCTGACAAATATATGAGGCCGTACGCCCGTGAACTCGACCGCATGCCCTCGCCCCACTTCGACTGGAAGATCATAGACAGGTTCGCAGCACATGGCATGCTGTCGTTTTTTATTCCCAAAGAATACGGCGGCCTCGGCCTCGACGCGGTCAGCTGCGCTATTGTGTGCGAGGAGCTTGCCGCAGCCTGCGACGGCATGCAGGGCGTTATCTCGGGCTCGATGCTGGTGGCCGACTGTTTGAAAGTGGGCGGCACTGAGGAACAGAAGCGAAAATACCTTACACTGCTGTCCGACAAGAAAGGAAAGGTCGGCGCTGTCGGCATCACCGAACCTAATGCAGGCTCCGACATGCAGTCTATCAGCACCAGGGCCATCAGGGACGGGGACAGCTATGTAATCACCGGCACCAAGCACTACATCACCAACGCAGGGGTTGCAGATATATATTTGATCTTGGCTACCATCGATCCTGCCCGAAAATATGCAGCCCTGGATTTTTTCATTGTTCCCGGCGATTCACCGGGCCTGTCACTGGGCAAGGTTGAGGATAAGTTCGGCCAGCGCGCGTCACAGAATGGAGATGTCATCCTGGATAACGTGAGGGTGCCTGCCGATAACCTGCTGGGAAGGCCGGGCACCGGCTTCCTGGTTGCCATGCAGGCTATGGATTTGAAAAGGCCTCTGATGGCCATCTGCGGTGTGGGCATAGCCCGCGCCGCGTATGAGATGGCGCTGGAATACTCCAAAAAGCGCATCCAGTTCGGGCGTCCCATATTTCACAACCAGGCTGTGGCCTTTGCCCTGGCCGATATGGCCACACAGATAGACGCTGCGCGATTTATGACCTGGCGTGCCTGTCATCTCATAGATCAGGGACTGGAGTTCACCAGGGAAGCTTCCATGGCCAAGATCGTAGCCTCCGAATGCGCCGCTGAGGTAAGCTCCAAGGCCATGCACCTCATGGGTGCGGTGGGTTACAGCCGTGACCTGCCCATAGAAAAGTACTTTCGTGACGCCAAGGCGCTGAGCGTGATCGAAGGCGGCAACGAGATCCAGCGCAGCATCGTAGCCGAGCAGCTTTAGGTTCGGCTCTGGTCCGGCGGACGATAGCAATCAGGATTTATAGGTAGTCTCACTGCGGCGTAACACTTGAAGGATTACTACAAGTTTCTTGCTGTCATAGACATCGTAAACAACACGGTAACTGCCGACACGTATCCGGTAGGCTGTATCCGCTCCTTCAATCTTCCTCACACCATGGGGGCGGGGATCTTCGGCCAACTTATCAATTGCATTGGCCAAACGGTCAAAATCCTGCCTGGGTATCCTGTACAGCAATTTCTGAATGTCACGTTCCGCGGCAGGTGAAACTTCACTCCGATAAGCTGATAAGTCCGGCATAAGGTACCTGTGTTTTACCTCTTGCCATTCCTTTTAGCGATAGCTTGTTTGGCTTCCTCATGCACTTTTTTCCAGGAGCGGCCGCCACTTGTTTTATATTCAGCGCGGGCAGCCTTGATTACCGGTGTAAGTTCTGCGTCCTCGCGGCTTTCAAGCCACTCTGTAATAGCCTGTGCGATAATTTCACTGGCTGAAAGGCGCCGCCGCACAGCCGCTACCTTTAAATTGGTATAGAGCTCTTCATCGTGGAAGACTACCGTCATCCGTCTGCTCATCCATTTCCTCCATATAAACATACATACGTAAATACATACGTACGCCTATATTATAGCAGCCATTGGCCAATTCGGGAAACCGTCTATAAAAGGGGATGATTCATCAAGTGGGCGATACCGGATTTAAACCGGTGACCACCTGTGTGTAAGACAGGTGCTCCAGCCGTTATTCCAGCGCCTCTGTCCAGGCAGTGAAGCCTTCCAGCACCCTGCCGTTTTTATCCAGCGACCAGCCCGTGAACTCGTAAACAGGCACTGCCAGCGATTGCTTTGTCGAGGGCGGGTCCATCCAGAGCTTGAGGTTGACCTCTCTGATAACAACAGCGCTTGAATTGACCGGGATATCTATGCTGCCCCCGCCCTCAGCCAGCTCCCTGAAAGCTTCATCGGGGGAGATGACACGGCCGGTATAGCGTGGCGTGGCTTCCCTCCAGTAGGAGAACAGGCTGATGACCCTGCCGCCGGCGCCGATAACTGCCTCTATCTTCGCCCCCGGCCCGGTTGCCTCCAACCCGTTGACCGTGCAGGGGAAATCCACAATCCAGTACCTGGCCGGACCTTCAACCGCCTGGCCTGTCTTTGCATCCTGCACCGGGTAGCCCCCTCCGCCTGTAATCCTGATTCCGCCCTGGACGTCGGAGAAGCTGTGGTACCCATACGGCAACAATCCGGATTGCAGCAGGACGTTGTAGCCGGTCCGCGCGGCCTCGGCCCGGGTGGGCAGCTCCGCCGCCCCGTCGCCTGCTATAAGCAATTCCGGATCAAACAAGGTGTACTCCACTGCTCCCGATGCCGCCCATACAGTGAGCCGTCTTTCTATCTCACCGGAGGTATCTATAACATCTATCCTCGAGCCGTCGGGCGACAGCTCCGGCTGTCCGCTCAAACCGAGTCCGTCTGCAAGCCCTGCAACGCTGCCCAACGACACCGGCCGGGATTTCAATTCATATACAGCCGCCGTGCCGGGTGCGGTTGACAGCCCCTGTTCAGAGCTGAACTTGATGCCGGCAGGTGCAATTCTCGACGGCAGTTTAACGGCATAATCCCCGGCAGGCAGAGGGCTTGCAGGCGCAGTTGCCATCGGGGCTCCGGCACGGCCGGCATACCATAAACCTGTTACCACTATCAGCAGCAGGACGGCCAGGCTGATGACGGACGCCAGCACCGGTTTGCGCCGCTCGAGGAGCCAGTCAAGCAGTCCTTCCTTTTCCACCGGGACGGCGCGCTGCGTTTCCAGTGCCAGCCTGCGCATCAGCCTGCTGCGTAGCCACAGCCTGTACTCCGGAGTTGGTTCGTCCCGGCTCACCAGCATGCGCGAGGCGAAGTCCAGGTCCGCCCGCTCATCGGCGTTCAGCCCGGACGGATCCGGCCGGCCTCCGGCCAGCACGCTGTCCAGCTGCTGCATGAATTTTCTGTCGTCAGCTTCTGCCTTTGCCATTTTGCCACTCCTGGAAACATTGTCTTAGCTTGCGAATAGTCCGGAAAAGTATGGCGCCGACATTGCTCTCTTTAAGGCCGAGCATCGAAGCTATGCTGCGGTTATTGAACTCGGCGCCGAATTTAAGCGATACGATCTCCTGCTCGCGTTGCTGAAGTATGGAGAAGCAGATCCGCAGGACCTCCCGCTCCTCCTTTTGCTCAGCCGCCTCCTCGGGTGTAGGATCGTTGGACAGGATGTACCGCGCACTGTCCAGCGGCATGGTATTCCTTCTTGAGGACCTGCGCAGGTAGTCCGTGACCGTGTTCCGCGCTATTGCTATCAGCCAGGTCTGCGGCGCTGCTTTCTCCCGCCTGTATGTGCTGAAAGCCGTGAGGGCCTTCTCGAACACGGCGGAAGTAAGGTCGGCCGCAGCCGAGGGGTCGCCGACCCGGTAGCTGATATACCGGTAAACGCAGGTTAAATGGCTGTCATAGATCTGCCCGAAATCCCGGGCTATCTCAGATCCAGGGCCGGAGTCGTTATAAGTCAACGTCTTCTCCCGATCAATGCCGTTTCCTATTATAAAACATATGACCGTCACATTAACCTGTCTTTCCGCGGTACTACACTTGCCCTATCCGACCCGGCACTGCGAGGGCCGGGCCTCAGTCGGCCCAGCCCTTCTGCCCTCCGAGTCGTCTGAGTATGTCCAGCTCCTGCGCCAGCGCTGTATCGCCGATCTCGTCCATCTCGTCCCGGAAATACTGGCCGAACTCCCTGAACAGGGACCTGTAGGATGAAGACACGATCAGCGGAGAGGACTGCCTTTCCCAGGTGCCTGTTAGGGCGGGTATGATAATGCCGCACTCGGGATTCACGCGCGGCAACCAGGAACCGTCCTTGCTGCTGAAGTGCCCGCGCTGATCGATAAGCCAGTCCTTCATCAGGTCCGCATAGCGGGCAAGCAGCACGCCTTTGCGGATGCCGCTGGTCTCGAAGTATTCAGGCCTGGTTTTCTCAAGGAATATAACCGACTCGAGAT
>JAQUQM010000111.1 GCA_028716085.1 Dehalococcoidia bacterium | reverse complement strand
GCGGGATCGGGCGAACGGTACTCGATACGCGTGGCCATCTCGCGGCCCGGCTTATATTCGGGGACCCTGATCAGGTCGGCCCGGTTGCGCCTTGCCCAGGAAAGATATACGGGGGCCTCGTAGCCCGGCACCAGTCGTTTATACGAGTTTACCCACTGGCTGGTGACCGATGTTATCTCCTGTGCGTGCTTGAGCAGCCCGGCGATGTAGCTGCGGGCGACTTTGGAGAGATGGAAGGGGTCGTTTTTATCGAAAAAGGCGTTTCTCTCGCCCTTGAACAGCGACTGGTGCACGTGCATGCCGCTGCCGTTTTCCCCGAAGATCGGCTTGGGCATGAAAGTGGCGTAAACGCCGTTTTCCATGGCCACCTGCTTCACCACCAGCCTGTATGTCATCACATTGTCAGCCATGGTAAGGGCATCTGTGTATCTGATGTCGATCTCATGCTGGCTGGATGCCACCTCGTGATGTGAATATTCCACCCCGATACCCATTTCCTGTAGGGCCAGGACGGTTTGTCTCCTCAGGTCGACTGCCATATCCAGCGGCACCAGGTCGAAGTAGCCGCCGGAATCGAGAGTTTCTGTTCCCTGGTTGTTCTTGAAGTAGAAGTATTCCAGCTCGGGGCCGACATTATATGTATAGCCCAGATCAGCGGCATGTTTGAGGTTTTTCTTGAGGACATACCTGGGGTCCCCCTCGAAAGGTTCACCGCCCGGCATCTGAATATCACAAAACATACGGGCGACCGCCTGCTCCTTGGGCCTCCAGGGAAGCAACTGGAAGGTATCCGGGTCGGGAAGTGCGATCATATCGCTCTCGTCGATGCGCGCGTAGCCCTCGATGGATGAGCCGTCGAATCCCATGCCTTCCTCCAGCGCCCTTTCCAGCTCTTCGATGGTTATGGAGAAGCTTTTAAGAAAGCCGAGAATATCGGTGAACCACAGGTTGACGAATTTTACATTGCGTTCCTTTGACATTTTAAGCACGTACTCTATTGCCTCTGATCTGTCGCGTTTGGTCATTTTATCCTCCCGTATTTTTCCGGTTTAATGTAGAAATGCCTTAGGCATGCTAAATTATACAGGATATGCACAAAAAATACACAAAAATGTAAAAAATATTGGCATTTAGCCCGTTTCTCTACGGGGAGAACTGCTGTTCTCGCCCTATCGAAGTATCCTGCATCGTCTTTACGCAGGATGTATTTTCTACAGGGCGATTCGCCTGGGGTAAATGGTTAAGAAAGGCGTCAGGA
The DNA here is from genome assembly GCA_028716085.1 of Dehalococcoidia bacterium. GTDB lineage: Bacteria > Chloroflexota > Dehalococcoidia > GIF9 > UBA5629 > JAQUQM01. Next base: position 6,719 of record JAQUQM010000111.1, on the reverse strand, counting down.
TTCAAATGGTCGGGGGAGGTTCGTCCCCGTCGTGGTGAGTCCAGGTGTCCTTTTTCTTGATGCGGGGATTGATGATTTCGAAAAGCACCAGTATGGTGAATGTTATCAGCAAAAGGAGCAGCAGCGTGTGTGTAAATTCCTTGTGTACCAGGAACATGATGATGAATATCTCCAGCATGATCACGGCCAGCTCCATCACCTTCCGGCGCATCACCGTCTCGATGATAAAGGAGAACATGATCACCTCCACCCATCCCTCCACGATGATGTTCGTTATCATGTCCCAGTTCACCGTTCCGGCGGGCAGGTACACCGTCATGACCTGCAGGAAGCCGAATGTAAAGAGCGATTCAGGGATAAAGGAAAGCGTCACGGCCAGGAACGGCGGCATCCTGTCCTTCAGCAGCCCGCAGACGAATCCCGTCATGGCTTTGCCGAATATGATGGCCAGGCCGGCAACCGGACCCCAGATTCCCCATACGGCGAACTCAAAATACGGGTAAATCGCGCCGATGGCTCCCGTGATCAGGCCGTAGACCGGCCCGAAGGCAACGGCGATGCCGAAGGTTGCCAGGTGAGAAAAGTCGAAGGTAACCTGCGGGTGCATGGGCGTGAGCAGGCTCGACAGGTAGGCCAGCAGGTTGCCCATCAGGCCTGCGGCCAGGCTGATGAGGAGTTTCCTTGTTCGCTGACTCAAATTGAACGTCATTAATTGCCTTCAGCGGCAGGAGCCGGATAATTTTGTACGAAGTATATCATCTTGTCAGGCATACAGGCCACGTTTTCGATTTTCCTCCATGATGCGGTAATATTCGCGGTCCACGTGGATTCCCTTCTCCCTCAGCACCCTTTCCATCATCTCGACCGAGTGGTAGAGGTCGAGGTAGCGGTTCAGCCATGCCTGCGGGTCGTCGGGATTTTTCTGGAAATCGATTGCGAGCTGGTTGTATTCCTCGGTTATCTTGTTGAACTCGGCTTTGGGGTCGAACTCGCCCTTGATCCTAGGGAATTTAAACAGCTGTTTGACCTTGCCGAAATGGCGTTGAAAAATATATTTATCCACATACCAGAAAATGCAGGCGAGGATGAGCTGGTTTATCAGGAAAGCGGGGAAATCCGGAATGCCGAGCTGCCCGCGGAGTATTACCTGCAGCGTGGCCCCTGCAATGCCGGAAAGCAAAATCCAGCGCCCGAAGACATAGATAAACCACTCTCTGGAAAACATGGCGGCCCCCCTTATTGAGTTGTTTTGGCTGATCTAATACTATCATCGGCATGCCGGGCTGTCTATGATATTACCAGTGGATTTGTGCCTGTTGTTTTGGTATATAATTCAGGTCGATTCGGCATGAGGAGGAAACGGGATGAAGATCGTGTATCACCCGCGCTATACGGAGGTTTACCAGAGCGATCCTGCGGCCGCTCCCGGGCGCATGGAGGCCATCGTTGCGGAGATCGGCAGTTTCGACATCGTCAAGCCTGAACCGGCTGATATCGGCGATGTCAGGTTGTGCCATTCGGATTACGAGGTCAGCTATGTGGGAAGGGAAGGCCCAACCTTTGAGATAGCGCTGCTGGCGGCGGGCGGAGCCGTCATGGCTGCTGAGCTTGCCGTATCCGGCGAGCCGGCCTTCGGGCTGGTCAGGCCGCCCGGGCACCATGCAGGCCCCGACAGCTGCTGGGGCTTCTGTTTTTTCAACAATATCGCCGTAGCCGTTTCAAAGCTCATTAAAGAAGGAAAAATAAAAACGGCGCTGATACTGGATTTCGACCTGCATTACGGGGATGGGACGGCCGATATCTTCCGCGGCAACAGCGATATAACATATTTCCATCCCGAAGACAGCCACCGCCGGGATTTCGTCGATCACATCTCGGATTTCCTCGCTCAGAATAGGGCGGATATCATCGCCGTCTCAGCGGGCTTTGACCGCCATATCGATGACTGGGGACGCCTGCTGACCACAGATGACTACGGGGCCATCGGAAGCGCCGTTAAAAAATATTCCCTTGAACATTGCAGCGGACGCCGCTTCGCCGTGCTTGAAGGAGGCTACAATCACAGCGTGCTGGGCAGGAACGTCCGTGCTTTCATAGAAGGCATGGCTTGATGTCTGCCCTGCTTTATTTCTGTGCCGGCGGAGCTGTGGGCGCTACAGGCATCCATGAAGTCGAAGGCCCGGCGGCATACTGGCTCTGCAACTGGGTGCCCGCTACGAGCGGACCGACATGCTGCCAGCAGTTGGTGCAGCCCTGCCACCATCCCTGCTGCCAGCCGCTGCGCCAGCCCCTGGACCATCCGTCGTTATAGCCGTTGTTATAGCCTATCTGCTCGCCGGTCTGCTGTCCCTGCTGCTGCCCTTCCTTCACTCCCTGCGCCTTACCTGCGGTAAAACCCTTGGTATATCCGTCGGTCTCTCCTTCCTGTTTCCCCTGTGCATACCCGTCGGCCTTCCCCTTGTTATATCCGTCCTGCGTGCCCTTGGAGTTGCCGTCTATATTGCCCTTGGCGTATCCCGCCTTATAGCCGGTATCGTTTCCATACATATAGCCGCCGTAACCGACCACGCCCATGCCCAGGATAATCAATAATACGATCAGAAAAATGGTCCCGCCGCTTAAATTCATGAGAGGCCTCCTTCAAATAGATGCGCTAATATGTTATCCGAATTTAGAACTAATTTGAAGCGCAGGTTCATTGTGCTGATACCCGCCGGACGGCCTGCTCTCGTCCGCAGCGTAGCCGTCAGCCGTTGTTGCTGTGTCTTCCCTGCAGCGTTTCTATGGCATGAGGTATGACCGGCATGATCAGGTCAAGGTATTCCTGCACCGCGCCCGGGCTGCCGGGCAGGTTGATGATCAGGCACTGTCCGCGCGATCCGGCCACTCCTCGGCTCAGGATGGCGGTTGGTGTTTCGTGGAAACCGTCGATGCGCATGATCTCGGCAATGCCCGGTATCTCCCTGGTGAGCACCGATCTCGTAGCTTCAGGTGTGACGTCCCGCGGGCCCAGGCCGGTGCCGCCGGTGGTTACGATCAGGTCGACCTCGCCGCTGTCCGCCCAGAATGCCAGCGTCCGTGCGATCAGGTTGCCGTCGTCCGGGATTACCTCGTACCTGGCCACAGGTATACCCTCTCGCTGGAACGTTTTAACGATGTAGTCCCCGCTGTCATCCATGCGCTGGCCCTGGTACTCCTTGTCGCTTATCGTAAGCACGCCTGCATTAAAATTGATCATCGGCTACACTTCCTCCGTCGGTCATCCCGAAAGCCTGCGGGGACTCTTTATTCATTCTCATCATAGCACAGAATTTCTCAGTCGGCCTGCTGGTTTTCCAGCTTGCGCAGCTCCGCCCTGAGCAGCTTGCCCATCAGGTTCTTGGGCAATGAGTCCATCACCTTGACGACCTTGGGCACCTTGAAGGTGGGCAGGCGGTCCCTGCAGAATGCAATGACTTCCTCTGTATTTATCTGCGTTCCGGGTTTGAGCACCACGCAGGCCTTGATCTCCTCGCCGTAGGTCTTGTCGGGCATGCTGATGACCGCCGCTTCGGCGATCTGCGTTATCTGCAGCAGCACCTCCTCCACCTCCCTCGGCGATACATTTTCCCCGCCGCGTATGATGATGTCCTTCTTGCGGTCGGTGATGAAAAAATAACCGTCCTCGTCCATGTAGCCCACGTCTCCGGTGTGCAGCCAGCCGTTGCGCAGCGTCTCCTCCGTCTCCTTCGGCAGGTTCCAGTAACCCTTCATGACGGTCGGCCCCTTCACTACGATCTCGCCGATCTTCCCTGAGGGGAGCTCCTTATCGTTATCGTCGAAGACCTTTACCGTGTCGGCCTTGACCATGCATTTGCCGATGGAGCCGTACTTGGGCGGCCTGTTGGGCGGGTTGCCGCAGGTGGTGGCGCCGGTTTCGGTCATGCCCCAGCCCTCGATGATGTAGGTGCCGGTCTTCTCCTTCCACAGCATCCCAACCTCGGGAGGCAGCGCCGCAGCGCCGCTGGCGCATTCCTGCAGCGAGCTTAAATCATATTTGTCGAAGTCGGGATGGTTCAGCATCATGATATACATGGCCGGCACGCCGGTGAAGGTGGTAACCCGGAAATCCTGTATCAGCTTCAGTGCCTGCTCGATATTGAACCACTTCATGATAATGCCCCGGGATGCGCCCAGGCTTCCCGCCAGCGATATTGCCAGCCCGTAAGAATGCGACAGCGGCAGGACGAAGAGGGCTGTTCCCATGCGGTCGATGGCCGTCACCATGTGTTCCTCCACCACCGGCTTGTGTGTCCGTGCATCGAGCTTGCTGCTTTTGATATGCAGCGTGGTGCTGCGGTAGCGCTGTACGAACTCGCCCAGCCCGATGGCGGTCATGTACAGGCTGAAGTGCGTGTGCATCACCCCTTTGTTGGGGCCGGTGGTGCCGGCTGTGTAGATCAGCGCGGCTATATCATCGTTGTCCGTCTCTGCGATCTCCAGTGTGTCCGCCCTGTCCGCCACCAGCTTGTCGTAGCCGGTGGTGCCCGGTATATCTCCCTTCTCTGTCACTATGACATGTTTCAGGTCGGTCGCCTGCTTCTGCGCCGCCTGTATCCAGGGCACATATTCTGGGCTGGTGATCACGGCCCTGGCGCCGCAGTCCTTGAAGATGTAGGCCGACTGGTCCGGCCTGAGCAGGGGGTTCATGGGGACGGCGATGCATCCGATCCTGTAAATGGCTGGGAAGGACCAGATCACCACCGGGCTGTTGGGCATCTGGATGGCCACCCGGTCGCCCTTCTTGATGCCGATCGACTTGAGGGCGTTGCCCAGGCGGTTGGCCTGGCGGTCCAGCTCGACATTGGTATACCACCTGCCCTCGAAATAGATATTAGCGTATTCACCGTATTTTTCGATATTGTCCTGTAGCAGGCTGCCGAGGTTCATACTTCTGCCTCCTTTGAGTTTTTAAGTATTAGAATGGGGCTGGAGTATGCGTCTGGAAACATTTCCAGAAGGGTTTAAGGTTGCTTTTAAGCTCTGCCTCCACCATCTTGGTCTCCGTATAGGCGGGGTCCCTGGCGAATTTACGTGTCGCGGGCTGGGGTTCCAGCACGTCGATATGCCAGCCTGCCAGCCCTGCAAGGAGTGCCAGCCAGGCGTAGGGGAGCACGCGCTTGTTGTATCCGGAGGCTATCAAATCGATTTCCCTGCCCTCGCAGACCTCGTCGCAGAGGTTCCTCACCCTCTCGCCTATCATGTGGAAGCCCCTCACCGGCAGGCCGAGGTCGGTAAGGCCGTCGTCGGCGTGGGGGTCGGAGCCGCCGTTGCGGATGATGATCTGCGGCTGGAATTCGCGCGCTATGGGTTCCACGATCTCGCAGAAGATGCGGTGGTAGGAATCGTAGCCCGCGTTGGGCGGCAGCGGGACATTCACCGTGTAGCCCCTGCCCTTGCCCGAGCCGATGTCCTTGGCGAAGCCCGTCCCGGGGTAGAGCGTGCGCGGGTCCTGGTGCAGGTCTATGAAAAGCACGCGCGGCTCTTCGTAGAAATACTCACAGGTGCCGTTTCCGGCATGTGCATCGGTGTCCAGTATCATCACGCGTTCCAGTTTGTGCGTTTCCAGCAGGTACCTGGCGGTGAAGGCGACGTCGTTGTACAGGCAAAAGCCTTCGCCCGAGGTGGCCTTGGCGTGGTGCATGCCGCCGCCTATGGAGACGGCTTTTTTATATTCGCCTTTCTGTACCAGGTCGCAGCCCGTTTTGGCCTGCCCTATGATGAGCCTGGCGGCCTCCTCAAGCCTGCCCGGCTGTTCGAAAGGCATGTTGTCCATGCTCTGGTAAAGGCCGAACTTCACGTGGTCGATCACCCCTTCGTGGGCCTGCTTGTAGTAATCGCGCGTGAAGTCTATGTAGTCCTGGCTGCAGATGAGAAGCAGGTCGTCGTTGGTGGCGGGTGAGGCTTTTATAAAACGGTAGTTATCATCCTGGGGCAGCTTTTCCTTGAGGAAATTGGGGAAAACCTCGTAGCGGTCGCCGCGGAAGGGGTGTCCGGGGCCAAAGTCATATTCCTTCAGCTCCTCGCTATATAGAATTGCAATGGCCAGGACGCGCCTCCTTGCAGCTATTCAAGCGATAGTAGATTATTCAAATATTACTCCACTGAGGCGGCATAGACAAGAGTTTATCTAATTTACCGTAGGGGCGGGTCTGAACACCCGCCCTTCTTTTCTTATATGTCATCACGAGGAGTCCCGATTTTATCGGGACGACGTGGTGATCCCCTGGCCTTTACTTTTACCACGTCATTGCGAGCCCCGATGAAATCGGGGCGAAGCAATCTCCTAGCCTTTTTGAATTTCGAACTTTGAGTTTGTTTAGAGTTTAGTGTTTAGAACTTAGGGTTTATTTATTTTCATGTCATCACGAGGGACGCAGTCCCGTGGTGATCTCATGGCCTTGCATCAGGCCAAAGGATTGCCGCGTCGCCTTCGGCTCCTCGCAATGACGATTTACCCATCATGTCATTGCGATCCCGATAACATTTGTAGGGGCGTAACTTCAGTTGCACCCGCAACCAGACAGGTCTGAAGACCTGTCCCTACATTGCGAGGGCACTGACTGCGGCGGGCAATGACGAATTATCTCTGATGTCATTGCGATCCCGATAACATCGGGAGAAGCAATCTACTGCATGGCACTATTGCAGGCCATGAGATTGCCGCGTCGCCTTCGGCT
>JAQUQM010000110.1 GCA_028716085.1 Dehalococcoidia bacterium | reverse complement strand
TCAACACCCCGTACTACGGCGTACAGCTGCTCAGCCCCAACAACGGCTGCCTCGGCTGCAAGGTAAAGCCCGCTTCCTTCTCCTGGTCTCCCTGGAAAGAAGCTACCAAGTACGAGTTCGTGCTTGCCAAGAATTCCGAGATGACCGAAGTCGTCAAGCAGGCCACTACCACCACCACCGGTTACGAGTTTGATGGCACCCTGGATTACAGCACCAATTACTTCTGGCGTGTCCGCGCTCTCGAAGTCAACGGAGAGGCCATACCCAGTGATTGGTCTGCAACCTTCAGCTTCCAGGCCGAACCGGAACCTGCAGCACCCGCTGCACCTCCGGCAGAGCCCGCAACCCCGATGTGGGTCTGGGTCATCATCGCTATCGGCGCGATCCTCGTGATCGTTACCCTCATCCTCATCTTCAAAACCCGCAAGCTATAATCCACAGCCAGAATAAAAAAAAGAAGGGGCGGCAGTTGCCGCCCCTTCTTTTTTACTCACTTATTTAATATCTGACTGTTATTCGAAGTTCTGAGCTACGTTACTAAAACAAGAAAATACAAACATGCTTCATAGACAAAAAACATACATTTTCCCTAAATAAAAGGGGGAATGAATTTATTTACCCAGCCCGTGCTTCTTCAAAAATATTTTGTCGCCCAATATGTCTGCAGTGGAGCCGTCAGCTACTATCCTACCCTTATCAAGTACGAGTGTCCTGGAACAAAGATTCAACACCAACTCAAGGTCATGTGAGGCAATTATCTTTGTTACAGTCACTTCCCTGAGAAGTTCTATCAAAGACCATTTCCCGCAGGGATCGAGGCTACCGGTCGGTTCATCCAGAGCCAGAATCTCGGGATCAAGTGATAAAACTGTGGCAATAGCTATCCTTTTTTTCTCACCTATGCTCAGATGATGCGACGAACGTTTTTCGTAACCCTCCATCCCAACTTTCTGTAAAGCTGAGGATACTCTTCGGTTGACTTCATTTTCACTATAATTCATATTCAGCGGTCCGAATGCTACATCTTCAAACACATTGAGCGAAAATAGCTGATCTTCAGGATCCTGAAAAACCATGCCCACTTTTTTCCTGATTTCCTTGATGTTTTTATCCTCAATTTTTAATCCGCAGACAGAAATGTCACTCTGAGCACGCAGGATACCATTTAGATGCAGCAATAAAGTGGACTTGCCTGCACCATTTGGCCCGATCAAAGCCACGCTCTCACCGTGGCTAACCACAAAATTGACACTTTTTAAAGCACATTGACCATCGGGATAGCAATAATCCAGGTTCTTTATGTCTATGGCCAGATCTGTAGTAATCATGATCACCACCAAATTACCGCGGGGAAAACAAGGAATACAACCAATGCCGCAGTAAAACAAGCGTCGGGTACCTTGTATTGAAGTGTGCGCGTAATCGGTATCTCGCCTGCATAGCCCCTGGAAAGCATGGCGGCATATATACGTTCACCACGCTCGTAGCTGCGAATAAAGAGCATACCGATCATATTGCCAAGCGTGTTAAACACAATTTTCCGGTTATTGCCGAAATTGCGGCTGTCTCTGGCCATCTGCATGCGCATGGCCTGGTCTGCAAGCACAAATATATACCTGTACATAAAGGACATGATCTGCACAAACACGAGAGGCACCCTGAGCTGATACATCCCCTGCAGAAGCTCAGCAAACTTTGTGGATGATGATAAGATAACAAGGCACATAATGCACAGCCATGACTTAATAATTACGTTTAACAAGATTGACAGGCCCTCGTAGGTAACATCAATATGCCAGAATCCCAGGTTATAGCTGAAAACCACCTGCCCCTGCTTGAAAAAGGGCACGAAGATAGTGATCATTATCACGAAAGGAATGATGACCAGCGACTTTTTTAATAAATAGCGCAGAGGTAACCTGGACAACAACACAAGTACAACAACTATGCCCAGGTAAACCGCTAATACTTTCCAGTTATTGACAGGCGTAAGCACCACCGCCAGTATAAAAGCCAAACTTCCCACCAGCTTGGTACGAGGATCAAGCCTGTGTATCAGGCTGTTGAGGCCGCTGTATTCATCAATAAAACTATGCTTCATTTTTAGACTTCAATATGCTGGCAATGCCGAAACCGAGGCTAAACAATATAATAGTGCCCAGTACACCTGCCAGTACAGTTGCCAGTGCTTCATTTTCGATACCTGGAAAAATATAATTCGACATCACGGAAAATGGTGAGGTTCCTGCTTTTTCCGCAAACTCATGGTCTTGTGCTACTTTTTCCAGTCCATCGGGAAAGGAGGAGGCGATAGGGGAAATAATGGCTAACAGCAAGGCGACGGCCAGTCCGATAATCCACCACTTTGCTTTCATAAAATTCAAATTTCTCCTTTACGTGACCTGCAATTTCAGCAGGTCCGACCGGGTAGCCATAACCAGACTAAGGACCGCCACAGTGATCAATGCTTCGCCCACACCAATAATCATATGGATTCCGCCCATGGCAGGTATGGCTATTTCCCATGGGGAAGTCCCGGAGATAACGAGTTCAAAAGCACATGCCAGTGCGGCAAATACGACGGAGAACCAGGCCCCAATGCCGGCCCCTGCCAGAAGGCCCGTTCTGCTCTTTCCAAACATTAGGTATATACCCTTATATATATAGTAGCTAATGAAAACGGATACAATAGCCATATTAGTAATATTCGCTCCCAGTGCCAGTAAACCACCGTCCTGGAAAATCACGCATTGCACTACAAGCACACTGCTCATTATCAATACTGCAGTCCAGGGACCAAGCAATATGGCAGCAAGGGCAGCCCCTACAAAATGACCTGAGGTACCACCCGCTACCGGGAAGTTAAGCATCTGTGCCGCAAAGATGAAGGCGGCAAGTACGCCCATCATGGGAACCTGTTTTTCGCCGATCTTCTTATTTGTTACCCTGACTGCCACTGCAATGGCTGTCACGGCAATTACTCCAGTCGTCGCCGCAACGGGCACACTGATGAAACCGTCAGGTAGATGCATGAAATGCCTCCGCTGGATATTATTGAGATTGCTTAATTGGGTTCCGGCAACTGGCACAAGTGCCGAATATCGCCAGATGTTTCAGATCAGCTTTAAAACCGCAGTTTTTCAACAAAGTTTTTTCCAGAGGGATCAGCTCTGACTCCGACAGATCGATCATCGTTCCGCACTTATTGCAGACCAGATGATGATGCTTGCTGTGTTCCCTGGCATGATAACGGGCAATCCCATCGCCAATATCTATTTGCGCGGCAATCCCAGTTCCTTCAATAATTCGAGAGTTCGGTAAACTGTGGAAATGTTAGCGTAAGGATATTTTTCCTTGAGCTTGCCGAATATTTCCTCAGCGCTGATATGCGTTTCAACACTGTGCAGTGCGTCTACTACCATGATGCGCTGCGGCGTAAGCCTGTAACCTTTCTCAAGTAATGTCTTGGTACAAGTCATTTTGAAATATTCTAACGGATAATGGATGTAATTGCAAATGATTGCAATTATTAGCGGATGCTCAAGGGAGGAGCTTCTCTCTGCTATCAAGCATGATGGTGACAGGGCCGTCATTATGGATTTCCACCAGCATATGAGCTGCGAATCTTCCCGTTTCCACTTTTAAGCCCATATGTTTCATCTTCATGACAAAATAATTGTAAAGAGCTTCGGCCTTAGCCGGTTCGGCTGCCTGTGTAAAGCTGGGACGCCGGCCTCTGCGCGTATCAGACAGGAGCGTAAACTGGCTGATAACCAGCATCTCGCCATTTATCTGCAAAGCAGACAAGTTGAACTTATTTTGCGCGTCATTAAAAATTCGCAGGTTAACTATTTTGTCAACCAGGTAATCGGCGTCCTTTTCACTATCATCGCCGGCTACACCCAGCAGCACAACAATACCAGCACCGATACTGCCCACGATATTTTCGTCAATTTTAACAGATGCACTGGTCACTCTTTGCAATAACGCCTTCAAGGTACCTCCCTGATTTCAGCTACGAATTTTCCACATTTTAATATAATATGTCCCTCTTAAACAATCCGGTTTAGTTTACAACGTGCAATTTTCACAGCCATGCAGCACATTCATCCGGGAAAATATGCGTGATCTGTGACAAATTGACACCCCCTAATCGTTGCGTTACAATCACTTTAAGCCCTGGACTCTGGAGGAATCCCTATGAAAGAAATGCAGATTGACAGCATACGAGTGAGTCTGATGAATTATCAGCATGTTGTCATTCTCAAAGAAAGACAGTCTGACCGTTACCTGCCTATCTGGATAGGTCCTGCAGAAGCTGATGCAATCTCCATGAAGCTTCAAAATGTGGATGTATCGAGGCCTATGACCCATGACCTGCTTAAGAACACGGTTTTCGCCCTGGAATCATTGTCGGGGACTACTATCAGCAAGATAGTGGTGTGTGACCTGCGATCCGATACTTTTTACGCTCAAATCGTATTCGAATTCAATGCCGGGCCGCCTTCAGTTGATCTGGAACCGGAGGCTGGAAGCCGTCATGCCCGTGATTTTGAAATTGGATCCAAATTACTCTTGATCTGGCAAAACAGAGAATTCAAATCTACTGTCACACGTAAATGGCTTGACGGTAAAAAGAACTACATGGAAATTGACGGGAGTGAAGGCTGGGTATTTGAGGTCTTTTTAGATGAGTCAACCAAGCGCTGGCTGCTGATCAAGATGAAGCTCGATTCAAGGCCCAGCGATGCAATTGCGCTCGCCGTGCGGGTTACCGCTCCCATTTTTGCGGAGGAAACAGTGCTTGATAAGGCAGGCATCATACTGGATCAGGAACCGGGCAAGATCCCAACACAGGCCAAACCGGATGAGAAGAACGCAGTTCCCCAGGACCAGATGAATGAGCAAGAACTTAAAAAGCTTTCAGCTTTCTATGATTTTATAAACACTCTCGATCTGGAAGACTTCGGAAAACATAAATCCTGATACCGCAAGACATGAAACAAATTCACCCCTGCGCGAATTTACAATTGTAAGCGTTTATCTTGCTTAAAATGCGTAATCACTAAGGCGTATGTTTTGATTCTAAAAAATCAATTAAAATAGCCTTGACGGATAATTTGGGTAGTTGTTATAATGCCTCTGCTTAAGCAAGATAAAGAAGAGAAACCAGAAAAAAGACAGATTTTACAGGGTCTCTGGTTTCTTTTTAATGTAGGTTGGTACATCGCCCTCAGTATTGTCTTGCCAACAGCTTTAGGTCTGTGGTTGGATGCTCCCGAAAGATGGAACAGCCGACCACTTTGTACTTTAATAGGGTTTATTTTTGGAACGATACTCGCGATTTACGGATTATATCGCATGTTTAAACAATTTTTAGCCGCCCAGAAAACAGACGGCACGGAAAAGAACTCTAATAAGGAGCAGGATAGTGAATAAGCTCGGTTGCTCCAGCAGATTAGGCGTACTTCTCGGTATCTTCATACTGGCCTTATTGTTAACTGCATTTGTCATTGGGCCTCTGGGGAGCAGGTTACTTAATATCCAGGTTCCAAGCTATCTGCAGGTCGGTAAACCGCACGTTCAGTTGCCGTCAGAGGCGGTTTTTCACGTGGGAGGATTTACCATTACCAACACTTTGCTCTCATCGTGGATTACAATTCTGATTCTTTTCCTCGTATTTTTTGCTGCCACACGTAAAATGAAGGTAATTCCGGGCAGGTTGCAGAGCTTTGCCGAAGTAGTTGTCGAAGGCATGTACAATTTTATACAGGGCGTCTCCGGCGAGAAAAACGCCAGGATATTCCTGCCGGTTGTGGGAACCATATTCCTTTATGTAATAACCAATGCCTGGCTGGCGCTGATACCAGTCTGGGGCACCATCGGTTTCTGGGAACACGGAGAAGAGGGAGCAATATTTGTTCCGCTTCTGCGTGCTGCAAATACTGACATCAATTTAACTTTATCAATAGCTCTATTTGCATTTTGCTTTATTGAAATCCTCGGTATGACCAAGATAGGTCCTTTAAAGTATATTGACGGTTTCTTTAATTTCGGTGTTCTGAGAGATGCATTCGTTGGTTTGTTCAAGGGCAAAATTAAGCAGTTCTTTACCAATCTGGCCAACGGTTTTCTCAATATATTTATCGGTATACTTGAGATTGTCAGCCACTTCATCAGGATCATAAGCTTTACCTTCCGTCTTTTTGGCAATATGACTGCCGGAGAGATCCTGCTTATGGTTATGACTTTCCTGGTTCCTTTCGTAGCCGCAGTGCCTTTCTACGGGCTTGAAACGTTGGTAGGCTTTCTGCAGGCTATGATTTTCGCAGGCTTAACACTTGTATTCGGTGTATTAGCGGTAACTCCGCACCACGAAGAGGGTGCTGAAGAACATCATTAATCGTATTCAAGTAATAAAGGAGGATTTACAAATGGACGCAGAAACTATGAAAATGTTAGGTGCTGGTCTTGCCGGCGGTCTGGGAATGCTTGGACCTGGCATCGGCCTTGGATTAATTGGACTTGGCGCCATGCAGGCGTTGGGCCGCAATCCTGAAGCCAGAGGCGCCATCCTGACCAACATGATCCTTATCGGCGCTCTTGCGGAGGCTATCGGCATCTATGCTCTGATTATCGCCATCCTTCTGGCCATGGTCGTCTAAAAAAAGAGCAATCCTTTGGCTGTTAACTACAGCCACATGCGTTGCTAGCAAATAAGCAGCACGCAGGCGAGAAAATAAAGGATTATAAGTTTGAGGTAAATATGGAAAGTATCGGCATAAATCCACAACTGCTGGTTGCTTTTCTGATCAATTTCCTCATTTTGTTCGGCCTTCTCACGGCGGTCCTGTATAAGCCAATTCTCAAAATGCTAGACGAGAGACAGGCTAAGATAAAGGAAAGTCTGGAACAGGCGGAGAAAATTAAGGAACAGACAAGCCGCAGCGAAGAACAGATAAAAGCTGCCATCGAAGCCGCCCGCAAAGAGGGGCAGGTTATCATTGCCCAGGCCTCGCAAATTGCCGACAAAATAAAGGAAGAGGCCAAAGAAGGAGCGCGCAAGGAGGCAGACATCATAATCAATAAAGCCAAGGATGAAATAAAACTCGAACGTGACAAATCTATTGCGGATTTGCGCACGGAGTTTGCCAATCTGACCGTACTTGCCGCAGAAAAGGTCATCAAGGAATCAGTCGATGCCAAGAAACATCGCAAACTGATAGACGATGTTCTGGAAGAAAGTAAAACCTTTAAACAAAATTAAGCAGGACTAATAGATAAATGATTTCGACAATTTCAGCCAGGCGATATGCACAAGCAATCTTCGAGATTGCTCAGGCTAAGAATAACCTGGACGAGTGGAAAAAAGAACTTCGCAGGATCACGGAATTGATGCATGACCGTCAAATCGCGGACCTGATTGATAATCCCAAAGTACCTTTTAATCTTAAAGCGGAGTTAGTCAAACAAAAGCTGGGTAAGACCAACGATCTTGTTCTTAACTTATGCTACCTGCTGATTTCCAAAGGTAAATTGAAGAACATTGAACAAATATCCGATGAATACGATAAAGTTCTTGATAATTTCCGTGGTATCAAGCACGCCACGGTGACAACGGCAGTGGCCGTTAACGACGCTGAAAAACAAAAAATTGCAGGTCAGCTTGAAAAGATAACAGGAAAGAAAGTAACCGTTAAGCTCCAGGTCGATTCCTCTATACTCGGCGGCATGGTCGCAAGAATAGAGGATACACTTATTGACGGCAGTGTCCGCAATAAGCTTGACCTGTTAAGGAAAGACCTGGTAGAAGCTACGAAATAAACAACCTTTAAGGGGGTGAGCAGATTGAAATCCCAAGAAAAAGATATAGTATCGGTAATAAAAGAACAAATCGAGCACTTCGGTGCCACTGCCACCATGGTAGACGTTGGAACCGTGGTGCAGGTTGGTGACGGTGTCGCCCGCATCCAGGGATTGCGTAAAGCAAAAAATAATGAGTTGCTCGCCTTCCCACATGGCATTATGGGATTGGCACTGAACCTGGAAGAGGATAACGTAGCCTCCGTTATTCTCGGTGATTAT
>JAQUQM010000109.1 GCA_028716085.1 Dehalococcoidia bacterium | reverse complement strand
GTCCGTATGGTCGGGTGTATCCGTTATCTGGGACAGGGAGTTCGGCTTCCTCAAGGAGATCATGGTAGCGCCGGTTTCACGTACCAGCATTGTCATAGGCAAGGCCCTGGGCAGCGGCACCAGCGCCTTCATGCAGGGTTTCATCATATTCCCCTTTCCTTCATTGTGGGGATTCAACTCTCACCGCTATCAATTGCTATGCTGATCCCCATAATGGTCGTCATTGCCATAGGGCTGGTCTGTGTGGGACTGCTTATTGCCTCACTGATGAACAGCATGGAAGGATTCAATTTCATCATGAGCCTGGTTATTATGCCTATGTTTTTCACCAGCGGCGCGCTCTTTCCTCTTACATCAGCCCCTGAGTGGCTTAGGATACTGAGCTACTTTAATCCGCTCACCTACTCCGTCGATGTTATGAGATGGGCAACACTGAGCGGTATGGCCACAGTGTTGCCCGTATATGCTGAGATACTGATACTGATGGGTTTCGCGGCAGCCATGATAGCCGCCTGTGCTTATACTTTCAGCATCAAGAAATAAAGCCTGATTTATTTAACGGTTACGTTGAGTGTGAAAGTCCATTCTCCCTTCTCACCACCTTCCCAGGGACGGCTATATTTGAGAAGAACTTTGCTGAATCCGAGTTCCAGAGACCTGAATGTGAAGACATCCGCGCCGGGCGCTCCCACCATCTTGGTATCCGCGGGGGCAACGGTTTCGTGCTTGGTCTGTTCCAGTACCTGCGGATCGCTTATCTCCGCTTTCTGATCCCACGAGAAACCGGTCGAGGCGGAATTCGAGGGCAGGGTTACCACGATCTTCTCTCCGATCTTCACCTCGATATCCTTGGTAATATTTTTCTGAGCCATGAATTCATCGTAGGTATAGGATACGGCAACTTCCTTTGCAGCCGGTAAAACCGGTGCAGACGTCGTTGCGCAGCCGGACAGCATCAGGGCTGTAACAATGATAAGACATATAACTATGATCCATGATTTCATGCTGATATAACCTCCTCTTTATAATGCAGAATAAACTGAAATTGCTGTAGCATTTTAAACTTACAATGCATTATTTTCAACAACGTATATAAATAATAACGGAAATATCGGGATACGTGTTTGAAGTAAATGCAGCAACATCTTGACAATAAAATAGCACATGATTACAATTTGCCATCAGTTATCCTGAAATACGTTAAACGTGAAAAACAGCTGGCAGTTGAAGCCGGGCGACAAGTTCGGCCGCCCCAAAAGACTGAAAATAAGGCCGCTACGCCGTGTCCTGCGCACGCCCCATCTTTTCAGCATTGCCTACGGTGACGTAGGCTCCTCAATTTACTACGCACTCGGCGTTGTTGCGCTGGCGGCAGCGGGCGCCACTCCGCTGGCACTGGGCATAGCCGGCGTGCTCTTCGTCTTCACAGCCCTCTCCTACGCCGAGGGGACAGCCATGTACCCCGAATCGGGCGGCTCATCCAGCTTTGCGCGCCACGCTTTTAATGATTTTGTAGGTTTCATGGCCGGATGGGGCTTAATATTCGGGTATATAGTGACGATATCCATCTCAGCTATCTGTATACCCTCCTACCTGGGATTATTCTGGCTACCGCTAAAGGCATCCCCCGTTATCATGACCAGTTGCGCCATGCTGATCGTAGCCTTCCTGATGACAATCAATGTGGTGGGGGTAAGAGAATCATCCATCCTTAACATCACACTGGCTGTACTCGACCTGGCAACCCAGGCACTTCTCATCGCACTTGCCATGTTATTCTTTTTCAATCCTCAAGTTATCATTGAAAGAATTACAAACTACTGGCCGGCGCCCCAGGACCTGCTTTTCGGCATAGCCATAGCCGCCATCGCTTTCACAGGCCTGGAAACCATCTCGCAGATGGCCGAGGAGACCAAGAAGCCGGAAGTACGTGCGCCCAGGGCGCTGGTACTGATGACTATCGTCGTCCTGCTGGTGTACGCAGGGATCTCCGTCTCTGCTTTTTCCACCATGACTCCCACTGAGCTGGCCCATGATTGGGGAACCGACCCCATTGCCGGCATAGCGCATAAGCTTGCAACCGGGCTTAATCCGTTCGAGCTGGCGACGGCATGGTTTGATACACAGGCGTTGCAGATTGTCTTTGCCTGGTTAATCGGCATGATACAGGCCTTCCTGCCTGTCCTGGTAGCCGTCCTGGCGGCAACCATCCTGCTCATCGCCACCAATGCAGGGTTGCTGGGTATCTCAAGGCTGGCCTTTTCCCTGAGCAGGTTCAAGTTGCTGCCTGAGACCATGGGCAAGGTGCATCCCAAGTTCAAAACACCGTACCTCTCCATCATGTTGTTTGCAGGGATTTCCATTATGTTGCAGTCCCCCGGATTTTTTGTCCCGGATATGTATTCCAACCTGGGCGGGCTTTATGCCTTCGGATCAATGATGTCATTCTCGCTGGCCCATGCATCCATACTAGCGTTGCGCATCAGGTATCCTGACCAGGAAAGGCCGTTCAGGCTTAACTGGAATATCAAGTTTAAAGGCTATTATCTTCCGGTAGCTGCATTACTGGGCCTGTTCGGTACAGTTGCTGTATGGTTGGTGGTTGTAGTTATGCAGCCTTACAGCAGATGGGTGGGCTTTGCCTGGGTAGCCTTTGGAATAGTAATCTACTGGTATACGAAAAAACGCGGAAAGGGTGAACAGGAGGAGCCAGGCGAATCAAAGCCGCAATTACAGGCCGGCATTTAATTAGTTTGATTTAGTAGTAAAATATGGTTGATACAAACCTGATAAACACAGATACAGGCGTTATTGATTCAGATGGAAATTAACAGGATCCTGGTTGCGGCAAGGGGCAACGGCGTGGACCAGACCGGAGTCGAGGTCGCCTGTAAACTGGGGCGCAAATCGAAGGCCAAAATATACATCGTCTACGTCATAGAGGTTAACCGCGCGTTGCCCGTGGATGCTATAATTAATACCGATGCGGAGAGCGCAGAAAAGGTATTGCAGGAAGCCGAGGAATACGCCCAGGACAGGGATTTCGATGTCGAAACCGAGATCATACAAGCCAGGGATGTGGGCCCGGCGATAATTGAAGTGGCCAGGCAACATAACGTTGATGTTATCGTGATGAGCATGAATTATAAAAAACGATTTGGATCCTTCACCATGGGCCATGCCGTACCGTTCGTCCTTGAAGAAGCTCCCTGCAGGGTAATTATATGCCGAGAACCGAAGCCGTAAAATCGAATAACCAGACCATAGTCATCATGGGCTGCGGCCGTGTAGGCGCCACCCTGGCTGCAATGCTCGATGCCGCCGGCCATACGGTCACCGTGCTCGACATCGATGCCTATAGCTTCAGACGCCTGCCGCCCAGTTTCAGCGGCACTGCTTTGATCGGCAACGGCACGGATGAAGAGATACAGCGTAAAGCCGGCATAGCCGAAGCCGACGCCTTCATAGCTCTCACACAGGGAGACAACCGTAACGTAATGGCCGCACAGATTGCGCAACAAGTATTTAAAGTGCCGCGCGTTATCTGCCGAATATATGATCCCCTGCGTAAAGATATTTACGAGCAACTCGGACTTGAAGCGCTGAGCCCCACCGAGATCTTTGCTGATATCCTGTTTAATAAGCTGGAGAAACAGGAGAAACAATGAAGCCCCTATATATTGTCATCATCGGCGGAGGCAATATCGGCTATTACCTGGGCAAAGCTTTGCTGGGTGAGGGTCACGAAGTACTTATTATTGAAAAAGACGCCAGAAAATGCGAACGGCTGGAGGATGAGCTTGGAAGCTGCTGTATGCGCGGCGACGGCTGTGAAACAGCGATGCTTTCCGATGCCGGATTGAATCGCGCCGATGTTCTCATTGCCACCACAGCCCAGGATGAGGATAACCTGGTGGCATGCCAGGTAGCCAAGTACCGCTTCAAAGTTCCCCGCACTATTGCGCTTGTGAACAATCCTTCCAATGATAAAATCTTTACCAAGCTGGGAGTTGATGCCAGCATTTCCGTAACCAATACCATCCTCGAGCATGTGGAGCAGGAGATACCTGCGCACCCGTTGATCCATCTGCTCACAATGAGCGGCCAGATGGAGGAGGTGGTTGAACTGCTGGTGGCCAGGGACTCGCCTGCGGTGGGCAAGTCCATCGCCCAGTTGCGCCTTCCCGCCGATACGACGGTGGCGCTGGTGATGCGTGACGGGGAAAGGCCGCGTATACCCGGCGCCGATACATTGATCAGGGAAAACGACCGCATCATTGCCCTCACCACGCCATCAAGTGAAAAAACACTGCAAAAAGCGGTGATGGGTTAGACGGCGCAGACCCGTACCGTAATAAAGTTCTGAGGCAGTCGTGGACTGCAGCCTGTGGAGTAAGCACCCTGGAAAAGATCAGACTGGGCAAAACCAACATGATGGTGACTCGGGTGGGATTCGGGGGAATCCCGATCCAGAGACTGTCCGAAGATGAAGCTGTTGCCGTTGTGACAAGATGCCTGGATCTGGGCGTAAACTTCATCGATACCGCCAACGGCTATACGACAAGCGAGGAGCGGATCGGCAAAGCCATCAAGGGAAGAAGGGAAGGGTTGATACTGGCGACCAAGTCCCTATCGCGCAGCCGTGAAGGAGTCGCCAAGCACCTGCAACAGAGCCTCAGGCAACTCGACGTTGAAGCCATAGACCTCTACCAGTTCCACAGCATAGGCGATTCAAAATCCCTGGATATCGTCCTCGATCCCGAAGGACCCCTGTCGGTTTTGGAAGAAGCCAGGCGCGCCGGCAAAATCAAACACATCGGCATCACCTCCCACCAGATAGACGTGGCTAAAAAAGCAGTTGCCTCGGACCGCTTCGAAACCGTTATGTTCCCTTTCAACTTCGTTACCGACAAAGAGGGCCTTGAACTGCTAGCGGTTGCCAGGCAGCATGATGTCGGCTTCATAGACATGAAACCACTGGCGGGCGGCATGATAACCAATGCCAAGATTGCCTTTAAATTCCTTTTCCAGTTTCCCGATGTTGTCACCATCCCGGGCATAGAAAAGCCGCAGGAGATAGAAGAGATCATTTCCATATTGAACGGGCCCCAGCAATTGAGCGAAGAGGAGCGGCAGCAAATGCAACAGCTCAAGCAGCAGCTTGGCACAAGGTTCTGCCACCGCTGCGATTACTGCCAGCCCTGCAAGGAAGGGATCGCCATATCAACGGTGATGATATATCCCAGCCTGGTTATGCGCCTGCCCCCGCACCAGATATTTTCCAGCTTCTGGGCGATGCTTATGGAAAAAGCCTCCTCCTGCACCCAGTGCGGCGAATGTGAAGAGAGATGCCCGTACCACCTTCCCATCCGTGATATGGTTGCCGAATACTACAGCCAGTACGAAAAAGATAAGAGCGATTATCAGAAGAAGGCAGCGCGGTAAAGACGAAAACTACGGATTCAGGGCTTGAATAACGCCTTTATCGAGGTTTTCAAACTTGCCCAGCCATTCCAGCCTTTCCTGTTTTAAATTCCGGCTCAGTAGCTTGATTTTGTTTTCCGAGTAATAGTTACTGAGGTCGAAACGGGTCATATCCAGCCCGGGAATTTCTGTGGGCACTTCGTAGCCCCAGAAATCGTCCTTCTTCCACTTTATCCTGTCCCTGGCTATCATTTCCAGAATTTTTACAGAGTCGAAGACGGTTATTTTCTGTCCGTTGGCCATTCCCCCGACCTTGCCTGTATTTAAAAGAAAACACTGCATGTGCGGGTTACGCTTCAGTATATCCAGGAACATGTTGCCTTCTTCCTCTTCCGAACCCACGATAAAAGGATTGGTGCCGACAACCCTGCGCTGCTTGCCCGCCTCGGCAGGGTCGCCTGCGGAAGTTTCCACCGATTCGCCCAGCATAAAGGCGGCCGCCCCCCATTCAGGGGAAAGCTTCACTACCGGCGGTACAATCTCGTTGTGCCTGGTGATGAATATCATGTAATCCACCCGATCCAGGTCGACATCGGCATCGGTAAAGGCTATGTCACGCCTCTTAATCATGGCTCGGCCGTTGGAAGTTAGCGTAGCATCGAAGAAATCAACCTTGCCTGTTACAGGGTCGACATGGACGTTCTCCAGTATCGCCCGCGGGCTGATGGCGGCAGCATATAGCAACGGTTGTGAGGCAGGTTCAAGCGCATCGGTCTTCATATAGAAGGATTCCTCAGTGCCCACGGCGCTGCCGTCTGATTTCAATATCACGACATCATCCTGGCGGATGATCACCCTTTCGGGAGGGCGCAGCCAGTGCGAATGGCAGGCAAGTGAAGTCTTCCCCGTACCGCTCAGCCCGAACAGGAGAAATCCCTTATCGGTCAGCTTGCCGTCCTTCATTACACGGAGTATCTTGCTGGCGGCATGCAGGCCAAGGTTGCCTTCCTTCTTGGCCCAGTACATCACCTGGCGCAGCATGGCCTTCTTATTTTCTCCCTTATAATCGCTGCCCAGGATCAGCGTTGTGCCCTCCTCCGGAAAGACCAGCACTTTCTTTTCCGGCCACTCGGCGACCGTAATGGTGACGAAGTCGGGCTCGCCGTACTCGGCGGGAAACAGCGTATTGCCCCACATGAGGGGTATACGCGGGTATTCGGCGGTAACATAGATGCGGCACCTTTTCTTGTAGCCCTGTTTCTGGCACATCACGCGATCCAGCATGATAATTTCCTTATCCCTCAGATATTCCAAAACGTCGTGTACCAGTTGCACATATTCCTGGTCGGGATCGCCCATAACTATCTCGGTAAACTTGGCGATACGGTTACGAACCTTTGTCGTAACGGTGAGGTTACCGAACTCGGATAAAATCCCGCCCTGCTCCAGCGCCCATTCCCGCAACCTGTCCTCGGACGGATTGTCGATTATCCCCCCGGGCCGGAACTCATCGCTGAAAATCTGGTGCATAACACTCCTTCAATCTTGCTTGCAGAGGCAATTATAGCAGATACAGGCACAGGCGCGCTTTCAAAAAAACGGAAGCGCAGCCCGTCTTATAGCGTATACGTGTATTGACATACTAAAATACGATGTTACAATAGTATGTTGGTGAGGCGGTAAGGCGGTCTTCGTTCTTACCTGCATTTCAATTTAAGTTGTACGGCACTTTGTATTAGGGCGTGTATTTTTACAAACAATATTGAATCGACTGACAAGTCGAGGGAGGTGAGAATCTTTTAAAGCGGATCTAATACCTTTCGCATGTTCAACCATTACCACCGCTAAACCTTCTAATTGCATCAAACGTCTTTTTTTCCATGCGAATCCCACACTAATTAAAGGAGGAAGAAGTGTAAATGGCAAATTCAACTAAACGTACATGGATCATCCTCGCCATTGCCCTGTGCCTCATACTTGTCGGAGACCTGCTGGCATGCATGACTCAGACCGATTGGGGCAAAATCAAAGTTCGTGACGTTCGCTTTGTGGGCAGCAACGGCGTAATCAGGAGTGCCCTGCTCTACGTTCCGCAGGGCGTTACCAATAAAAAACCTGCTCCAGGCATAGTTGCCATTCACGGGTATATCAATGCCCGCGAAACGCAGGACGGTTTTGCCATCGAGTTCGCTCGGCGCGGCTATGTGGTTCTTGCGCTTGACGAGACCGGCCACGGCTATTCCGATCCGCCCGCGTTTGCCGGCGGATTCGGCGGCATAGGCATGGCTGAATACCTGCGCAGCCTCGATATAGTCGATCCCGATAATGTCGGTCTGGAAGGCCACTCCATGGGAGGCTGGGCCTCCGTGCTCTGTGCCGCTCTCGATAAGGACGGCTACAAAGCTATGGTCCTGGCGGGATCATCCACCGGCACCTACGGGGCCCCGGATGGCACCGCGACCTTCCCGCGCAACTTGGGCCTGGTATATTCGGAATGGGACGAGTTCTCCCAGCTCATGTGGCTTACCGCCATACCAAGGGACATCGTCAAAGGCGACAAGCTCAAGACCCTTTTCAACACCAAGGACGATGTTGTTGTAGGTCAGCTGTACGGCTCAATTGCGGATGGCACAGCCCGCAAGCTGTATATGCCTCGCTGCACGCATCCCTGGGATCATATGTCCACCGAGGCCATCGGCGACGCCGTCGAATGGTTCCAGGCTACCCTGGAGGGAGGCAACGGATTACCGCCTGCCGACCAGATATGGTACTGGAAGGAGATCGGCAACCTGATCGCCCTCATCGGCATGGTTTTACTGCTCTTCCCGGTCGGCAAACTGCTCCTGTCCCTGAATTTCTTCCAGGGCCTGGTGGAAGCACCCGCTGAGCCGAAACCTGCCAAGGGCATCGGCTGGTGGATCTGCGCCGCCATCCTGGTGATCCTCCCCGTCCTGACATATTTCCCCTTCACCGAGCTGCCCATCAAGCTCGGCTGGGATCCCGTAAGCGCAGCCTTGCCGTTCTTCCCCGAAGGCATCACCACCCAGATTATGATCTGGGCGGTGCTGAACGGCTTGATCGCACTGGTCTTATTCGTGATCTGGCACTTTGTCTTCAATCGTAAGACGGGCGCCAACGGCAGCAACTACGGCCTTAGCTGGGGCACAGCGCTGGACTGGGCTAAAATAGGCAAGTCATTCCTGCTTGCCGTCGCCATTGCTTTCATAGCTTATTCGACGCTGGCTTTCACGGACTGGCTGTTCAAGGTAGATTACCGCTTCTGGGTCTTTGCTGTGAAACCCATGTCCTCCCTGCATTTCCTCATCTTCCTGTGCTACCTGATTCCCTTCGCCTTCTTCTTTACGGTCCTGGCTACGGTGGTAAGCGGCCAGCTCCGGCCCCTCGCCAAGGATAAG